>JBAZPZ010000140.1:0-5009 GCA_041645495.1 Fidelibacterota bacterium | reverse complement strand
CCAGACGCCACCAAGCCCCAGTTCCGGTAGTGAAAGCAGGATGTTTTCCGTTGCCGCCGCGCAATCCTGATCCCATCGCTTGGACGAAATTTTGACATCGCCACACACGGCAATACAGACAGGCGCCTGATAGAGCATCTTGGCGAATGGATGAATATCGGCGATTTTGTTCAATTTTGCACGATCCCGGATGACGATAAAATGCCAGGGCCTTAAGTTATGGGCGGATGGTGCCGCCATTCCGGCTTTCAGGATGAGGTCTAAATGTTCGTCCGAGACCGTTTCGCCGGTAAATTTCCGAATGCTTCTGCGTCTGAAAATGTATTCGAGTCCCAAGTTTTCTCCATTACTTTTGGCTGGCGATCCACTGGTTCCATACGATGAAAATCGAGATCGGAATGGCTATTGAAGCGATTAAAAAAGTCGTCATCGTCGTGTTGCTGACAATCCCGAATACCAAGAAAATGAATGTGACCAAGAACGGGTGAATAGCCAACAACCAGTAACTCAAATCCAGCAGGGTTAAAATGAATAACAATGTTCCCAAAACCGCCGTCGTGGAGATTACAACGATCCAAAAGCGTCGTTCAACCCGGTCTTTCTCGCTGGGCACTTCCGTGACGATCTGCGGTACGTTTTCCGCGTGCTTTTTACAATAAAAGATATCTTTCTCGACGACATAAGGAATAACATTGACCTTGTATTGATAGAGGAGTCTGACCGGATAAGTGTCCGCTCTTCCGCAGACGGCGCAGGGCGGTTCCTTGAAAAAGGGTCTGGTCAACCGCCAACTGATCGTTAGAATTATGACGTGAATAAGCAAAACGACGATAATGATGGAACGGTTCTGCTTGTTAGAAAATTTTTTAACGAATAATTCCCACATAAAAAGTCTCACAAACTACTGACACGGCGAGATTGTCACCGTAATGGTTCTCAAATATTCAAAGCCATTCCGAAGGGAATCATCGAATCGGAATGGCCTTTTCAACATGTAAAAATAACGATTACTCGATCTGCTTGAGAACTTCGAGCAATAATTGCCAGAATTTTTCAACGGTCGCAACTTCAACTCGTTCGTCGGGTGAATGGACAGCCTTCAACGTCGGGCCGAAAGAAATCATGTCCATTCCTTCGTACTTTTCGCCTATGATACCGCATTCCAAACCGGCATGAATGGCTTTGACATCGGGCTCTTTACCGAACAAATCTTTATGAACCGATTTCATGAGGCCGAGAATTTTCGACTGCATGTTTGGCGCCCACGCCGGATAACCGGTGCTCTGGCGGACTTTTCCGCCTGCCAACAAACCGGTCGCTTTGACCTTGTCTGCAATTCCGACGATTTCCGACGCGACGGAACTGCGTTGGCTGGTCAGCAAACTGACCTGATCGTCTTTTGTGCGCACGATGGCGGCATTTGTCGATGTTTCGACGAGTCCGGGAATGTCGTGGCTCATTTTCTTGACGCCGTGCGGAATCGCATAGAGGAAATTCAACAGTCGGCTCTGGAATTCGGGCGAGAACACTTTTTCCGGATAGTCCGAAAATGCCTCGGCAGTCAGTTTGAGTTTCGGCTCGATTTGTTTGAACTCGCCTTTCAGCATCGTTTCGCAATCGGCGATAAACTGTTTGAACGGATCGGCCGATTTCCCGTCGATGAGCAAGCAGTATTCGGCATCGCGCGGAATGGCGTTGTGCTTGGTTCCGCCATCGATATAAAATAGTGAAAACTTGAATTGTTCGGCGGCTTTCCAGATGATGCGGTTGAGCTGTTTCAGCGCGTTCGCATGACCCTGATGAATCTCCAGACCGGAATGTCCACCTCTTAGTCCCGAGAGTTTAACTGCTATCGCCTGCGAACCAACGGGCGCTTTTTGCCAGTCGATGTCGAACGTGACTTCCGTGTCTTTTCCGCCGGCGCAACCGACGTACAACACGCCGTCTTCTTCGGAATCACAATTCAGCAGAATTTTTCCCTGAACAAATCCGGGTTCGAGCGATACCGCGCCGGTCAATCCCGTTTCTTCATCGATAGTGAATAGCGCTTCTATCGGTGGATGAACGAGAGATTTGTCTGACAAAACCGCCAGTGCGGTCGCCACTCCGATCCCGTTGTCGGCGCCGAGCGTCGTTCCGGCCGCCCGGATGTATTCGCCATCGCGTACCAACTGAATCGGGTCTTTGGAAAAATCGTGAATGACATCTGCGTTCTTTTCGCAAACCATGTCGATATGTCCCTGAAGGACGACGGGCGTTGCTTTTTCTTTTCCTTTTGAAGCAGGTTTTGAAATGACGATGTTTCCAACCTTGTCGATTTTATAGGACAATCCGAGTTTTTTCGCGACGGACGCAGTCCACTCGATTGCGGCTTTTTCGTTTTTGGATTCGCGGGGAACCTGATTCAGTTCGTAAAAATAGTTCCACAGCGACTCCGGTTTCAGTCCTTTGATTGCTTCTTTCAATGTTACATCCTCCAACAATGTTAATATTACCGACGTTTATTTAGCCAAAAAGCGACAATAAATCAAGCCTTTTATTTGGTTAAAACTTCACGGATTCTTTCGACTGCCCAGTCAATCTCTTCCTTCTTGATGATCAAGGGTGGCGCGATGCGAATGACGGTTTCGTGGGTTTCTTTGGCTAAAATTCCTTTCTCCTGAAGCGCTTCGCAGAATCGTCGCGCGCCGCCTGCCGATTTCTTGAGAACGATCCCGATCCACAATCCTTTTCCGCGATAGAAATCGACGTACGGACTTTGGATCGTCCGTAGTTTTTCGATCAGATACGCGCCGAGTTCCGCCGATCGCTCAGACAATTTTTCTTCGATGATGATTTTCAGCGCTTCCCGCGCAACGGCGCAGGCAATCGGATTGCCGCCGTATGTCGAGCCATGATCGCCCGGATTGAACACACCGAGAATTTCCCGGGAAGCGACAACCGCCGAAACCGGATACATGCCGCCGCTGAGCGCTTTGCCGATGATTACCATATCGGGGCGAACGTTTTCGTGCTGAAATGCAAATAATTTGCCGGTTCTGCCCAGACCGCTCTGAATTTCGTCGGCGACGAACAGTACGCGATTTTCACGACAGATTTCGGCGCATTCTTTTAAAAAACCTTCTGGTGGAACGACGACGCCGCTTTCACCCTGGATCGGTTCGACAAGAAAAGCGATTGTGTTTGGATTGACGGCTTTTCGAAACGCCTCGGCATCGCCGTATGGAACGACGACGAATCCGGGCGTCAGCGGTCCGAATCCGTCTTTATACTGTTCATCGGTCGAAAAGGAAATGATCGTAGTTGTCCGACCATGAAAATTTCCGGAACAGACGATAATTTCGCCCTTGTCTTTTTCGACGCCTTTGACTTTGTAGCCCCACTTTCGGGCAGCTTTGATCGCCGTTTCCACGGCTTCTCCGCCCGAATTCATCGGCAACATCATTTCATAGCCGGTCAGATCACAAAGTTCTTTCGCTAAAAACGGAAGCTGGTCGTTCCGAAATGCGCGCGAAGTCAGCGCTAATCTGGCACACTGCTCCTGCAAAACCTTCACGAGTCGCGGATGGCAGTGCCCCTGGTTGACGGCGGAATATGCGGCGAGGAAATCCATGTATTTTTTCCCTTCGACATCCTCGACCCAGATTCCGGCGCCTTTCGTCAAAACGACGTTCAGCGGCTTGTAATTGTGCGCGCCGTACTGGTCTTCCATTTCAATGCACTGTTTTGTCGTCGTCATCTCAATACCTTTCTGTGAATTTTGATGGTGATCATGAGAAAAATCTGTCTGGAATTTAACCAATTTACCGTGAACCGCCACACTTTTTCTTTAATTATTAAAGCCGGGAAAAGCCGGATCGCCGGACAAAATGGATTGAAAACAGAACTATTGTTTTTCTCTAAAATCTCGATTATAATCTTCCTGTGAAAATGGGGTGGTTCAGTCGATTCGCGTTAATTTTACCGGTACTGGTACTCTTTTCATGTGAGAAACGTCAGCATGCGCAGATTTCCGGTTCCATTCACGGAATGAAAGTGTATTTCAGCCAGTCCGAGACGCGAAAAAAGTATCAAAACGACTTTCCGAAGTTGGCCGCCGATTTAAAAGCCGTCGGTGTCAATACCATTTTTACGACGGTTTATGAAGGTCGGAAAGCATTTTTTCCCAGCCGTGTTTTTCGTTGGAGCGATCCAGATCTGAACCTGCTCGAACTGCGTCGCGTGATGAAACAAAACAACATCCGATTCGCCGCCATCTGCCAAATCTTCTACGACCCGGACATCGTCCTGAATCGCGATGATCTGATTCCGGTCGATAGCTACGGAAACAACGTCTATGTCGATTGGCAGAAAATGGTCTGTCCGACCGACAAAGAATATCGGCTATACAAATTATCCATCGTGAAGGAAGTCGCTAAAAAATTCCAACCGGATATTCTCTGCCTGGATTTTATGCGGTATCCGACAACATGGGAACTCGTTCTTCCGAACGAAAAACCAGACCAACTCCGCGAATTCTGCTTTTGCAACCGGTGTCTGTCGCTATTTATCCAAAAATATTCTCTCGTGTTTCCCGATTCATTGACCGAAACGGCACAGAAAGCGTCGTGGATTCTTGAAAATCACGGAGAGAAATGGACTGCGTGGAAAGTCGAAAACATCACGCGGTTCGTCAAATCCGTCCGGTCAGCCGTCGAGAAAATCGATCCGAATATTAAGATTTTGGTCCATACGGTGCCTTGGAGCGGTGAACAGTTCAATCAGGCGATTCTTCGAGTCGCGGGTCAGGATGTGAAAGCACTGACGCCGTACGTGGACTATTTTTCGCCGATGATCTACCATAAAATGATCGGTCAGGACGCAGAATTCATTCATGATCTTACGGCGGAACTGTATGAAACAACGCGCAAACCGATTTTGCCGAGTATTCAGGTAGAAGCGTCCGGCGAGTTTCAGGACTTTACGCCGAACGAATTCGAACAAGCGCTCGTTTACGCTTTGATGACGCC
>JBAZPZ010000139.1:0-5025 GCA_041645495.1 Fidelibacterota bacterium | reverse complement strand
GATTGCGCTGATTTCCCTGATTATTGATAATGAGATTGTGAAAGGAAATCTGTGAAATCCTTATTCGCCAAAGGCGAACTGACTTTGTTATGAGTGAAGCAAACAAATATTCAGATATTTCATAGATGCCGTGCCGGGATTTAGTGTTGATTCGTAGTCTATAAATCAGAAACCAGTTTGGCAGAGCGAAAACTGGTTTCGTTCTTTTCGCTGTCAATTTCTTTATCTTATCAGTGTTTACCCTGTGGAATAATCATTCGATAGTTTTTTCTGCAAATAAAAAGGTTCTATTCCACAGGGTTTATCCGTGGAAATCTGCGGCAAAAAGAATGAACCCCGCCAAAAGCGGATAAGCCTAATCAACCTACTCTACCGAATCCAACCTAATCTACCTAATTAACTCATTCTACCCATTCTACCTAATCTACCTAATTAACCCAATCAACAGAATCCAACCCAATTACCCCATTGTTCGCTCTTGTAATCAAATTTTTTCTGTCATAAATTCAGCGCGTTTATTTGAACTATCGAATAAGGAGATATCATGAAGACAATTCAAGTCTCGTTTGCCATATTGATTACCGTATTGTTTGCTCTGATGATGCCCGCATGTCAGAGTCCGGAAGTGACCTCCGCCAAGGTTTATTTTCAGCAAAATAACGCCGCCGCCGCCGAACAGCAATTACTGAGCGCTTTGGCCAAGGAACCGACCAATCCCGAGGTTTCCTTCCTGCTCGCTACCGGCGTTTATGCTCCGAGAAAAGACTGGGCGAAAGCGAGAGAGATGCTGCAACTATCCAGAAAAATCAGTTCCACTTACAGAGAGCCTGTCACCGGACTCACCGCCGACGATATGCTCAAGAGAATCTGGAGCGAAGTCCATTCGCAGGGCGCCAATTTTTTCAATGAAGCCCTTCGCGCGCTGTTTCCGATGGAAAAAGATTCGTTACTGAAACTCGCTGCAAACAAATTTCAGGAAGCGCTTGAGATTCGCACCGATCAGGATCCGACCTTCAACGGCATCGTGAAATGCTACTTCCTGCTGAAAGATAGCGCCAATGTCGAAAAATACACAAAACTTGCGAGCGAAGCAGGCATCTTCGATAAAGATATTAATTACTACTATTATCAGGTCAGATGGACGCCGAACCAGCGTGAATCGGTATTATCAGAACTCGCTCAGGCGACGATGGCGCATCCCGAAGCGCTCGACCTTCAGATTCTGCGGATTCAGTATCTGACCGAAATACAGCGCCTTGAAGAAACGCTATCGATTGCCAGACAATTGATTGCCAGCGACCCGAACAATGTGGATTACCGCTTCATTTTGGCGCAAATTCTGGCCAAGACCAACCAATTCGAAGAAGCGAATATCGAATATCAGAAGGTCCTCGCCGCCAATCCCAACGACACCGAAGCGCTGATCCGCATTGCCGAAGCGAATTTCAATAATAAAGACTGGGTCAACGCTGAAGACTACGCCCGCAAATTAGTCGCGCTCGATCCCAAATCCATCTTCGGATATGAGATTCTCTGGAAATCGCTCTACAATCTGGGCCATAAGGAAGAAGCCGAAAAGTATCGTGCGATTTCGAAAGAACTCCAGCAATAATCAATCAAGAAATTGTTTAAAAAGCCGGTTGAACTTCGACCGGCTTTTTGATTTTTACTGGATCGTGTTCTTGGTTTCGGTTAGCCGATTCGCGTCCGCTTGTTCAGATATTCGGTCAGCGCAAGATCGAGCGGTTTCTCCGTCGTTATCAGCACGTAATCGATGTTGTTTTCGCGGCAACGGATTTTATACTGTTCGATAAATTTGGTGATGCTCTGCTGGTAAGCGCGCTTGATATGCCACGGCTCGGTGACGAGAAATTCATTCGTTTCCAGATCGACGAACCGGGACTGCCGCTTAAAATCGAAGGCGATTTCCTGCGGATCGAGAATATGAAAAAGTATTACTTCATGCCGTTTGTGCCGGAAATGTTTCAACGCATGAATGACAGCCTCCGGGTCATCCATCAAGTCGGAAATGAGAATGATCAAACCGCGTTTTCTGATCTTTTCTGCCAATTCGTGAAGCAGAGGCGCGACGGCGGTTTCATCGCCCGGCATGGTTTCTTCCAGCGCGCCGAGTACTAAGTTCAGGTGGCTTTTCTTCGCCAGCGGCGGTAAATAATTCCGAACGGCGGAATCGAAAAGCGTCAGGCTGACGGCATCCTGTTGTTTGAGCATGAGGTACGCCAGCGCGGCGGCCAGATAACTGCCGTATGTCAACTTGGAAATCTCGCCGGAGCGGTAGCCCATCGACCCGCTTTTATCGAGCAGAATGTAGGATTTGAGATTCGTTTCCTCTTCGTATTGCTTGATGTAGTACCGGTCGGTCTTGCCGTAAAGTCTCCAGTCGATACGCTTGATTTCGTCGCCGGGCATGTACGGACGATGTTCGGCGAATTCCACCGAAAAGCCGTGATACGGACTTTTATGCAGACCGATGATGAAACCTTCGACGACCAATCGGGCGCGGAGGCTCATATTATCCAACCGCGAGATGGTTTTGGGATCGAGAAACCGGCGCTTTCCGATTAGTTCAGCCATTGGAGAATTTTATCGGTTATCGTGTCGGTGTCGATGCCATCCGATTCGGCGTTGAAATTCGGGATGATGCGATGCCGGAGAACCGGCTCTGCGGCGCGGACGATGTCATCCTTGTTCGGCGTTGGTTTTCCGTTCAGAATTGCGTAGGCTTTCGCCGCGAGGATCAGATATTGTGATGCGCGCGGACCGGCGCCCCATTCTACCCATTTCTTGACGAAATCGGGACTTTTCTCTTCATGCGGACGCGTCGAAGTCACGAGTTTAACGGCGAATTCGATAATATTGTCGGCGACCGGCACACGCTTGATCAATCTCTGAAAAGTCAGGATTTCTTCCTTGCTAATGATCTTCGATAGTTTCGGCTCGATGTCCGAGGTCGTCGATTTAACGATCTGAATTTCCTCGGCAAACGACGGATATTCGATGCGCAGGCTGAACATGAACCTATCTAATTGCGCCTCCGGCAGAGGATAAGTTCCTTCCTGCTCGATCGGATTTTGCGTCGCTAAAACAAAAAACGGTTCGTCCAGAATGTATGTTTTTCCGGCGGTCGTCACACGATGTTCCTGCATGGCTTCAAGCAGAGCGGATTGTGTTTTGGGCGGCGTGCGGTTGATCTCGTCGGCGAGAATGATATTGCCGAAAATCGGACCGCAGAAAAACTGAAAGTCGCGTTTGCCGGTCATTTTATCTTCCTGAATCAATTCGGTTCCGGTGATGTCGGACGGCATCAAATCCGGTGTAAATTGAATCCGTTTGAAGTTCAAATCCAGCACGTCAGCAAGCGTTTTGATCATCAGGGTTTTGGCCAATCCCGGTACGCCGATCAGCAAACAATGTCCGCGGCAAAGAAGCGTCACCAGCAACTGATCGATGATCTCGCGTTGACCGATGATGACGTTGCCCATTTCGGAAAAAATCCGCTGACGCGCGGCGTAAAGTGACTGAACTAATTTTATATCATCCTTTTTTTCCATTTTTCCAACCAATCCGTTGTTATTAATTGTTCCGGACGCGCCATGCGTACATCGTTATTATTTTGTCCGGGAAAGCGCTTTTTCCATTTTTTTCAGAAAGACTTCCGGCTTCTCGAAACCGACACCGCGCAGTTCGCGAATCTCGTTTCCGTCGGGCGTCACGAAAAGGAACGTCGGAACGCCCCGGATTTCATATTTCGTTTTCAACCGTCCGACCTCCGGGGAAACCTCCGACGTCAAATCGACTTTGAATAGCGCAAATTCACTGCCGAGTCGAACCACACTCGTATCGGTGAACGTAAATTGATCCATCTCTTTGCATGGAATGCACCAGTCGGCGTAGAAATCGATCAGAACCGGCTTCCCGGAATTCAGCACAGTCGTGAAAGCGGTTTCGCTATACGGTTGCCACTTCATCGTCTGCGGCGCGGATGTATCCGGTTTAATCAGCCATGTTTCGAGAATGATCGCGGTGACGGCAATCAGTTTTTTGAATAGAACAAATCCCCGCGTGTTTTCACCGGCGCGGTTGAAAACCGCCAGATAAATTCCCGCGCAAATCAGGTAACCCGGCAGAACGAATTGACGGATCGCTTCCGGTAAGATTGGCCGGAGAAAATAGAAAGCCATTCCGACGAGAATCAGTCCGAAAATTATCCGAACGCCGACCATCCATTCGCCTGAGCGCGGCAATTTCCCGATCTGGCTCGAGAAGAACGCCAAAAACAAAAACGGCAATCCGAGTCCGAGCGACAGCGTGAAGAACATCGCAAAGCCCAGCGCGGGATTTCCGGTTGTTGCGACATACGTCAGCAGACCGATGACAAACGGACCGATGCAGGGCGCGGCGACGATTCCCATCGTCAAACCCATGACCAGCGAGCCGACATAACCCGATTTGACGGTTCCACCGAGATTGGTCAGAAACGCCGGCAATTCAAACTCGTAAACGCCAAACATGCTGAGCGCCAGCGCGATCAGGATCAGCGCAATGACGATCAGGATGAAAGGATTGGTCATCAACGAACCGAGCAGTGTTCCCGAAAGCGCCGCCAGCGTTCCGAGAAGCGAATTGACGACGGCGATTCCCAGCACGTAGAAAAGCGCCATCAGCAACCGTTTGCCTTTCTTTCCGGTCGCCTGCCCGCCGAAATATCCCATGGTAATCGGGATCAGCGGATAGACACAGGGCGTCAGATTCAGCGCAAGTCCGCCGAGAAAAATCAGAAGAAACGTCAGCGTGGCGCCTTTTTTAGCCAGCGATCTGCCAACGTCAAATGCTCCCGAATCGCCGGTTTCAGACTGCGGTTCCGGCTTCATATCGACATTGGATTTAGTCGATCCGATAATTTCAGTGTCAGCCAGAATTGGGATATTCAGCGAAAAAACCGCCGAATCGGGCGCGACGCACATCTCGTCGTTGCAACCCTGATAAAACAAACTTCCGGTCAGC
>JBAZPZ010000138.1:0-5040 GCA_041645495.1 Fidelibacterota bacterium | reverse complement strand
AAAATGATCCAACCTATCCTGATTACTTGTCTGTGCATTCCGACCTCCTTCATTCGTCCGCGACGTTCAGCAGAATCAATTTCCGGCTGACGGATACTTTTGTCAACGCGCCAGCACCTTTATAATTCTGCTTTAAAAACCGATAAATATCCGAAGACGACTTGTACCGCGTTGCATCGCACCAAATCTGAACGTCGTATGTGTAATCGGCGACTACGTTCTCTTTATAAGTTTTGGACACTTGCTTTAACAGGTCGCCAAAACCGAAAATGATCGTTTCGGCGTCGTCTTTATCGAAAGTGTTCGCGATGCTCAGAACGAGTTTGTACTGAATGCCCTGTTGAATGTCCTGTTTCCAGTAATTCGTGATGCGGCTGAGAACTTTATCGACGGCATCATTCATCGCCTCTTCGATCAGAACGGCGTCGGCCGTCGCCCGTTCCGGACTGTAGCCTGTTTCGGTTCCGAGCAGACGCGCGGTTGTCGTTTCATAGGCGCGGCACCCGACAACGCCTTTTTTCACGACGGTCGAACCGACTTTTCGCGTCTCGATCGCCACGTTGTAAGAAATGTAAACGTCACTGCCGATAGACAATGCCAACAAATAACTGTAGTCGTCTTCACCGCCCTGAATCTCATTCTGAGCCGACGAAAGTTCCTGCAAAACCTGTTGCTGTTCGGGTACGATGACTTCATATTTCCGGGCGGTCAAATATGATTCGACGACTTCGGCGCCTTTTTTCAGATTCGCATCCGTTTTCAGCAATTCAAGCGACGCTTTCCCGTATTTGGATTCCGGAATCACCATGATGGATGGCAAACCGACCGAACCGGCGATCGTGGCGACTTCGGCGAGAACTCCTTTTTTCACCAAATCTTCCTGCAGAAGCGCTTTGTTGATCTTGAATGTTTTTTCGACTTTTAGTTTCTTCCCACCATCGATTTTCAGCCGCGTATCGTAGAAATCGGCTTCCCACGATTTGAACTGCTTGAGGTTTTCTTTCGTGAAAAAGTCTTCCTGAATCGGCTGAAATGCGGCTTTCTCCTGATCGGTCTGAATGAGCGGATCGGTGCCGCCGAACAGAACGAACCAGACCGCCGCTTTGAAGGCGTCGTTATCGGCGCGTTTGTCCAATTCGGAGGCTTTGTCGGAGCCGGAACCGTAACCGGTCGCCCGAATCATCACTTCCGACGGCGACGTGCTTTCGACGAGCACGGCTTCCCGCGAAACCGGCAGATTCGACTTGGCCATTACGATACCAAAACCTAAAAGCAAAACGATGAACAGTCGTGAATTCTTCATGTGCATTCCTTAAAAATTCTTCACTTTTTTGTCGATCTCTTTTTGAAGCAGAGCGCCCGGATTGACCGAAAGCGTCGGTATTGAATAATGAATGTAAAAGCCGTACGTCGGCGAGATGCTGGAAATCTTCGGCGCTCCCCAATCGGCATCATTTTTCATATTGATTTCCTCGTCTTTATATTTCACTGTCCACCAATCCATCGCGGGAAACAGGTTCATCCCGGCGAAGATGCCGACGTTCCAATCGATGTTTACGGCATATTCCAGTCCGAGATTTACGCGCGCGCCAAGACTGTTATTGGAAATCGTCACGTCCTCATCTTGCCATGGTTCAGACAGAACCAGATGCTGAATGCCTGCCAGCGCTTCGGCATGAATCGCCATCGGGCCGAGGTAAAATTTCCGCATGTAACCTAAATAGCCGCTCAGGATTCCTGCGGCCCAACTTTCCTCGGGCACGTCAAAAACGATATCCCCCAAACTACTATAAATTGCACTTCGGACGGGAGTCGCGCCTGCCGTTCCGCCAACGACCAAAAATGACTGTCGTTTTTTCGTCATCTCGGCAATATTCCACTGCATATCGAAATCGATCCCGATTGCTCCACCTTTGTAATCGTCGTAAGTAATGAAAAAATCATCTGAGAGAAAAGCACCTTTCTTAATGTCCATCGTAAACCATCTCGGTTTCACGGAAATGTCAACTCCAATTCTCGGATGTTCAAGTATCGTCATGCCACGAACCCAATCGCCCTTTTTGACTGCCCAGGCGGTGGAAAGTTGCTTGCCGGGCTTGTTCGGATCGGAAACTGTGCCTACGCGCACAAATCCGGATTGGCGGAATTTGATTTTTCCGTTCTTGGTTTCTGAATATTCGCCGACGAAAAACGGTTCGTCCATCCGAATGCCTTCCGCTTTCGAAAGCGGGAAGCGAATCGTTCGTCCGTCAACATCGGCGATCGGAGCCGTCAGTTTGAACATGTCGATGCCGCGCGTCAATACCTGTAAATTCATCGTCAAAGTTTGAACGGCAGTGCGATAAACGTATTCTTCGGCGTCGATCTTTTTTCCCTCAAAGTCGTACACTTTTTTCTTTTCGGCGCTGGATGTCGCGTCCGAGCGAATCGTCGCCAACTTCTCAACCTGTGGTTCGTCGCCGGCAATGATGTGGAACCAGATCAGCCCGCCGCTGACGGAAACGCTCAGATCTTTTTCGTCTTTTTCCTTTTTGAGTTTGTACTTCGAGATGAACGGCACATAAATATAGGAGGAGTTCATCACCTGCTCCATCTGTTCCGCCGTGACGCCGAGTTCCTTCGCCTTGATGGCAATGAACGAGTTTTTCTGAACTTCGGAGACAAGATTCTGTGCGCGGAGTTCTTTGCTCACATCGAGATATTTGATGATTTCCGGCGCGATAATATCACGAATGACCGCGGCGATTTTATCGTCGGCAACCATTCCTTTGGTCTGGAGATTTTTCTTGAACGTGATTTGAACAACATCGGGAAGCGGATTGTAATCGAATCGCGGAATCCGAATGCTTTCATGGACGGCATTCAGCAGATACCGCTCGTTTTCGTTCGACAAACGGATGTCGGAATCGGCGATCATCAGCGCATCTACAAAAGCCACCGATTTTCGCGCGTACTTCCCGGTTTGCGGATAAGAAAATGCAGCCAGCATGAGAATGAATCCGACGACGGCAAGAATTTTCCTTCGGGATGACCCGGGCTTCGGTGAACAGATGATTTGGTTTTTCTTTCGCACGATCAACACCTCAATTTAACAAATTTCTTAATGTCTAAATTTCTGCTTTGCCCGGTTATTAATCAATCTTTTTTTCCCTCCACCCGGAAACGACAACTTTTTTATTGACAAAATGCAACTTTCGGATTAAACTTGCAAAAAGATTCAGGTATAATTCATGCGACACGAAAACCTTTTCCGATTTGCCCTTCCTCTCTTGCTCGTTGCAATTTGTGTTCGGACGTCCGGTTCGACTCTCATCATCAACGAAGTCATGGCCAATCCGTCCGGGGATGACGATTACGATGAATTCATCGAGCTGTACAATTGCGGCGACTCTGCTATTGCACTGAGCGGCTATTACCTGAAGATAAACGATTACACGGACACGCTGAGTTTCGTGGTGGATTATGGCGATACGATCCAGTCGAACGGTTTTGCCCTCATAATGGATCGCGGTTATTTGGTGGAAAACAAATCCTCTTCTTATGAAGATTTGATTCCGGACAGCGCCCTCTTGATTACAATTCAGGATAATTCTTTGGCGCGAACCGGCTTAGTGAATACAGCCGCGAGTCAGATTTACCTGTTTAGTCCGCAGAGAGACACGGTTTCGGCCGTATTAACGACCGCCAAACCGTCGTCCGGTTACAGTTGGGAGAAAATTATCACGGAAGGCGACAACCATATATCCAACTGGGCAGACAGCCGAATTTTGCACGGCACGCCCGGTTTCCGCAATAGCGTCACACCACTACCGTTCGATCTGGAAGTCACACAGCTGACGTGCCTTTCCGACCCCGAATTGCTCGAAACCGGTAAGGCCATTGATTTTTCCATCATTGTGAAAAATATCGGTGAAAATTTCTGCGATTCCGCGCTGATTCTTTTCGGTGAAGACAGTAACGGCGATAGCATTTTGTCTTCGGGAGAAACGCTATTTTCAACCTCCACAGGACTCACGCCGAAAGACTCGATAGCAATTTTGACGAATGCGGTTTTCAATCGCGCAGGCATTCATCATTTGATCGGCGATGTGATCTTTCCTCCGGATGACGAACCGGGCAATAATCGACAGATTTTAGACGTCCAACTTCCCTTTCCAACTCACTGTCTCGCCATCAACGAATTTATGTACTATCCGGCTTCCGGTTCCGGCGGCGAATGGATCGAATTGCTCAACATTTCCACCGACACAATCAATTTGCGAAAATGGACGATCGGCGACAATTCGACGACAGCGAGCCTAACGAAAACCGATTATCTCCTACCGCCCAATGAATTCGTCGTCATTGCAAATGATTCTTCATTCCTGCGTTTTTGGGGAAGTCCGGCGCATTTTCTTAAAAGCATCCAGCCCATTCCTGCACTGAACAACATGAGCGATTCCATTCTTGTCAACGATCTTTGCGGACGCCGGATCGACGGACTCGGTTATTCCAAAACGTGGGGATACCGGACAAATTTCTCCTTAGAGAGAAAAAATCCGTTTACACTCAGCAATTCTTCATCGAACTGGGCGCTATCTTCTTCTTCTGAAGGCGGAACGCCGGGACAACCCAACGCGAATCTCCTAAAAAGCCTCGATCTTCGCTGGGACAAATCGAATACATTTCTCAAAAAAGACAGACTCTTGCCGGGCGAATCGCTCGGCATAACTTTTTGCATCGAAAACAACGGCCTCGAAACCGTCCCGGAATTCCAAATTTCATTCGATTTCCTCTCCGATACAACCACATCCGCCATGCCCGTGACTTTTTATGATAAATTCTTTTCAGATTCGATCGTCTCATTGCAGAAAATCCGGGATTCGTTATCGGTTCCAATCGATTTTATGGGAAGCGGTTTCATTCGCGGCAAAATTCTGTTCCCCGACGCCGATTCCGCCAACAATCTCAACATTCTGCCGGTTCAGATCGGTTATCCTGCACAAACCATCGTCATCAACGAATTCATGTGTCAGCCGGAATCCGGGAATGCCGAATGGA
>JBAZPZ010000137.1:0-5071 GCA_041645495.1 Fidelibacterota bacterium | reverse complement strand
GGATAAGCCTAATCAACCTACTCTACCGAATCCAACCTAATCTACCTAATTAACTCATTCTACCCATTCTACCTAATCTACCTAATTAACCCAATCAACAGAATCCAACCCAATTACCCCATTGTTCTTTGGACATCCCCCAAAATTTAGCCTTGGCATAGACTAACTTCCTGATAATCAGAATGATTTGGGAATATCTAAGTGGTAGAGGTCATTTTAGGAAAAAATGGGGGTACTTTTTCGGATTACGAAGGGATAAAATCAATCAAAGGAATTGAAAAGAGTCCTCTTCTTTGATATTTTTTGGTGTTTTTTAATAAAGACAAATCAAAGGAGAGGACGAATGAATTTTAATAAATTATCCCGAAATTCGGTGCTGTAGTCAAAAGTGGACTTTATGACTGTATTTTATCCGGCTGTGAAAAGGTTATCCAACTGATGTTTGACGTATTAACGCCAGCCAGTTGTAAGGGTGATTTCCCATTTTTGTGTTTGTTCTTTTTTCGGCAAGCATCGAACGGCTTAAACCGGTATCGCATGATGAGCAGTTTGAGGGTCGCCCAGCCAGTGTCGTGATGTTTATAGCTCTTGCTGGCGGTAATCTTTGAATCTAACCGGCTAATGATGCCCTCGATGATGTTGGTCGTGCGGGGCAGGCCGGGATAGAAGAAATGGGTGACCAACTGGGGAAACCGTTCTTTGAGATTGGCGAGCGGTTCATCTAATCCCGCTTGCTTGAACCCGGGATCACGGACAATGGCATTGAGACAACTGGTGGCGGTATCTATATCCCATGCGTACAACAGCCGGTGCACAGCTTGTAAAAAACGCTCGGTCTTTCTCCAGTATCCTGGTTTTTGCGTGAACCGGTATTTGAGGAACCCTTTCAGGTTCCGTTCGTAGTGGAGCACGCAGAGCTGGAACGGAACATCTGGGAAAAAACCCCTTGAGCCGTGCGGTTTCTATGGCGGGGTCGCCATCAGCAATCAGCCCACGGAGAGGATACCGAACCTGATCTTTCAATGCCGTAAAGAACTCGATCCAAGCCGCGGCATCTTCGCATTCTACTAAGCTTGCGTGCGGAATGTCTTGGCTGTAGACATCCCCCGAAAGCAACAATTTCTCTTTGTGTGATCCGACAGAGATGGTATCGCTATCAACCAGGAGATAGCCGTGCCAGTGGGGTTGTAACTCGATACTGACCTGATCCGGGGCTTTGCATGTCCGTCCGAGATCGATGATTCGTTCCCAGACGTGTTTCCCATCCATGCCGATGGCGTGCCCTGTGCCTCCTGCTCTTCAAAATAACATTTGGCCGCTTTCGTTTGTTTAATTGTAGTGACCGGACTGAACGAATGCTTGCATTGGTTGCAATACCATCGCTTGTGTTCGGCCCCGTTAATAAGATTTTTGCCCTTTCTTTGCGTTTCCAAACTTTGGCAATGAGGACAGCGTATGTGCCGCTTGCAGACTTTCATTTTGACCTCCCGTTTGTGTAAATAACCCGGTTATTTACACTACTCTATCACGGGAAGTCTATGAAATATCAAGTCATTATAAAACCATAAATAGTCTCATAAAGTCCACTTTTGACTACAGTACCCAAAATTTGTTTACAAGACCGGCAATCATATTGTTATAAATTATTGGCATCCGTCAAATCGATATCCGAATCATTTATGTTACTATGCCTTATGCGCCATTATTCAGAGCTCAAATATTTTCTGAGGATTTCTAATATTAATCGTAGAAACTAATAACATTTATTTCTCCCAGCGCTTCACCGATGATTGTCACTGCCTTGTCGATCTGCTCTTTGGTGACATTGATGGCGGGCATGAGCCGCAAAACGGTTTGGTGCGTGCAGTTGATCAGCAGGTTTTGAGCGCGGCATTTATCGACGATTTCCGCGCCGGGTTTGGTCAGTTCAACGCCCAGCATGAGTCCGAGCCCGCGGATTTCGCGGATCAGGGCTGATTTGCTTTTCAACTCTTCCAGTTTTCCATGAAAATAGTTACCCATTTCTACGGCATTGGCCAACAGATTTTCCTCGTGAATGGCATTGAATACAGCGATCCCGGCCGCGCAGGCGAGCGGATTCCCGCCGAAGGTCGAGCCGTGATTGCCGGGTTGAAGAATATCGCAGTATTTCCGCGCCACGACGAACGCGCCGATCGGCATGCCGCCGCCCAGCGATTTAGCGAGCGTCATCACGTCCGGCTGAACATCGTAATGCTGGTAGGCGAACATTTTGCCGCTACGCCCGATGCCGGTCTGGACTTCATCGATAATCAGCATGGCGTCGAATCGGTCGCAAAGTTCCCGCGCCGCGTGCATGAATTCCGGCGTGACCGGCATGATACCGCCTTCGCCCTGCACCGCTTCCAGCATGATCGCCGCGACTTTTTCATTTATCAGGCCTTCGAGCATGGCGCAGTCGTTGATGTCACAATAGACGAATCCGCCGAGCAGAGGATCGAAGCCTTTCTGGTATTCGCTCTGGCCGGTGGCTGTGACCGTGGCAAGCGTGCGCCCGTGGAAGGAATTATTCAGGGTGATGATCGTTTTCTTGTTCGGATTGCGCTTGCGCACTAATTTCAGCGCGCCTTCGTTGGCTTCCGCGCCGCTATTGCCGAAAAATACCTGCCCGTCGAAACTGTCGGCGATGATGAGTTTGGCGAGTTCGCCCTGTTTTTCATTATAATAAACATTTGGCACGTGCATGATCTTGTCTAATTGCTCGTGCAGGGCGGCGACGACTTTCGGATGGCAATGTCCGAGGTTGCCACTGCCCCAGCCGGGGAAAAAGTCGAGGTATTCGTTGCCGTTTTCGTCCCAGACCTGCATGCCGCGTCCCCTGACCAATGAAATCGGGAAGCGCTTGTAAGTATTCAGTACGTAATTATCGAATTCTGTCCGATCCATCTTTTAAAATCTCCGTTCCAATGCCTTCTTTAGTGAATATTTCGAGTAAAAGCGAGTGCATGATGCGCCCGTCGATGATGTGTCCTTTGTTGACGCCGAATTTCAGGGCATCGAGGCAGGAATTGACTTTCGGGATCATGCCGCCGTTGATAATGCCTTCGGCGATCAGTTTTTCGGCTTCTTTACGCGTGAGCGTGCTGAAAATGCTTTTTTCGTCACCGGGTGTGCGCAGGATGCCGGGCGTGTCGGTCAGGTATATCAATTTGCGGGCGCCGATCGACGAGGCGATTTCACCGGCAACTAAGTCGGCGTTGATGTTGTAACTCTGACCGTCGTCGCCCAATCCGAGCGGCGCGATGACCGGAATCTTGCCGGAATCGACGAGCTGGTTGAGAGTGCCGGCGTTGATGTAACGAACCTGCCCGACGAAACCGAGATCGACCGGCTGTTCATCGCTATCCGGAGGCACGCTTCCCGAAAGCATTTTATCGACGCGGATCAGGCCTTCGTCAATGCCGGAAATGCCGACCGCGTCGCCGTCCATTGCATTTAGCAGGTTGACGATCTGGGCGTTGATCTTATGCGCCAGAACGTCTTCAACGACGTCCATCGTCTCACGGTCGGTAACGCGCAGGCCGTTGACGAATTGCGGCTGGGTGCCACGCCGATTCATCGCCGATGTGATGGCCTTGCCGCCGCCGTGAATGATGACCGGCAACCAGCCCACGAACTTCATAAAAACGATGTCCTGCAGGACGGCTTTCATGGCGTTTTCGCTGTCCATGATACTGCCGCCGAATTTGATGACAATCTTCTTGCCGCGAAAAGCCTTGATGAAGGGTAGGGCTTCGATCAGCACGGCGGCTTTTCCGATAATTTTCTGCATAATAGAAAAATCCTTTAAGTATGATACTGTGCGTTGATCTTGACGTAATCGTACGAAAGATCGGTCGTGTAAACCACCGCCCGCGCGTCGCCGAGATGACAATCGAGGACGATTTCCAGTTCGACCGGCGCCATCATGTGATGAATCTCAGCTTTCTTCAGATTGAGCGGTTCGCCGTGCCGGTAGAGATAAACGTTGTTAATACGTAAATCAGCGACGGCCGGATCGAAGTGCGCGAAGACCATTCCGGCGGCGGACAAAATCCGTCCCCAGTTCGGATCGCACCCGAAAAGCGCGGCTTTGACGAGCATGGAATTGGCGATGCCGAAAGCCATCTTCTTCGCGTCGGTGAAATCGTCAGTACCAGTGACGGTGACTGTCACGAATTTGGTGGCGCCTTCGCCGTCCCGGACAATCGACTTGGACATTTCGGTCATCAACATGAAAAGGGCTTTTTCGAAAAACTCTGCCGCAGGCGAACCGGCGGTGATCGTCTGATTGCCCGCCAGGCCGTTCGCCATAATCAGGGCGGTATCGTTGGTGCTGGTGTGACCGTCAACCGTAATCATGTTGTAGGAATGTTCGACGGCCGCGGAGAAAGTCTTTTCCAAAAGAGCATGATTGATATCGGCGTCGGTCGTGACGAATGCCAGAGTTGTAGCCATATTTGGCTGAATCATGCCGGAACCTTTGGTGATGCCGCACAGAGTGATCTCCGCGCCGTTAGCCGCGAATTTTATGCCGAACGATTTTTCGACCGTGTCGGTGGTCAGAATGGCTTCGGCACAGTCCGCGCCATCTTCAATTGTCAGGCGTCCGGCGAGATGAGCGATACCGTCTCGCATTATTTCCATGTCCAGCAGTTTGCCGATCACGCCCGTGCTCGAAGCCAGAATCAGTTCTTCCGGAATGTCGATTTGGGACGAGAGCAACCGGATGTTTTCGCGAACATCGTTCAAGCCTTGCTGACCGGTACCGGCGTTGGCGTTGCCGGAATTGACGATCAGCGCTTGGAGAAGATTCCCGGTTTTCCGCAGACTTTCCATGCCGACGATCAGCGGCGCGGCTTTGACGGCATTGGTCGTGAATTTCACCGAACATTTGGCCGGGACGGCGCTTTTGATGATGCAGAGGTCGTTGCGTTTGCGCTTGAATCCGGCGTGCATGGCCGCGGCGGTAAAACCTTTCGGGTCGGTAATTTTGGGATTATCGTAAAAATTCATGTTCATTCCTTTTTATAAAAGTCCGGTCGTTTCGGCT
>JBAZPZ010000136.1:0-5093 GCA_041645495.1 Fidelibacterota bacterium | reverse complement strand
TGAAGGTTAAGCCACAATCTACCTAATCAATCCGCTGGAGGCGTACAGGCCTAATCAACCTATTCTACCTATTCTACCCAATCAACCTATTCTACCTAATCTACCTAATCTACCTATTCTACATAATAAACCTTCCCCAAAGAGAGAAGCCCTCCCCGATTGCTCGGAAAGGGCTTCTGGTAGAGAAAAACGAAAGAGTACTATTTCATGAATACCATCTTCTTAGTCTGGATGAATTTTCCAGCCTGAATCCGATAGACATAAATACCGGTGCTGACCGGGCTGCCGAATTTGTCGGTGCCGTTCCACTGGATGGTTCGGTAACCGGCGTCTTCGGTCTTATTGACTAACGTGGCGATTTCCTTCCCGAGAATATCGTAGATCACGATTCTAACCATCGACCGTTCCGGAAGGGCGTAGGCGATGTTCGTGATTGGGTTGAACGGGTTCGGGAAGTTCTGCGACAGTTCGAATTTTGTCGGCAGTTCGGCAATCTTATCGACGGCAACGATCGACGAAACGATAACATTCTGCGCACATGTCGTGGAGGCGTTTGCGTTATCTGTAACCGTCAGTTTGACGTTGTACGTGTTGATTGCCGTATAGACATGAACAGGATTCTTGTCGGTACTGGTCGTGCCGTCGCCGAATTCCCAGTTCCAGCTGACGATGGCGCCTTCAGGATCGGCTGCGTCGTTGGATTCATCGACGAAAGTCACGGTGTTGTTGTTTGCGTTGGCGCTGAACTTGGCCACCGGCGGATCATTGACCGGAACGATGACGAAGGTAGTTTTGAGAGAATCGATCGCTTCGCCATTTCTACCGACGTAGAACATCACCGTCGTTTGTCCCCATGTGTCCGGACTCATTGTTTCGAGTTTGATCCGGTTGACTTTCTTCCGGACGGTGATCTTGATCTTGTTGTCTTTGTTCTTTGCCCAGACGTACAGATCCTTGTCCATTCCACCGACGCCCGCCGCCATCTTGATGGTGTTGAGGATCAGCGAATCGTCTTCGAGGAAAGTGTACTGTTGTTGGACGCCTGTGACGAACTTCGGCTCTGCCATAACCCGAATGAAGATCTTGGCGATGTCGATATCGTATTCGTCAGTTAGTCCGTATTTTATCATATCCATGCCGTCATAATTCAACGGGGCAACGTAGTAAGCAGGGAAAGTTTCCTCGTTGTATTCCTTGAACGGATTCCAGATGCTCAGATACTTGATCGCACCGTAAACCGGATCGGTAACGTCATAGATAAAGATTTCATCGTTATCTTCATCGTAGTCGTTTTCGATGGCGGCATCCAGAAGGTGATACGCATTGATGACGTCTCCAGAAACGACGTTGATGGTGTCGTTGACCGCTTTCGGAGCGCGGTTCAGAACCTGGAACGAGGTTCTCTGTATGGCGGCATTGTAGTCCCACCAATCTTGATAATTGAACTCGTAACCAAGCATTGTCCGCGCAACGAAGTTACCGGGTTTGAATCGGTCTATATCGAGTCTCATTCGGAAGTCCTGAGTCTGTCCGACGGCGATCGGGCCGTTGCTCGGTCTTAGAAAGATGTCCTTGATGAGCGTATAGACTTTGAGGTTATCGAAAGCGGCATAGCCTTCGTTAACGCTTTCATCGCTGTAGGCGCAGAAAGCGAGCATCATTTTGTGGCCTTTGGCGCGGGAGAGATTTAGCATGATAGAGTGCATTTCTCCATCATTCTCGAAAACGTCATCCGTGTCGCCGACATACCGCCAGTCGATATACGTGCCGGTCGTATCTTCGTAGATATAGCCGACATACATGTAAAAATAATCGTACCCGGGCTCGACATAAGCCGCGTAATTGAACTCGAAGATAAGTCTCGAAGTGTCATCCGGCATGCTTGTGAAGTCGAAAACGGGAGAATAAGCAACTGTCATCGAATTGGGATAATATTCCCAGATGTCCCTATTGCCGAAGAACATCAGGTTATCGACCAATGTATCGCTCCCAAAATTTTCCAGATGCCAGTTATCGCCGAGACCGTAGGAATAGTCATCAACCTGCCATCCTTCGGGGAGAACATTGCTGGAATCGAAGTTTTCGGTATAGATCGTTTCACCGAAATCACCTCTGAATCCTCTGAAGAAACCGGATCTGACAGGCACAAGAGATCCTTTTGTCGAGACGGATTTCGTCGGTTTTTGGGTTAACATTCCCCCGATCACATTACGGCGGGCTTCCAGCGATTTGGAATTGGTCGCTTTAGTCCCGACGGATTTTTCTTTCGATTCCACGGCGGCTTTCGCGGCTTTGATCGTCTTTACTGCCGTCGGTGTGATGTCATCGTCTCCGTCATTGGTACGGCGAATGATATAATCCGACCAGAAATAGACATCGACCAGACCGTCGTTGGTGGCGGTGAAGTTCGAGTACGCCGTTTCGTTACGGTAATAGGCGCCGATGTCTTGTATCTTCGGATTGATCGTCAAATGTCCCGTGACAATATTAAAAGGAGCCATGTTCATCGAATTGTAATAGTCTTGAATAATCGCATTGGACTCGAGAATGGAGATCAAGTAGAACTCACTCGGATACAGCAGGTCAGACCGGAGAGTCGATGTAATGGTTTCGGTTTGTCCCGGTTCTAGTACGCCGTCATACTTTGAAGCGAAGTAAGGCGCATCGGTTTGAAAGATGCCGACGTTGTCAAAGAGTGATCCGAATCCACCGACATAGGAATCGTCGGCATTGAAGATGAACCAGAATTCGACGTTCCTCATTCCCCAAAGATGAGAAATGTCCACATAAACCGTCCGCATGAGACTATCCGCGGTCAATTCCCAATCTGTTTGGACGATGGTTTGATAGTGCGCGCCATCGACGATGATGTTGACGTAGAAGAAATCGCAATTGTTTTCTAACTGTGCCGCATAATCGAATTGCAGATATGTCGGTCTCATTCCGGTCTGATCCCCAATCGGGAGGAAGTCGAACATCGGAGAAACGGCGACGGCAAGAGTACCGTTTTTGTAGCCATTGACAAAATCACCGGCCAGAAAAACGTTGTTGACCGCCTCGGTTGGATCGACGTCGGTAAGTTTAAACGTCTCGTCAGCGCCATCGCCGGAACCGAATGCCATCGTGTACCAGTTAGCCTCTACGACAGCCGGATTGTTCAGACTATCGCTCCATAGTACCGATTCGCCTTTGCTATTAGAACTGATCGAGATGTGTTTTCTATCGAGACCAGCGACGACCGGTGCGATGAGATCGAATTGCTCGGCCACCAAAGTGCGTTTGTTGACATCGGCTCGAGCAGGCGCGGCCGATACCGGTTTGTATTTAATCAGACTGGCGAGCTGCGGATTCTGTTTGTCCAGGCCGACATCGATCAAATACTGATTCAGCGAATATTCCAGCGATTTGTCGCCCGTACTCAGAACGTTGAACGAAGTCGTTGTAGTATCGCCCCACTGAACGAGTTGCATTGGATTTATTATTGGATCAATGCTGATTTCAGCATATGTTTTTTCTTCGCCGACGATCGGAATGACCACATCGCCGCCTGTCGTCTTAATTGTCACAAGTGTCCCAGTAATTACGGTTTTGGAAGGAGGCGTAGCCGGTGAAAAGGTGATCGGAATACCGAATGCTTCGCCCTTTTGAATGGTTTTACTCACGAACGGAGCAAACAAGGAAAAGTCTGTTGCCTTGTCGCCCGTAATCGTCACTTCGTTGACGGTCACAGCCGCGCCGGTCGCATTGACGAATCCGAGCGTAATCATTCCGGCGGCGTCATACATCGAACGTGTGACGTACGCTTTTGCAACGCTGGGAATCAAACCGGTGGCCAGACTTTCGGGCGAAACCGCGTAGAAGGCATTCACGCGGGCTTCCGTCATCCAATCGTCCTTAAAATTGACATTTCGTTCCGCGGTACCGAGAACGCGGGCAATGGACGCATAAGCATCGTCGTTCGGGAAAACCGATTTTGCCAGTGCCACGATACCGGTGACGTGCGGACTCGCCATGGAAGTTCCGCTCATTAAAACGTAAGAGTTGCCGGGATATGTCGATACGATATAGTCGCCCGGCGCGCCGACATCGGTCGTCACTTTGCCGTATGTGCTGTAATTGACCATGTTGTCGCTTTCGTCGGTGGCGCCAACCGCGATGATATTCGGCGCCTGAATACCGGACGGATAGCGATAATAATTCGCTTCGTCGCCATTAGTGCCCGTATTTCCCGATGAGCAAACCCAGAGCAGTTTGTACTGATTATGTTCGAGCGCATAGTTGGTCATACATTCGACGAACCTGGCTTCTCCGCGATCCAGAAATTCTGCGCCGCCGCCCCATGATTGGTTCATCGCGACGATATTCACGCCCTGTTTGAGCAATGTCGATACATAATAGTAACCGTACATAATGGTAATGGCGTCGGTTTCTCCATCTGAATTAAAAATCATGACGGAGATGAATTTGACATGCTGATTGACGCCGGAAATTCCGAGTCCATTCATTCCTTCCGCGCCAATGATACCCGCGACGTGCGTTCCGTGGAAGCTTCCGGAATTCAGGTAGATGTTCTCGTCGTAAACCGGGCTCCATCCCCAGAAGTCATCCACGAAACCGTTATTATCGTCATCGACGCCGTTCCATTCTTCGGATTGAATAACGCCGTCTCCGTTCAAATCTTCACCGGGATTGACCCATGCATTGTTTTTAAGATCTTCATGGTCGAAATCGACACCGTCGTCAAATACCGCGACGATGACATTCTGTTTTTTACCGTTGACAAGCATCTTGCCGCCGGTACTGACTTTCCAGGCTCTCAAAATATCGAGATCGGCGCCCGGAATGGCAATACTGCTCCAGGAACCGTCGTTATTCAACGCATACTGATATCCGAAGTACGGATCGTCAACCAGCGGTTCCAATTGTGAAACCATCGGAACGGCGCTGGTAAAGTGGATGGCGTAAGCGTAATTGTTCGTGTTATCGAACGCCGCGCCTCTGACTGCTGTCAGATTCGGAATCCGTTTTAAAATCGTTCCACTCATGTCCGTGACAACGAATTCATTGGCGCCAGAGTTTGAAATCCAGACGTT
>JBAZPZ010000135.1:0-5113 GCA_041645495.1 Fidelibacterota bacterium | reverse complement strand
ACGCCCTGATAAAGCACGACGCGCTCCGGAAGTGACATCGACGCGGTAACGATTATGCCGATCAACGCTAAAGTGGCAATGCCAAAAATATAACCGATTCTTTTCTTCATAAAATATAACTCCTAATCAAGTAACGTGTTTTTATACTTCACTGCGAATTGAAAGTTTCCCGCCGTCGGGACTCTGCTGGTTTCGTTGAATTTTACTGGATCAAACCGGGCGCGACCGGCGAAAAGAAGAAACTCGGCTATGTCGAACCGATTCCCGGAACCGAATATTTCATCGGAACCAGCGTCTATCTGGAATAGAAATCACGCTAAAACTCGGCTGGTGGGTAGTAAAACTTTCTCACCAACCGGCAATTTTCAATTTATATTTTTCAACTTACAATTTTCAATTCGTCGGATTTTACTCGTATCTGAGCGCTTCGATCGGATCAAGTTTGGCCGCCTTCATCGCCGGGTAAACGCCAAAGACCAATCCGATGAGCAGAGAAAATCCCATTCCGAGAAAGATCGACCAGACGGGAATTGTCGGCGGCAATTTCAACGCCGAAGAGATGAGCAAGCCGATGAGAACACCCAGGCCGACGCCAATGACGCCGCCGAGCAGACAGATGCCGATGGCTTCCGTCATGAATTGACTGAGAATGTGTTTCTTTTTGGCGCCGATGGCTTTTCGGATGCCGATTTCGCGCGTCCGCTCCGTCACCGATACAAGCATAATGTTCATGATGCCGATTCCGCCGACCAACAATGAAATCCCGCAGATGACGACGGCGGCGATGAAGACGAATCCGGTCAAACTTTTCAGCGTGTCCATGATCGAATCCGCCGTAATGATTTCAAAATCGCTGTCGGCGCCCGGCGGCACTTTTCTCGCCATCCGCAGAACGCCTTCCACCTGATCCATCGCCTCGAAAATCTGTTCGGGACTTTTGGCTTTGACCGCGATGGAAATCGAGCGCTCCCGTCCGTACGCTTTGACGAACGTTGTGTACGGAAGCGTTACCATATTGTCCTGACTGCCGCCGAGGAACGAACCTTTTTTGTCGATGACGCCGATGATTTCCAGCGGAACGTTATCGACTTTAATGATTTCGCCGATGGGATATTTGAATGGAAAGAGTTTATCGACAATATCCGCTCCGACGACGACAACGTTTTGACGGTGAAGGATTTCCTGAGTGGTGAAGAATCGCCCTTCGGCAATGTATCTTCCGTTCACTTCCAGCCAATCCTCGTCCCCGCCATAAACTTGAATGTTGGGATTCGTACTTTCTTCCTTGTATTTCACCTGCTTGCCGAAAGTCACGGCTTCCGGCGAGACTTTGACGGCGAGCGGCGCGCGCTTTTTTATGATCTCGGCATGTTGAAATGTCAGGTCTTTCCGATTCCAGTATTTATGATCCATGTGTCCCATCTGAACGGCGGGAAATTTCTGAATCCAGAATGTGCTTCCGCCGATGGACGAAAACGTGTTGGTCATGTATTTGTCCAGGGCGGTGATGATCGACATCATCCCGATCACGGACATGACGCCGATGACGATGCCGAGCGTCGTCAAAACCGTCCGCAGTTTATTGGAGCGAACGGTTTGAAATGCCAGCCGAATTCCCTCTTCAAAATTCATTTTTTACTTTCCAATTATTCATATCTCAGACATTCGATCGGGTCGAGTTTCGAGGCTTTCCGCGCCGGGTAAATGCCGAAAAACAGACCGATGAACGTCGAAAATCCCAGGCCCATGAATACCGACCAGAGCGGAACAACCGACGGGAACGGCGTGACCTTTGAGATGACCTGTGAAACAACATAACTCAGCAAAATGGCGATGAGTCCGCCGATGGTGCAGATGATGACCGACTCGATGATGAATTGAATGGTGATGACCTTTCGCTTTGCGCCCAGCGCCATCCGGATGCCGATCTCGTTTTTCCGCTCCGCCACCGAAACGAGCATAATATTCATGATACCGATTCCACCGACCAATAAGGACAACGCGCCGATCCCGATAGCCGCCGTGTACAATCCGCTCGTCAGTTTATTGTACATTTCCATGATGGCTTCCTGCTGATTGATCGAAAAATTGTCCTCCTCGTGCGGTTTCAGGCCGCGCGATGTCCGCATGAGAAAACGGACGTCGTCTTTTACCGATTCTACTTGAGCCGCGTCGCGCACTTTAACAACAATCTGAATGCTCCGGTGAACGCCGAAGTTTTTCAGAAGCGAACCGATGGGAACATAGACTTCGGAGTCCATGCTTTCACCCATGATACTTCCGCGTTTCCCCATGACGCCGATGACCGTGTAGGAGACGTCGCCGACTTTCATGCGCTGGCCGATCGGATTCCGCCCTTCGAACAATTTATCCATGATTTCCCAGCCGATGACGGCGTTGTTCTTCTCTTTTTCGATCTCGATGGAATTAAAATATCTTCCGTCGGCGATGTTGTATTCTTCGATTTTCTCCGACTCCATCGTCACGCCTGTAACGCGTATTTCCAGAAGAGAATTCGCGGCGTATTTCAAGTTTTGCCGGCTTCCGGTCGAGGGAGAAACGGCTTCCACCGATTTCAGGTATTTCCGGACATACTCTGCGTCTTTCATCTCGATATTCGGACGGTTGCGGTATTTGAACCATTCGTCGCCGGAAACCCACGGAAACTTCTGAACGTAAAGCGTGTTGCTGCCGAGGCTGGCGATCTGTTTGGCAAATCCTTTGTTCAGACCTTCGATGATCGAAGCGACGCTGACAACCGTCAGTACACCGATGATGATGCCCAGCGTCGTCAGAACGGCGCGCATTTTATTCTGAATCAGCGCGCGAACGGCGATCTTGACATTTTCCCAGAATCCGATAAAAAACGAAATCAATTTTTCCTCAACACTTCATCGTCGGCGATGTTTCCATCGCGGATGTGAACGATCCGGTGGGCGTGCTCGGCGACCTCTTTCTCATGCGTGACAAGAATGATTGAATTTCCCATTTGATGCAGATTGTCGAGAATTTTCATGATCTCCTCGCCCGTCTTCGTATCGAGATTGCCTGTCGGTTCGTCGGCAAGGATGAGCGACGGGTTGTTGACCAAGGCGCGGGCGATGGCGACGCGTTGGCGCTGGCCGCCGGACAATTCGTTCGGTCGGTGATGTTTGCGATCTGAAAGGCCAACTTTTTCCAGCGCTTCTTCCGCCATGATTTTCCGTTTGGTGGCGGAAATGCCGCTGTAAATCAGCGGTAGTTCGACGTTGTGAAGCGCATTGGCGCGCGGCAGGAGATTGAATGTCTGAAAAACGAACCCGATCTTGCGGTTCCGGATTTCGGCGAGCTGGTTATCGTCCATTTCATGAACCGGCATCTGGTCGAGTTCATAGACGCCGGATGTCGGCGTATCCAGACAGCCGATGATGTTCATCAGTGTCGATTTCCCCGAACCCGACGGGCCCATGATAGAGACGTATTCATTCGTATGAATCTGGAGGTTCACGCCCCCGAGAGCGTGAACCTCGACACTGCCAACCTGATATGTTTTAACGATGTCCTTAAGACTGATCAGCGTATTGCTCATTATCCACCAAAATAGAAATTGACGCGGTAAATGACTCCGGAAAAATCGATTTTCGGTACGTCAACAACGACCTTGTTTTCCATTTTCCATCTCTGTTCGTCGGTGCGCTGATAAAAATAACCGACGTTGGCGCCAACCACAAACCAGCGGAAAATGTTGTAGCGGAAGCCGATACTCGGCATCGCCCAGAAAAAATGGGACAACATCTCGGATTGGTAATTATTGAACGTCGATGAATCTGCACCAGAGTAACCGTCGTTCCAGATATCACCCCATTCAATTTTACCGCTGGATTTGGAAAATTTCATGGATGTCGAACCGCCGCCGAGCGTCGCGCCCATGTAAATCTCGGAATTATTGAACGGATGAAAAACCCTCTCGATCAAAAATCCGCCATAGGACAGCGATAATGTAACATCGACCTGAGAGTCATCCCCGCCTATCGGTGTGCCAAACGAAGACACCGACCCGCCGGCGCCCAAACCACCGACGCGAATTCCTTTACCGATAAAACCCCAGCCGCCGCCGCCGCTCAGAATCATTCGGTCGGCGAATGCCGGTAATCCGATAGTCGCTAGTTGAGTGTTCAGGACATCTACATTCAGCGGAAGATAATACCAATCCCAGCCGCCGCCGCCGCCTTTGAAGAAACCGCCTTTATGCTTTTTTCCCCAATCGTCGTCGCGGTCTTTTTTCCAATGACGATCTTCATCGGACGTATCCGGACTCTTGTTTTTCCAGTCTTGGTCTTCCATGATCTCATCCAGAGTCTGCTCTTCCTGTTTTTCTAATTCTTCTTCAACAGTCGAATCGGTCGAAGTCGAAACGGTAGGCTCGGTCGCCGTTGTGTCTTTTCCGGTGTCCGTCTGTTGCCCGTAAAGTGAGGCGCAAAATAGTAACACAGCAATAATTATCATGTACTTTTTCATTTTGTCTCTCCTTTTTTATCTGTCGGTCCACCGATTTTGAGCGGCGAGCCGTCTTTTATCTCTTTGCTGATAGCTTTGTAACTTCCGATGACGATTTCCTCGCCTTCCTGTAATCCGCTGAGGATTTCGAACTTCGTGTCACTGCTGACTCCGATTTTCACCGGACGTTGTTCGGCTGTCGGATAAGATTGTTTTTTGATCATGCTTTTTTTCTGATTGTCTTTTTTCTCCGGCTGAACGACGACGAAGACAACCTCTTCTTCCTTATTATTTTCGTCGTTCGCCTTCTTGATCCTTTCGGGCTCCTCGGCTGTCGGCTCCGGTTTCTTCTTATCGTCCGACGCGGAAGCGACGGAAGCCGTATCGTCAGGATTGCGGACGGTCAGCGATTGAATCGGAACGACGAGCGCATTTTCTTTAGTATCCGTAATGACATCCACAGTTGACGACATGCCGGGGCGGAACCGGGCATCTTGTCCCAGAACGGAAATGGACACTTCAAAATTGGTCACCTGTTCCTGCGTGCCTGCGCCTTTTGTCGTTGCGCTGTGAGCGATTTCCGCAACGACGCCCTTGTAAGTTGTATTGGGAATCGCATCGATCTGTATCTTTGCCG
>JBAZPZ010000134.1:0-5161 GCA_041645495.1 Fidelibacterota bacterium | reverse complement strand
GTAAGCCGCTATCTGATTGTGGCTTTGTGTTTTCGGATCGATAGATGTAACGATTTCGACGGAATCGGCTGTCATTAATCTCAGCGCATCCGCGACGATGTACGTATTGGTTGTCGCCTGATTGGAAATGATGACGCATTGCGACGGATTGCTGGAAAAATTATACTGTCCGATGAAATTCCACTTGGAACCATTTATTGTTTGGTTAACGCGCACCGTATCGCGCCCATTCGCATGGACGACGACATACGGCGTGTCTGTGCATCGATTGGATGAGGCGACCCACCAGCCATAGACTTTACATAGAATCGATTTATTCAGCGAAGTGCGATAAATTGCCTGTTTGTCGCCGGTTCCTTTTGTGTTCAGCATTGAACGGGATGTTCCATAATAACCGTCATTTGCCGACGGAGACCAACCGCCGCCGATCAATGAACAATTCGCGTCTTCGGTGTCGATGATCAGTTCGACGCCTTCTTCCGACGCAGGCAATTTGACGGAGTCACGATTCACGATCGCTAGAATTGTCGGAATCGAGCGATATTGTTCCGATGGACTGTTAACATAAACGGCACCGACCGTCATCTGCGTCGAGCCGCCGCCGTCGAGATTCATTCCTTCCACACAACCAAGCGAGATCAGAATATCCGCTAATTCGATCAGACTCACACCCTGACTGAGCGTTTCCTGCCTGCCGTCAGCGGCGAAAATAATCACATGCTTGTCTGCCGTATAACCGACGGCAGTACGCGGATCGCCATTCTCAAGCCCGACGCCTGATCCCCACATGATTTCTTCATTGTATGTGAGCGTCCGTTGGCCGTTTTTCACTAAAGTCGGTGCGCCGCCGATTCCCGTCAGCAGATTCGTCATTTGCGTTCCGCCGGATTTAGTCGGCGCTGATTTTGGCGTCGGATCGTTCGATACGTAGGCAAGCGGTTGGGTAAATTGGTATACACCGCTGACCGTACTTCCGAAGTGATAAATCCAGTTCACGGACGGCTCAAAATATTTATTGAGACTGAACAGACTGCGAACGACCGGATACGATTTGGAATTTCGGGTCAACGCGATGATGTTCTGCGCCATCACCTCTCCGGGATAAATAACGGACGATAAAGAACTGCTTCCGTAAAAGAATCCGCCGTTCACGGCGGCTAACGCGCCGAATCGCGTCGTCAACGTTTTGAGATTTGCGGCGGATGATGCGAGGTAGGAACGAACTGCGATTTGATCGTTATTCAAATCGACATCGAAATAAAATGCCTGAAGTTTGGGACTCGATCGCGTTCCTTTGAACACCTTGACGCCAGCCGGAAGCGAATAATTACCAGTGGTTTCCGTCCAAGTGATCGTCGAATCCTGCGCAAAAAGCGCCACGGCGAGTATGCAAAATAACCAAACAAATCTTTTTATCAATCGCATCCTTCTAATCTCCTAACGATTCATTCCTGAAAAGTAACGAGAAAGGATAGCGCATTTCAGGCAAAAATCCAATATTTTCTACGTCATCGGAAACAGTCAGGCGAAAAAATCCAGCCGGACTTTCTGAACTCCGAACTTGTCTTGGTTTTGGGAAAACAAATCCGTCCTATGCCTGTCATCGTATGTTACGATGTTAGGCAAAATGCTGTAAATTATAATTGATATTTGTAATCAGAAACGGATGTGGAAAGAAGGTGAACAAGCTTGTTTTGTCATTGATCTTCGAGATCGTTCAGAATGCTAAGCCCACTTTCTTCTAAAATCTGAACAGTACACTAAGTGATAAAGAACTTGTATAAAGTACGATGATAGATTGAACACGAAACTCTAAACGATGGAGAATTTCATAGCATGAAAACAATTTTAATAACAGGCGCAACTTCCGGATTCGGAACTGCGTGCGCGATTCGTTTTGCAGAAGCCGGTTGGCGATTGATTTTGATCGGCAGGAGAGAAGAACGACTGACGGCGCTGAAACAGCAACTCGAATCCAAAACGCCGGTTCTGACTATTAAATTAGATGTTCGCGATCGTCAGCCGGTAACAGAGATTTTATCCAAAATTCCGGAGCCGTTCTCCGCGATCGATGTTCTTGTCAATAACGCCGGATTGGCGCTGGGACTCACGCAATCTGCAACGGCCGATCTCGACGATTGGGACACGATGATCGACACAAACATCAAGGGGTTGGTCTATTGCACACGTGCGATTTTGCCGGGAATGGTGGAGCGGAACAGCGGTCACATCGTCAACATCGGTTCGATTGCCGGGAATTGGCCTTACGCCGGTGGAAATGTTTACGGCGCGACTAAAGCGTTTGTCAAACAGTTTTCGCATAATCTTCGCGCCGATCTTTTCGGCACGAACGTTCGCGTTACCAATATCGAACCCGGTTTGGCTGAGACGGAATTCTCGATCGTCCGATTCAAAGGCGATGAGGAAAAAGCGAAGAAAGTGTACGAAAACATCAAGCCTCTGACGGCGGAAGATATTGCGGAATGCGTGTTCTGGGCTGTCAATCTTCCCGATCGCGTCAACGTGAGTCGGATCGAAGTCATGCCTACCTGCCAGGCCGCCGGCGGATTGATGGTTTCCAAAGACAAAAAATGAACAAAGAACGGATCTGTTATTTTGAGGCTTGGAAAATTTTAACGATATAAATACATTAACAGCAAATGCGAGCGCCTGTGAAAAATATCGGTAACCGGAAAAAAGAACATCTGCAAATCGCGTTTGACGACACAATGCGGTATCAACTTACGAAAACGGGTTTCGATCGATATAGATTTGTGCATAACGCGCTTCCGGAAATGAACCTGCCCGACGTGGATACTTCGACGGAATTCCTTGGTTACAAATTGCAATTGCCGCTAATGTTCACGGCAATGAGCGGTGGCGAACGCGACGGCAAACGGTTGAACCGGGATTTGGCAATCGTCGCAAATGCCGAGAAAATTGTGCTGGGTTTGGGAAGCATTCGACCGGCGTTGGAAAACCCGCGTTGCATCGCTTCTTACCGAATTTGCCGCGAATATGCGCCCGATGTTCCGATTATCGCTAACATCGGAGCGGCTCAATTGTCCGTCGGAATCGATACGGATAAATTGAACCGCGTTATGGAAGAGATCGGAGCGACGGCGCTTTCCATTCATTTGAATCCGCTTCAGGAAGCGCTTCAACCGGAAGGTCATGCCGCTTTCCGCGGTGTAAGTCGCGCAATCGAAATACTCAAAGAAACGGTTCCATTGCCGATCATCGTCAAGGAAGTCGGGTTCGGCTTGTCCGGCGAGGTCATCAAAAGGCTTCAGAAGATCGGCGTCGAGTGGTTCGACGTCGCAGGTTCCGGCGGAACATCCTGGGTGCGAATTGAACATCGGCGAATCGAAAACGAATTCGATCGTAAAACGGCTGAGGATTTTTTCGAATGGGGAAATCCGACGACCGATTGCATTGCCGAAGCGATGAAACTAAAAGGCGTTCATCTGATCGCTTCCGGCGGAATCCTAAACGGGATCGATTTTTCTAAAGCAATAGCGCTCGGGGCGGAACTCGGCGGTTCGGCAGCGACTTTTTTACGCGCGCATCGCGACAAAGGAATCGAAGGTCTCGGCGAAACGATTCGACATTTCAAAGAAACACTCCGGTTGACGATGTTCTGCACCGGTTGCAAAACGCTGGTTGATTTTTGTGGAAATCAGAAGATCATCAGGAAAATAGATTGACGGATAATTTTAAATAAGGTTGTTGGAATGATCCAAAAAGTTCGGATGGTTCTCATTTGCCTGTTGTTGCTGACGCTGTCTGGCGGTCTGATCGCCGCCGAACAGTTTACGATTCTGATGTCGGCGACAACTCAGGGCGAAGTCGAACCCTGTGGGTGAAAAACCAGTCGTCTTGGCGGTCTTGCCAGGAGAGCCACGGTTTTTACGAAATATCTCCGGGAAAATCCCGGAACTCTGAAACTCGATGCGGGCGATCTGTTTTTCGGGAATGAACCGACAAAGTTGAACCAGCATCTGGAATCGGGCGAGTTCATCGTTCAGGCTTATAATTCGCTCGGTTATCACGCGGTGAATCTTGGTGGGAACGATTTTCTCGGCGGTCGCGAATTCTTACAGGAATTGAAAAAACTGGCAAAGTTCTCGTTCGTTTCGGCGAATGTTGTCGATAGCCAAACGCGGACGTTGATGTTTGCGCCATATAAAATTTTACGGGTGAAAAACAAACGAATCGGTATTATCGGTATTACTTCAAAACCGCAATACAAAGCCGAAGGTTTGGATTTTAACGATCCGAAAGCCGCATTGGAAAAATATCTGCCGGAACTTAAAAAGCAGACGGATTATATCATCGTTTTGGCGGCGTTGAACCAGAAAGACGAGACGCGATTGACCGAAATCGGTTCCGACGTCGATTTTATGCTGATGTCGGCGACTTTCAGGTATTTGAGGAATCTCGAAACGGTCAACGGAATTCATGTCGCGCGAGTCGGATTTATCGGAAAGTATATCGGTTTTATCAATGCGACGATCGACCAGCCGAATAAACCGATTGAAGACATTTCCAAGGTTCGCTTTCAACTGGATTATACGACCGAACGTTTGCAGTCGTTCGCGAATGAAGCGAAAGGGAAGCCGTTCGAGGAATTTTACAAAGACAGGCAATCGGTGCTGGACATCATCAAAAGTCTGCAACAGCGCGAGCAGGAATTGAAACGCCAAAAGAGTCTGGTTGTCAATCCTATCGAGTTTGAATTGATACCGATGGATGATGCGGTAGCGGACGAACCGGCTATGCGTCAGAAGGTGAATGTGTTTGCCGAACGCATGAAAGGTCTCGGTTACATTATCGAACCGGCGCATTGAAGAAACTTGGGCTTGTTTCTGAAGCATATATGTCGTAAAATTGACCCGCTTTTTGGAGGTTTGGGGCTGTAGCTCAGCTGGGAGAGCATCCCGATGAATCGGGAGGGTCGTTTCTGATGAGCCAGAACTGAATGGAAGTTTTTTTGACATGACTTAAAAGGGGCTGTAGCTCAGCTGGGAGAGCACTTGAATGGCATTCAAGGGGTCGTGAGTTCGATCCTCATCAGCTCCACAAATACGAGAAAACGAGAATAATCGAAAAGATGAACTTTATTTTTTCAAGGGAAATCGTCCTAATTTATCGGAAAATC
>JBAZPZ010000133.1:0-5190 GCA_041645495.1 Fidelibacterota bacterium | reverse complement strand
TACTGGTTTGGCGTCTTTACGTTCTGTTTTTCGTTGCAGATGATAAAAAATCAGCGCGTCAAAGTCGGTAAACTCCCGGAACTCGAATTAGCCGCCGTCGAGGCGGAAGTCGCCGCCCGGAAAAGCGCGCTCATCGACGTCCAGAGTCGCCACGAACAGGCACGTCTGCGGTTTCTATATTTATTGAATCCGGGAAAAGAGATGACATGGTCGCAACAACTGCAACCGACGGACAAACCCTTTTTGCCGAACGATACGTTGGCGTCGGTGACAGCGCATGAGCAAATCGGACTCATAACGGTTTATTGCTGCAGTTGGACTTTTTTTATCACGCTTGGCAAGACAACCTACGCTAAGTCTTTTCAGAAAGCCTATCCCAATCTGAACTCCCCGCATTATCAAGCAAGCGCTGGACTTAGTTTTGAGTTTCCTACAATGAATCGGAAAGCTTCGGCTCAATATACACGGGCGCGTCAGCAAATCGAAGCCACGCGCATGACCCGCGAACTTCAGGAAAAGAAACTCGCCGCCGAGTTGGAAAAATTCCGCGTTGGAAAATCGACCAACATTCTGGTTTTACAGGCGCAACGTGATTTCACTTCCAGCCAGCTCGTGGAAGCGCGAACAATGGTCGCCTATCTGAACGCGCTTGTCAGCCTATATCTCTCGGAAGGAGCCTTGCTGGAAAGGCGTGGAATCGAGACGTTTCAGGAATAGACGCACTACCCAACCGGGTAGTTCCTTCATTTCTCTTGTTGTTTTTCAGTCGATATTTGGGTAAGATCAGTTTGGTGTTATCAATGAGTTTTTCTGATAAAGAGAGGTTCAACGAGGGAATGAATCAAAGGCATTGGAGGCGTCCATGAATTATAAAATCATCAAAGGCAAATTCCATGTCGTCGGATATTCGCCGGACGGCGACTCGATCCGGTTCGCGGCGGAAAATGACGCGAATTGGGACTTTTTTTCGTGGAAAAAGCAGAGCGACCGCAAGTGCAAGAAGAAACAAATCCGCTTTGAGGCGATCGACGCGCTCGAAACGCATTACGAGGAATCGCATCAGCCGCGCGCGTTCGGAATCGGCGCTCTCGAAAACCTGCTCGATCTGCTCGGTATCCGCAATGTCGTCTATAATCTTATCCTGACGAAAATCGTTTCCGCGGAAGACGGTGCCGGTGGTTTCATCGCCAGCCAATCGCTCGACGTGTATAATCGTCCGATTTCGCTGGTGTTTTCCAACGACGTTCGGCTAAAAGACGGCGACGAAGTTCCGCTTGCTGACTTGCCGATGACCAAATGCGTCAACCTGAAAATGGCGAAGATAGGGCTGGCGTATCCGACGTTTTATTCGTCGATGGAAGATGCGCTCCTCGAACTGTTCACTAAGACTGCACAAACGGCACGGAAGAATCGGGTCGGGCTCTGGGCGCTCGACAAAACCGGCAATTTTACCATCTGGAATACGACGACAATCACCGACGATATCGTTATCCTGCCGAAACTGTTCAGACGTCTGACGATATTTTTCCAAAATTGCAGTGATTTCGACCAACTTGACGGGTATTTGAACAAACAGGAAGACCGTGTACTGATTCGGAGTACCGGACAAAAAACCAAGTTCGCTGACCTGCTGAAAATCACCGGTAGAAATATTCAATTCTCCTGTCAGCCGGAAGATTTGATTTTCGACCCGAAAGGATAGAAGATGAAAACCGAGTGGAAAATCCTGCTTTTCGCCATCATGTTTTTCACCATGTTACTCTCTTGTGATGAATTGGAAAGCAACAAAAACGATTCCGACGATTCCATCGCTGTCCATCGGGATGAATGGGAGGTGCTCAAAATAACCAACTATTCCATTTATCAGACGGTACGCAGTTGGTATCCGTGGTACGGCGACACAGTCAGAATCGTCGTATACGCCGATAAGATTCAGATGGTTCAGCACGCGTCCGACTTTTCCGCGGTCGATTCTTCCGAATGGAGCCGATACCGGACGATTGACGATCTTTTCCAATTGGCGGAATTGGACACGAATATCTTCGACGTAGAAATCGAATTCGATCCAACCTATTCTTATCAAAAATATTTACATTATTCGCCAAAGCCGCCATTGAACACTGAAGGTGGATTTGCTTACTTCACATGGAATTTTGAACCAACTCCGATTTTGATCGGAAAGTCTGCCGGAAAAAATGTTATCCGGTAGAACGCGTTAAAAAAGGTTGTTAATTGGCGCGGAAATATCTGTGTTTTTACCGAAAACCATTTCTTGATAATCCGCCGGATTGTGGGTAATTTTCACGCCGTATTTTTAGACATGATGAATAGTTAATAAAGAGGAATTTATGACAAATGTAAAAACGAAAAATGAAAAGTTCGTGTATGCATTCGGCGGCGGAAAAGCCGACGGAAACGAAAGCATGAAGAACCTGCTGGGCGGCAAAGGCGCCAACTTAGCGGAAATGGCCGGACATCCCGATCTACAACTTCCCGTTCCGCCGGGTTTCACTATCACGACGGAAGTCTGCACCCATTATTATCAACACAAGAAAAAATATCCCGAGTCTCTCGCCGACGAAGTCGTGAAAGCGCTGGCTAAAGTCGAGAAGATCATGGGAAGAAAATTCGGCGACGAGAAGAATCCGTTGCTGGTTTCCGTTCGTTCCGGCGCACGCAAATCCATGCCGGGCATGATGGAAACCGTCCTGAATGTCGGAGTGACCGAGAAGACGATTCCCGGCTTGGTCAAGCAGAGCGGCAGTGAGCGCTTCGTTTACGACGCCTATCGCCGCCTGATCATGATGTATTCCGACGTGGTGATGGAAAAAGCGGAAGGCATCGAACCGAAAGACGACGAAGGCATTCGCAGACAGCTCGAACACATCATGGACGCGAAAAAGAAAGCCAAAGGTTACACTTCTGACACCGAATTAACCGCTGAAGAATTAAAAGACCTCTGCAAAGAATTTAAAAAAACCATCAAAAAAGTCCTCGGGACGGAATTCCCGGACGATCCGATGAAGCAACTCTGGGGCGGAATCGGCGCCGTTTTTACGTCGTGGAATGGCAAACGTGCCATCAGCTATCGCCGCATCGAAAACATACCGGACGAATGGGGCACAGCCGTGACGGTTCAGACGATGGTTTTTGGAAATATGGGCGAAGATTGCGCCACCGGCGTTGCCTTCAGTCGAAATCCCGGAAGTGGTGAAAACGGATTTTACGGTGAATATCTCATCAATGCTCAGGGTGAAGACGTTGTCGCCGGCATTCGCACGCCGGCGCCGATTAACCAGTATTCCAAATCAGAGCACAACAAAGAATTGGTGACGCTGGAAAAAGGCATGCCCAAACTTTATAAAGAATTGAACGAATACCGCACACGCCTTGAAAATCATTACCACGACATGCAGGACATCGAATTCACGATCGAGAAAGATCGCCTGTTCATGTTGCAGTGCCGCGTCGGAAAACGTAACGGTCCGGCGGCTGTTCGTATGGCGATGGATATGCTGGCTGAAAAACTGATCACGAAAGAAGATGCGGTTATGCGCGTTACGCCCGCACAACTGGACGAACTGCTTCATCCGATCATCGATCCGAAAGCGGAAGCCAAACTCGCCGTTGTGGCAAAGGGTTTGCCTGCAGGTCCGGGCGCCGGTTGTGGTCAGATCGTTTTCAACTCGGCGGATGCGGTTGCTTGGGCGAAGGAAGGCAAGAAGGTCATCCTCGTTCGCGAAGAAACCAACCCGGAAGACGTCGATGGTATGAGATCTTCGCAGGCGATTTTGACGGCGCGCGGCGGAATGACCAGTCATGCCGCTCTCGTCGCCCGTGGTTGGGGAAAATGTTGTATCGTCGGTTGCGGCGCACTGCATGTCGATTACGCTAAACGAACGCTAACCGTGAATGGCAAGACGTTCAAGGAAGGCGATTTCGTCACCCTGAACGGCACCAAAGGCTACGTTTACGAAGGCCAACTGCCGATGATCGACGCCACCGAAAATCCGATCCTGGTCAAATTCCTAAAACTCTGCGATTCGATCCGGAAACTTGGCGTCCGCACCAACGCCGACACGCCTGCTGACGCCAAACGCGCCCGCGCATTCGGCGCCGAAGGCATCGGCCTGTTCCGCACCGAACATATGTTCTATGGCGAAGGAAGCGACGCGCCGTTGTTCGCACTGCGCAAGATGATCGTATCGAACACACTCGAAGAACGTCAGAAAGCGCTGAACGAACTCTATCCTTACGTTAAAAAAGATATCAAGGCGACAATCGAAGCGATGGACGGTTATCCCGTCGTGATTCGTCTGCTCGATCCGCCTCTGCATGAGTTCGTTCCGAGAAAGAAAGAAAAACTCGAACAATTGGCCAAAGACCTCGGCATCACATTGAAAGAACTGGAAAAACGCGCAGATGACCTTCACGAATCGAACCCGATGATGGGACATCGCGGTGTTCGTCTCGGTGTGACGTATCCGGAAGTATCGAAGATGCAGATCCGCGCGATTTTCGAAGCGGCAGCAGAATTGGTTCAGGAAGGTAAAAAACCGTATCCGGAGATCATGGTTCCGGTCGTCGGAATTACCAAAGAACTCGAAAATCAGAAAGTTCTCGTCGATGAAGTTTATCAGGAAACGCTAATAAAATACGGTTTGAAGAAGATCAAATACATGTACGGCACGATGATCGAGATTCCGCGCGCCTGCTTAGTCGCCGGACAGATCGCCGAAGTTGCCGAGTTTTTCTCGTACGGCACGAACGATCTGACGCAGATGGGCTTCGGTTTCTCGCGCGATGACATCGGCGGGTTTGTGCCGGATTATATCGAGAAGAAGATACTGCCCGAAGATCCGTTCCAGTCGATTGATCAGGAAGGAATCGGCGAACTGATCCAGATCGGCATCGAGCGTGGTCGCAAGGCTCGCCCGGAACTCGAAATCGGTATTTGCGGCGAACATGGCGGCGAGCCGAAATCGGTCAAGTTCTGTCACAAGGTCGGCATGGATTACGTTTCCTGCTCGCCTTTCCGCGTTCCGATTGCGCGTCTTGCCGCGGCGCAAGCCGTCATCGAGCAAAAATAAGCCGATCGGTTTATCTGACAATAAAAGAGGCTGGAATTTCCAGCCTCTTTGGTTTTTCATTCTAAAAATCAGCGCCAATTTGTGGCAAATTTTCCTAATA
>JBAZPZ010000132.1:0-5193 GCA_041645495.1 Fidelibacterota bacterium | reverse complement strand
TCCGCCTACAAAAAAGAGGTGCCGATCTTCGTCCCGGCATTTTCGGATTGTTCGGCAGGATTCGGACTGATTCATCATCAGTGGAATCGAAAAGGCGACATGCTGACGCTCGATTCGGCGCGCGATTTCCTCGAACTGACGAAGGTCAAGATCGCGACGAAAGAGACCGGCATTCTGATGATCGGCGGCGGTGTTCCGAAGAATTTTACGCAGGACGTCGTCGTGGCAACCGAAGTTCTCGGCGAAGAAAAACCGATGCACAAATACGCCATTCAACTGACCGTTGCCGACGAACGCGACGGCGGGCTTTCCGGTTCGACGCTCAAGGAAGCCAGCTCGTGGGGAAAAGTCGATACGACCTACGAACAAATGGTTTACGGCGAAGCGACCATCACGATGCCGCTGTTGATCAGCGACGCTTATCATCGCGGGTACTGGAAAGAGCGCCAACCGGCACGGTTCGCCCGGCTTTTCTGACCAACAATCAATCCTTTTTCTAAATAAAATTACCCAATGTGTCGAGTCGTAATCGACATATTTGTGGCAATTTTGTCGAGTGGCAATCGACAAATTTGTGGCAATTTTGTCGATTAGGAATTGACAATCACAATCCTACGGCTTATATTTTCACCATGATTTATCAACGAAAGATACAAACTGAGATTGAAAAACAATTGGAGAGCCGGGAAATCATCGTTATCACCGGCATGCGCCGCGTCGGAAAAACGACGTTGATGAAATCGCTCTATGATAAGATCGAGTCGGATAATAAAGTTTTCCTTGATTTGGAAAACATCCTCGATCAGAAGATTTTCGACGAAGAAGATTTCAATAATGTGCTTAAAAACCTTGAGGCTTTTCAGATTACCGCCAAGAAAAGAATTTACCTGTTTATCGACGAGATTCAGGAAAAGCCATCGATCATAAAAATCGTCAAATATCTGTACGACCACTATGACGTGAAATTTTTTCTAACAGGGTCGAGCAGTTTTTATATGAAAAATCTGTTCCCGGAAAGTCTGGCTGGCAGAAAATTCATTTATGAACTTTTCCCGTTGGATTTTCAGGAGTTTCTGGTATTTAAACAACATCCGAAACCTTATTATCCGACTTTTCGGGAAAAGGATCAAAATAAGAATCTCGTCTTTTATGAGAAGTTTAAAAATTCATTCGATGAATATCTGGAGTTCGGTGGATTTCCTCAGGTTGTTTTAGCCGAAGCGGTCGAACAAAAACAACGTATTTTACAAGATATTTTCTCTTCCTATTTTGCAAAGGATGTCAGTCGTTTATCGGATTTCCGAAATGTCACTATTCTCAAAGACCTCATTCTCTTGTTAATTCAAAGAATCGGCTCCAAACTCGATGTGTCAAAACTCGCCTCCGAACTCGGGGTGTCAAGAGACACTGTTTACTCGTACCTCTCCTTTTTGGAATCCACCTATTTCATTTCCCTGATTCGACCGTATAGCACAAATGTCGATCGGGAAATCAGCGGCACCCGGAAAGTTTATCTATGTGACAACGGATTCGCCTCGCAGTTTGGAAAAGTTGACCGTGGCAGTTTATTTGAGAACGCAATTTTTCATTCTCTCAGAAATTTTAATAAGGTAATGTACTACCAAAAGCGAACCGGTGTCGAGATCGATTTCATCCTGCCAGAGCAAAAGATTTCAATCGAAGGGAAACTGACCGGAACACCTATCGATTATCAACGGCTTTCTCGTATCTCGAAAAGTCTCGGGATAAATGAATATTATGTCATCTCTCATACGTTTCGGAATGAACCGGGCATCATTCCGGCAGTGGAACTCTGATCGTCCCGAAATTCCCCCAACCGCTCGTTACAGCAGATTGCTCGCCAGTTCCGCCAACTCCGACCGTTCGCCTTTTTCGAGGTTGACGTGCGCGTAGAGTTTCTGGTTTTTCATCTTGTCGATCAGGTAGCAAAGTCCGTTGGAATGAATGTCCAGATACGGATGGTCGATCTGGAAAATATCGCCGGTGAAGACGAGTTTGGTGCCGTCACCCGCCCGCGTAATGATGGTTTTGATTTCATGCGGCGTGAGGTTTTGCGCTTCATCGACGATGAAATAGATCTTCACGAGGCTTCGCCCACGGATATATGACAGCGGCGAGATGACCAATTTTTCCTCTTCCAGCAACTCCTTAATGCGTTTGTGCTTGGGATTCGATTCGGGAAATTGATTCCGGATCACGCCGAGATTATCGAACAGCGGTTGCATGTACGGATCGAGTTTCGACTTGATGTCGCCCGGTAGAAAACCAATGTCCTTATTGCTGAGCGGAACAACCGGCCGCGCCATATAAATTTGCGTATATAATTTCCGGCATTCGAGCGCTGCCGCCAAAGCCAACAGCGTTTTGCCCGTGCCCGCTTTTCCCGTCAGACTGACAAGTTTGATGTCGGGATTCATGAGCGCATCGAGCGCGAAAGTCTGTTCGGCGTTTCTGGGAATGATGCCGTAAGCCGGGACTTTATCGACGCGTTTGATCCGGCTCTGCGCCGCATCAAAAGTCGCCAAAACCGATTGTTTCTCATTTCGCAAAATCATATATTCGTTCGGCGTCAGATCGTCCATCGGCGAGAACTCCGAAATGTCGATGGTAAACGGATCGGCGTAAAACCGGTTGAGCAAATCGGGTGAAATATCATTGACGATCCGATGTCCCGAATAGAGCGACTGAATGTTCTCCACGTGATCGTTCCGATAGTCCTGCGCCATCAGCCGGATCGCTTTGGCCTTCATTCTCAACCCGACATCTTTCGTGACGAGAATGACCGGCGTCTTCGGTGTCTCTTTCGCCAGATAGTAAGCGATGTTCAAAATATGATGGTCGGGAACATTCGATGAAAAATTGATCGCCAAATCCTCATGGAACTTACGTTCGAGTTTGATGGAAATGTTTCCGAGTCCCGGCCCGATCGGCACACCGTCGTCGAACAACTTGTCGCCGCTGAGCGTATCCAGATTCCGAACGAATTCGCGCGCGTGAAAGTTCAGCGAATCGTTGCCGACCTTGAAACGGTCGAGTTCTTCCAGAACGGTGATCGGCACGACGATATCGTTTTCCTGAAACTGATGGATGCAGGCGCTGTCGTGCAGAATGACGTTCGTGTCGAGGACGAAGATTTTTTTCTTAGGACGTGGCATGGCTTTTCGTCTCCATAGCGAAGGATTCGCCCGGGATTGATGATTTTGAACCGCTTATTTTCATTCGCCAAAATGTAAAAAATAATTGAGCAGGCGCGCAATTAGTAAATTCATGAGTAATTTTGCCGAATTTCATTCCGCGATCGCGGTGAACAAATGCTCGATTTCTTTGCGTTTGCGCCGAAGGTTGGAGAGTTCGATGATGAGTTTTTCCGTGTCGTCATTGGCTTTTTCGGCGACTTTGATGTGGTCGCGGAGTTGTTTGATCTGCTGTTCGGTATCGGCGACGAGCACGATGACGATGCAGTCTTTGGCCGTCCGCTGAAGATCGGTATCGGCGCTTTTCTCTTTAAAATGTTCCGCTTCGAACAGAAGCCGGGAGAGATAAAATTTTTCCTGTTCCGTCCATTCGTCGTCAAAAAGCGATGCCGGCTGGATAAACTTGCTTTCCTCTAAACGCGCCACGATCCGCGTGTAGATTTTTTTCAGAACGGCATGGCTAAACTGTTCCGGTTTCAGATAAGCGGTGACAATCTCCCCGAGCGGCGGATCGTCGGTCAGGATTATTTTCACCAATTCGTACTCGGCTTTTTCGACAGGCGATTGGATCTGGATTGTTTTCTCTTTTATAGATTCCGGTTTCGATGCAGAAGTTCCATAGGCAGCCTTTTGTTTCTGAAGAAAGCGAATTTGGCTGTTGATGAGTTCTTCGCTGAGATGAAGCCGATCGCCGATCTGCTGAACGATCAGTTCGCGTGTCACGGGATTTTTGATTTCGATCAGTTCCGCGACGACTTTTTCGAGGAACAGCGTCTTGGAAGCGGGCGACGTCAACTCCAGCTGATGACGGTTGGTGTAAAAAGTGATAAAATCCGGTGCGTTTTTATAAAGCAAATTGAAATCGGCGACGGAATGCGTCCGGAGATAGGAATCGGGATCGTCTTCCGGTGGAAGGGAAATCGCCTTCACGTCGATTCCTTCTTTTAGCAGGATAAAACCGGCGCGTTCGGTGGCGTTTTGTCCCGCCGCATCGCCGTCGTAGCACAGGATGGTTTGGTTGGTGAATCTTTTCAGCGCTTTGGCGTGATGAAACGTCAGCGCGGTGCCGGAACCGGCAGCAACATTTTGAATTCCGGAAATGAACATGCGGAGAAAATCGGTATAGCCTTCGACAATGATCGCGGCGCCGGAACGCTGAATCTGGTCTTTGGAATAATGAAGTCCGTACAGGATGCCGCTCTTGAAATAGATCGGCGTCTCGGCGGAGTTGATATATTTCGCTCCCGAAGCTTCGGGATTTGCGTCCATCGTTCTGCCGCCAAAAGCGACGACGCGACCGGCAAGATTATGGATCGGAAAAATGATGCGGTTCCGGAAACGATCGTAGAACTGCGTTCCCTCTTTGCGAACTAACAATCCGGATTTTTCCAGAACACCGGGCGAAAATTTGGCGGCGTCAATTTTCCGGAACAGGTTCTCCCAATCGTCGGTGGCGAATCCGAGCGTGAATTGTTTGATGATCGCCTGACTGAATCCGCGTTGGATCAGATAGTCGAGCGCGGTTTTTCCTTTTTCAGAGAAAATCTGCTGATGATAGAGATTCATCGCCAGATCGTGCAATTCGTAAAGGAGCGCGATTTCGCCTTGTTCGCGGTCTTCGCCGGTCTCTTCCCAATCGATGCGGATATGATAGCGTTCGGCAAGGCGTTTGAGTGCTTCGACGTAGTCGATCTTTTCATATTCCATGATGAACGTGACCGCATTGCCGCCTTTTCCGCATCCGAAACAGTGGAAGATACCCATCGACGGATTGATGCTGAACGAGCCGGTTTTCTCTTCGTGAAACGGGCAAAGTCCGAAGTAGTTGCGTCCGCGCTGGCGCAGTTGGACGACGTCCGAGACGACTTCCAAAACGTCCGCGCGGGCTTTGATTTGTTCGATCGTCGCATTCGGTATTCGAGCCATGGCAACGGGTAATTTAATCTCAGCGACGGAAAAGTGAAGGGTTAAAATTGAA
>JBAZPZ010000131.1:0-5266 GCA_041645495.1 Fidelibacterota bacterium | reverse complement strand
GCGCTGATCCTTGAAAACACGCTGATCAAGAAGCATCGCCCGAAGTACAATATTTTCATGAAGGACGACAAGACGTTTCCGTATCTGAAGATCACGAACGAATTGTTCCCGCAAATTTTCGTAACGCGGAAATTGATCAAAGACGGCGCGAAGTATTTCGGACCTTACACGGATTCGTCGAATATGAAAGAGGTTCTGCGGATCATCAAGAAACTCTTCGCCGTCCGCGACTGCAGTTTCAAGTTGGATGATGAAACAGTCCAATCGAAGAAAGTTAAACTCTGCCTGAACTATCACATTCACCGGTGCGACGGTCCGTGCCAAGGGCTGATCTCGCCGGAAGATTATGGACTGACGATCCAGAAGATCGCTCAATTCCTCCGCGGGAAAACGACCGAGACGCTGGAGTTTTTCCGGCAGAAAATGGAATCGGCGGCGCAGGAAATGAAGTTTGAAATTGCCGCAAAATACCGTGACAGTTATTCCGCTTTGCAGAATTACTCCAATCGCCAATCGGTGGAACTGAACGATCTGACCGACCGCGACCTGCTGGCGATCGTGACGGAAGAGGAAATCGCCTGCGCGGTGGTTTTCCGAATCCGCGAAGGCAAACTCGTCGGCAAGGATTCTTTCTTTCTGGAAGGCGTCGCCGCGCACGAGCAGTCGGAAGTGATGCAGACGTTCATCCAGCAATATTATGAAAAGGCGCTAACCGCGCCACAGGAAGTGCTGGTCAATATTTATCCCGACGGATGCGACGTGTTGAAAGAATGGCTGTCAGAGTTGCGGGGAACGAAAGTCACGATTTCCAAACCGGCGAAAGAGGAACGCCTGCAACTTATGAAAATGGCTGAACGCAACGCCAGCCTGCAGATCAAGGAAATCCTGCTGAAAAAGAGTCAGAAGGAAGATTACACGCCAAGATCACTGATTCGCTTGCAAGCGGATTTGATGCTGTCGAACCTTCCGCGCCGGATTGAGGCGTTTGATATATCGAACATTCGGGGTAAATTTGCCGTCGGTTCTTTGGTAACATTTGTCGATGCAAAAGCCAAAAAGAGCGACTATCGCAGGTTCAAGATCAAAACGGTAGAAGGGATCGACGACTTTTCGATGATGGCGGAAGTGATCAAACGACGCTATTCGCGGCAAGTTCGGGAATCGAACGATCTGCCGGATTTGATTCTGATCGATGGCGGAAAAGGGCAACTTTCGGCAGGCAGGCAAGCGTTGAAGGAATTGAACTTAGATAGTTTACCGGTCGCAGGCATCGCGAAGCGATTGGATGAAATCTTCGTGCCCGACCAGAGCGATCCGTTCCTTCTGAGAAAAGATTCTCCGTCACTGATCCTGCTTCAGAAAATCCGCGATGAAGCGCACCGATTCGCCATCACCTATCATCGCAAATTGCGCGGAAAAGGAGAGATTGGTTCTGAACTCGACCGGATCGTCGGACTCGGCGCCGCCCGGAAAAAGGAATTGTGGGCGAAATTCAAGACAATTTCCGCGATGAAATCCGCGTCGGTGACGGATTACTGCGAGATCAAAGGCGTCGGACCGAAACTTGCGCAGAAAATATGGGACCAATTGCATCGCTAATTCGAATTAAATGAGGAAAACGGAATGAAAATCGGCGGAATGAATGTTCGGGAAATTGCCGAAAAATACGGCACACCCGTCTATGTTTATGACTTTGCGAAGATCGAAGAAAATGCGGCGAAACTGTTGCAAAGTTTTCATTCCGACGATGTCCCGACGAAAATCTTCTACGCAATGAAGGCGAATTCCCATCCGGCGATCGTCAAACTGCTCAGTGAAAATGGATTGGGCGTCGATTGCGTCAGCCCGGGCGAACTGGAAGTCGCGCTCAAAATCGGCGTTCAGCCGTTGGATATTTTATACACAGGAAATTATGAAAGTCCGGAAGATCTGGCGGCGGCGTTTCATTCCGGCGTTCAGATCAATCTGGACGATTTGAATTCGCTCGGCCGTTTGCTGAAAATCGGAAAACCTGAACGTATCTCCTTCCGCATCAATCCCGGAAAGGGAAGAGGCAAGTTCGAGAAAATCACGACGGGCGGCGAACGTGCGAAGTTCGGAATTCCGCACGAAAAAGCGGCTTTAGCCTATCAAAAAGCACTCGACGCGGGAATTCAACGATTCGGCGCGCACATCATGACCGGTTCGGGCGTTCTCGATGCCGAACATTTCCCAAAAATCCTCGAACTGTTCATGGACATTCTCGGAAAAATCCATCGGGAACTCGGCATCACATTTGAATTTATCGACATGGGCGGCGGACTCGGAATTCCGTATCAGAGCGACGAAAAAGAATTGGACATCGCGTATGTCGGGAAAAAATGCATCGACATTTTTCGGAAGAAAGTGAACGAATACAAACTGGGAAATCCGGTTTTGACGCTGGAACCCGGGCGTTATTTAGTTGGAAATGCGGGATTTCTGATTTCCAGAGTTCTCGGATTGAAGGAGAGTTATCAGAATTTCGTCGGAATCGACGCCGGATTTCAGACGCTTATTCGGACGGCGTTGTATAGCGCGCATCATACGATTATCGTCGATGGAAAAGAAAACGACACGGAGTTGTTTCCGATCAATGTCTGCGGACAGATTTGTGAGAACACCGATATTTTTGCACGTGACCGGATGTTGCCGAAAGTACAGGAAGGCGATCTGCTCGTTTTTACTCAGGCGGGCGCTTACGGAAACGTGATGTCGATGCCGTACAATCATCGGCTGAGACCGGCGGAAGTCGCGCTGATCGATGGCGTCGATATGGAAATCACGCGGCGCGAAACGATGAACGATTTCTGGAATCGGATCAAGATTCCGGTCGTTCGGTAAATATTGAAATATTTTAAACAAATCACTCGTAAAGGAGCATAAATGAGCGACAAGCAGGAACCCAAAGTCGATCTGCAACTGGCAATCCAGCACGGACTGAATGAAGAAGAATGGGAAAAGATCAAAAAGATACTCGGGCGCGAGCCGAACTTTACGGAACTCGGCGTATTCTCCGTCATGTGGAGCGAGCATTGCAGTTATAAAAATTCAATCGCTTTGCTTAAGACGTTGCCGCGATCCGGAAGACGGTTGCTCGTCGGTGCAGGCGAAGAAAATGCCGGTTTGGTCGATATCGGCGACGGTCAGGCGGTTGCATTCAAGATCGAAAGCCACAATCATCCATCGGCTATCGAACCTTTCCAGGGAGCGGCGACCGGCGTAGGTGGAATCATGCGCGATATTTTCACGATGGGCGCGCGTCCAATCGCGTCGCTGGATTCTCTGCGCTTCGGGCCTCTGACGAATCCGAGAAATCGCTATCTGTTCGATCAGGTCATCAAAGGCATTGCGCATTACGGCAACTGCATGGGTGTTCCAACGGTTGCCGGCGAAGTATATTTTGATGAATGCTACACAGGAAATCCGCTGGTCAACGTGATGACGATCGGCATCGTGAAAAAAGAGCATGTCGTCAGCGCCGTGGCCAAAGGCGTCGGAAATACGGTCATGATCGTCGGATCTTCGACCGGACGCGACGGAATCCACGGAGCGACATTCGCTTCGGTCGAATTGAGCGAGGAATCGGAAAGCCGCAGGTCGTCCGTTCAGGTTGGCGATCCTTTTACCGAAAAGTTGCTACTGGAAGCGACGCTGGAATTGGCCAAGAAAGAATATCTGATCGGGATTCAGGACATGGGCGCGGCGGGAATCGCATGTTCGACTTCTGAAATGTCGGCAAAAGGCAAGTCCGGGATGTATTTGAATCTCAGCGCGGTTCCGCTTCGTGAAAAGGACATGACACCGTACGAAATCATGCTGTCGGAGTCGCAGGAACGCATGCTCGTTATTATCCGAAAAGGTTTCGAGGAAGAAGTCAAAGAGATCTTCAAGAAGTGGGATTTGAATTGCGTGGAAATCGGGCAAGTGACCGATTCCGGAAACCTCGATATGATCATGAACGGCAAGAAAATCGGCTCCATCCCGGCATGGAATCTGGTTCTGGGCGGCGGCGCTCCGGTCTATCTTCGCGAAACGAAAGAACCGAAATACATTGCCAAACTGCGCGCGAAGAATATTCGGAAACTTCCTGAACCAACGAATTATAACGACGTACTGATGAAGTTGATAACTTCGCCCGACATCGCGGACAAACGATGGATTTTCCGCCAATACGACCACAGCGTTCGCACCAACACGGCAGTGACACCCGGAAGTTCATCCGCCGTCATTCGAGTTAAAGGAACGAACAAAGCCATCGTAACGAAAACCGATGGAAACGGGCGATACACTTATTTGAATCCATACAAAGGCGGTGCGATTGCCGTTGCCGAATCGGCCAGAAATGTCGTCTGTTCCGGTGGCAAACCGATCGCGATCACGAACTGCCTGAACTTCGGAAATCCTTACGATCCGGAGATTTATTATCAATTTAAACAAGCGGTTCTGGGTATGGGCGACGCCTGCCGCGCTTTGGATACGCCTGTGACCGGCGGAAACGTCAGTTTTTACAACGAGTCGCCGAATGGCGCTATTTATCCAACGCCGGTTGTCGGGATGCTCGGACTCATCGACAATCTGGAAAATATTACGACCAGCTGGTTCAAAAAAGACGGCGATTTCATTCTCATGCTCGGCACGATTAAAGGCGAACTTGGCGGAAGCGCTTATTTACAGGTTATACATGATACGGTTGCCGGCGATGCACCGGATATCGATTTATCATTTGAGAGACGCGTTCAGGACGCTTGTCTGGAAGCGATCGCCAAGAAGATTGTTCACTCGGCAATAGATATATCGGACGGCGGAATGGCCGTCGCGATTGCCGAGGGATGCATTTCCAATCCCGAAAAACCGATGGGTGCATCAATTTTCATTTCCGGAAAGTTGAGAGAAGACGAACTCTTTTTCGCTGAGAGTCAATCGGTTATCATTGTCACTATCGACGAAAGCAGACTGCTGGAAATGGAACGAATCGCATCAAAGAACATCGTTCCCTGCGTGACAATCGGACGCGTCAAAGACAATGGCAGACTAAAAATGAACGACTGTATCAACCTTTCATTGGATGAAATCCAAAAAGCCTACAGAAGTACGTTACCGACAGCTATGGAGGTGACTGTTTGAAATGAAGATAAATCCGATTATTCAGGCGATACTACCGGAACTGATCGATATTCGGAGGAAACTTCATCAAAATCCGGAATTGTCCTGGCAGGAATACCAAACAACGGCTTTCATTCGTTCG
>JBAZPZ010000130.1:0-5300 GCA_041645495.1 Fidelibacterota bacterium | reverse complement strand
AACAACGAATTACCATCCGGTTATCATCGTTATGAATGGAACGGTTTGACGGAGGCCAACCTGCCTGCGCCGACCGGCATCTATTTCTGTAAAGTCAGTTACGGTAACAGTTTCAAGGTTGCCAAAATGATACTATCTAAGTAATCTATAATCCGGCAGCTCCCCGTAATCGGGGAGCTGCCGCTTATAACCGAGCAGAATGTGGAACATGATGAAACGCATGTTTAAAACCCTTGCGGTATTCAATTTTCTGATTCTTTTACCGTTTTTATTGATGGCGGGAACTACCGGTAAAATCACCGGATCCATCACCGACGGACAGAGCGGTGCGCCGCTGATGGGCGTCAATGTCATCCTGGTGGGTACCGGTATGGGTGCTGCGACCGATCTGAACGGCTACTATGTCATTCTGAACGTGCCTCCGGGAAATTACGATATCAAGATTTCCATGATCGGCTACCAGGAGGTGCAACTGAACGACGTCCCGGTGCATACCGATTTCACGAGCACCGAAAACTTTGTCCTGAAAACCAGGGTGCTGGAGAGCCAGGAAGGGGTCATCGTCATGGGCAGCCGGCCCGAGATTCAACGCGACCGAACTTCAACAATGGCCGTGATTGGAGCAGATGCGATTTCCAAGATGCCCGTGACGGAATTCAAGGAGCTGATCAACCTGCAGGCCGGCGTCGTGGATGGACATTTCCGTGGCGGTCGCGCCGGAGAAGTATCCTATATGCTGGACGGTATCTCGGTTTCCGATCCATATGACGGCGAAATGGCGGTCGAGATCGAAAACAGCGCGATCCAGGAGGTCAAGGTCATCAGTGGTACTTTCAGCGCGGAATACGGACAGGCCATGTCGGGCGTAGTCAATATCATCACGAAAACCGGCACCGATCGATACTCGATCTCTGCCGACCTTTATACCGGCGACTATCTCAGCGGGCACGACTCGCCCTTCTATAACATCGGAGATTTCGATCCGCTGGGCGAAAAAAGCGGCGAGATCACATTGGCCGGTCCCCTGCCGGTACTGCCCGAGGCCTCATTTTTCGTCTCGGCTCGGAGGCTGAAAGCCGACGGCTATCTCTACGGTGTACGGGAATTCCTTCCATCCGATTCTTCGAACCTCGACGATCCCAACCCGGCCAACTGGTACATCGAGCGTAGCGGAGATGGCCATGCGGTATCTCTCAATCCGTTTGAGAAGTTTACCTTCAATGGCAAGATGGCGTTTAAGATCTTTCCGCGACTGACACTTGAATTACAGGGCAGCTTTTCGGACCAGGAATGGAAAACCTACAATTATCTCTTCAAGTATAATCCGGACGGGATCGCGACCCAGTGCCAGGACCGCAACCAGTTTTCGATTAGCCTGACACACATTCCCTGGCAGAATCTTTTCTATTCACTAAAGTTCAACCGGTTATATAACAACTACAAATCCTATGTCTATGAAGATCCCCAAGATGAAAACTACGTGAGTCCCATTTTGCTGCGACGTCTCGGTTACGGATTTTACATGGGCGGCATGGACATGAACCATTTTTACCGCAATTCGCGGGTCAACACGCTGAAATGGAACCTGGTTTCGCAGGTCAACCGCCGTCATGAGATCAAAACCGGGTGGGAACTGCGCCAGAGCAACCTCTGGCTGCACGATTACAGTCTGCGCCTCGATCGTACCACCGGCTGGAAACCGGAACTCTATCCGCCCGAGAATGTCAATAACAACGAATACCGCCACAAGCCGGTGGAATTCGCCTTCTGGCTGGAAGACAAGATGGAATTTCAGCGCATCATCCTGATTCTGGGACTGCGCTGGGATTATTTCCATCCTGACGGTGTTGTTCCTAAAGATCTGCGCGATCCCAACGGCAGTTATCACGGGACCGCCGATCCCTACCGGGATGCCGGCGATAAGCAGCAATGGAGCCCGCGTCTAGGGATTTCCTATCCGATTACCGAACAGGGGGCCATCCACATCTCCTATGGTCATTTCTTCCAAATTCCTAATTTCGAGTACCTGTACCAGAATTCCGAATTCGAGGTGCAGGGCGGTTCGTTGAGCAGTATTATTGGCAACGCCGATCTGGATCCAACGAAAACCACGATTTACCAGGTGGGGCTCCAGCAAATGCTACTGCCGGGCCTGGTCATGGAACTGACCGGTTATTATAAGGACATCCGTAATCTGGTCGGCACGGAAATTAAAGAATTGTACATCCTCGGTGATAGTTACGCCCGCTACATCAGTCGCGATTATAGCAACGTGCGCGGTATTACGCTGTCACTGACACAGAACCCGATCGGGATGCTCTCCGGTAGTATCGATTATACCTATCAGGTGGCCGAAGGCAACGCCTCGGACCCGGATGCCGTTTTTTACGATCAGCAATCCGATCCGCCGCGCGAAAGCGAAATCCAGACGGTACCGCTGGATTGGGATCAAACTCATACCCTGAATGTCTCGATTAACCTCGGCCAAAAGAGCTGGAGTACCGGTCTGATCGCCAATCTGGGCAGCGGATTGCCCTACACACCCGAATTTCAAAACCGGCGTACCTCCTTCGAGAATTCGGAGCGCAAACCGTATACTTTCAACGTCGATCTGAACGCTAAATATCACATCAAGGCAGCCGGTGCCGACTGGACGCTGTATGTACAGGTGAAGAATCTCTTCGATCGATTAAACGCCACGGACGTTTTTACCGATACCGGCGATCCGGCCTACTCGCTGATTCCGACCTATGTTCCGGAACAGCCGATCCACACACTGGATGATTTCCTGACCCGGCCGGATTTCTATATGTCGCCCAGAAAAGTGATCTTTGGAATAAAGGTGAATCTATAATGAGATACGCAAAAATCCTTTTCACCCTCTTTTTATTTCTATTCAACCTGGCATGGGCCCAGATGAATATCGACGATCTCTACGGAGAGCATCGCAATCGCAAACAGGGATTGCACAACGGCAATCTCGTCGAAACGCTCTTCTGGAATTTCGGCGAGGTGGGCTGGTGGGGCAAGAAGCCTTCCGGCGTTTGGCCGCGCGGCAGCAATCATTCCTACATGGACGGCATTTACCCGATCGTGGCGGCCGAAGTGACACTGACCAACGGCGATACCATCCACATCGTCGAAGGCGGTTATCGCGAGCATTATGAAACTGGTCCGACCGGCATCGCATTCGGCTGGCAACCACTGTCGGGTTTTTCCAATCCCAACCAGGATTATATCGCCATGAGTGATGATCCCAACACCTGGCCGGAATACTGGCCCGACAAGGAGGCTTCCTGGCACAACGTCTGGAACGGCTATTTCGGTCAGCGCACCAATGCCGATCAGGAAAGTTATTTCGTTATGGACGACTACCAGGATCACGGCCGTGATTTTCACGGCCTATATTATTGCGATAAGAATGATAGCAGTCGCGGCGGTCTGGGCATGCGGGTGGCGGTACGCGGGTTTCAGTGGTCGAATGTTCTGGCCGAAGATATCATTTTCTGGCATTACGATATTACCAATATCGGTACGACACATTATAATAAAGCCGTCTTCGGTATGTATGCCGATGCCGGCGTCGGCGGACAGGACGATTCCAACGACGACAACGCCTTCTACGATCTGAATCTCGACCTGGCCTATACCTGGGATTCCAATGGCCTGGGTGGAGGCAACTGGAAAACGGGTTATGCCGGATATGCCTTCCTGGAAAGCCCGGGCAATCCCTTTGACGGGATCGACAATGACGGCGATGCCGCAAACGGACCCGGACCGACTTTGTCCGATATCGATTTCCAACCGCGTTCCCTGCCGGACGAGGTGGTTGTCATCGACTACAACAATATGGAACCTGAGAACAACTGGGGGCGGCGGATCGTCTCGTTCGCGGCGGGCGGTTCGAACGATTTCTATCGCTTTGACGGTGACAATCTGTATGTCAGGGAGGGCGACGGCGAGCGCCTCTTTGTACGCAACCAGACGATCAGTGAAAGGCCATTTAATGGAATTGATGACGATCTGGATGGAATTATCGACGAAAACGCCAACGTGCACCAAGGACTTAAATACCGCGATTTCCTGGCCAGAACCGGTTTCGATAATTTGCTGATCGATGAAAGTCGAGAGGACGGAATCGATAATGACGGTGACTGGGACCCTGATCTGCATGATTTGGGAGCCGATGGAGTCGGTGGTACCGGTGACTCTGGTGAAGGCGATGGCGTGCCGAACTCCGGCGAACCAAACTTCGATCAGACCGATAAGGATGAGTCCGATCAAATCGGTTTGACGGCCTTCGACAGCTTTTATATCGGTCAGGGTGTGGAGTACCAGTATGACGAAGTACTCTGGGAACGCATCGCCAACTACCATTTCGATACCGGGAGCCAGAACGGCAACATCGCATTTTTGTTTGGATCGGGCCCCTTCATTCTGCCGCCGAGACATACCGAGCGTTTCTCCCTGGCGCTGGTTTTCGGTGAAACCCTGGATGACCTGCGGCGCAACAAGGAGGTCGTGCAGGGAATTTATAACGCGAATTATAATTTCGCCCGCCCGCCGATAAAACCTACGCTCAAAACGGTAGCCGGCAACGGCAAAGTTACCCTCTACTGGGACGATGCCGCCGAAAAATCCTACGATGATTTTGCCGATCCGGCAACGGGCGGTTACGATTTCGAAGGCTACCGGATTTACCGGGCGACCGATGAGGCTTTCAGCGATACCTATATCATCACGAACGGCTACGGTGAAGCGACATTCTATGAACCGATAGTCCATTTCGACTTGAAAAATGGTGTCAAAGACTTCTTCGAGGTCGATGTCAACGGCACCAAATTTTTTCTGGGCAGCGACAACGGACTGAAACATTCCTGGGTGGATACAGATGTACTGAACGGAAAAACCTACTATTACGCCGTGGTCTCCTACGATCGTGGCTGGGCTGAAAAATTCATCCTGCCTTCCGAATGCACCAAGACGATTTTCAAAGACCGATACGGCACGGTGACCCTCGATAAAAATACTGCCATGGTGATTCCCGATGCGCCGGCCGCCGGATATCAGCCCCCGGCTACCGCCGATGGTATAGTAAGAATCGCCGGATGGGGTAGTGGCGACATCTATCTGGATATGCTCGATCCCGAACTGGTGACGGATGCCGATTACCTGCTGAAGTTTGACGATACGACGCATCCGGATACGATCAGCTACGGACTCTATGAATTAACCATGGATTTCGATACGCTGGCGGTTTTCGAGGAATCCCAGGCCGTCGATAACGAGGATACGAACCC
>JBAZPZ010000129.1:0-5399 GCA_041645495.1 Fidelibacterota bacterium | reverse complement strand
AATAATTAAACCGCTTTCCGATTCGACCTGCTCAAGAGGAGAATGCCGTTTGGGGATTCTGCCGATTAGCGAAATCAATCAGATTCGGAGGATCGCATGAAATATTTCTTGTATCTTGAATTTGAAATTATTACAATTCTACGAATGATAGTGAATGACACAAATAACGAAGAAGCAAGATAAAACCAAATTAATGGAGGAGAAAATGGTAAAAACGGAGGTTCGGGAACGAGTCAAATCGGTTGTGGCAAAAGTCTTGAAAATGGATGTCAGCGAGGTCTCCGACAGCACGAACTTCATCTTCGATCTCGGGGCGGACTCGATGCAGAGTCTGGAATTGGTTGCCGGATTTGAAGAAGAATTCGGAATCGAGATGGATGAAGACAAGGCGCTGAGGATCCAAACCGTCGAAGACGCCGTGCTATTTATCGCCGGTTACTTAGCCTGAATTTCTGTCTAAATGGGAGAAAACATGACGACTCGGTCGCAACTACATCAAAAAAACTTAGAAAAAATCTTTTACCCGGATTCGGTCGCCATTGTCGGAGCCAATAAGGTCGTCGGCACCGTTCCGTGCGATATTCTAATGAACATTCTGAAAGCGGATTTCAACGGAATTGTCTTTCCGGTGAGTCCGAAGGAAAAGTTTATCGCTGGCGTCAAAGCCTACAAATACGTCGTCGATATTCAGGACGAAGTCGATCTGGCGATTCTCGTCTTTCCCAGTTCCGTTTGCCACATGGCGCTGGAGCAATGCGGACAAAAAGGAATCAAATCAGCGATCATCATTTCCGCCGGATTTAAAGAGGTCGGAGAGGCAGGCGCCGTTCTGGAAAATCAACTGAAAGAGATCGCCTTCCGGTATGACATGTCGTTCATCGGACCGAACTGTCTGGGAGTGATTAACACCGATCCGCGGTCGAAAATCAATGCTTCGTTTGCGCGGCGAATGCCAGAGGAAGGAAGCATTGCGTTCCTTTCGCAAAGCGGCGCGCTCTGCACCGCCGTTCTGGATTACGCTTACGCCAAGCATATCGGTTTTTCTAAGTTTATCAGTTTCGGTAACAAAGCGGACATCAGTGAAATCGACCTGCTTTATTATCTGAAAGACGATCCCAAGACAAAGGTTATTCTCATGTACCTCGAAGAAGTCACCGACGGATTGGCGCTTATGAAAGCCGCCGGAGAAATCATCGCAGAGAGCCGCAAACCAATCTTGATCTTAAAGGCAGGACGAACATCGGCAGGCGCTTCCGCCGCGGCTTCCCACACCGGTTCTTTGGCCGGTAGCGACGAAATCTGCGACGCCGCTTTTCGGCAGGCGGGAATCATTCGGTGCGACAATATCGAGGAAATGTTCAACAAAGCCATCGCGTTCGCCTATCAGCCAATTCCAAAAAACAACCGTGTCGCGATCATCACCAATGCCGGCGGACCAGGCGTGTTGACAACGGATGCCGTCGTGCGGGAGGGATTGCAGTTGGCGAAACTGTCCGATGAGACGACGGCGATTTTAAAGAAAAATTTGCCTAAAACCGCCAACACGAACAATCCTGTCGATGTTATTGGAGATGCACGCGCCGACCGGTACAACATCGCGATGTCGGCGGCTTTTAAAGACGATAACGTCGATGGCGTTTTCGTGATCCTGACGCCGCAATCCATGACGGATATCGATCTGATCGCGCGCGAAGTCGCCAAAGTTTCCAGTCATTACGACAAACCTATTTTCACGTCGTTCATGGGCGAAGCCGATGTGTCCGTCGGCGTTGATATCCTTCAGCGAAATAAAATTCCGCACTACTTTTTACCGGAATCCATGGCGGTCGCATTTTCAACGACTTACAATTTCAGCCGGATCGCCAATCATCGGGCGTTCGATCCGATCGATCTGGAGAACACGGCTCGCGACAAAGCGAACCGGATTTTGGATGAAGCTGTTAGCACCGGGCAAAAATATTTGACGGAAAACGAAGCGACACAAATCCTGGATATTTACGGTTTGCCGGTTGTTGAAAGCGCTCTGGCGCAATCGGCCGAAGAAGCCGCAACGCTGGCGGTTCGGTTCGGATTTCCCGCCGTGATGAAAGTGATGTCGAAAGATGTCGTTCATAAATTCGACATAGGCGGCGTCGTTCTGAATATCCAAACAGAACAAGAAGCGAGGAATGCCTACACGACAATCGTGGAAAACGTCCGCCAAAAACTTCCTTTCGTCAAAATCGACGGCGTTTTGGTTAGAAAAATGATTCCTTCTGGCGAGGAATCTATTCTCGGCGCCAAACGCGACGCCTCGTTCGGCAGTGTCGTTATGTTCGGTTTGGGTGGAATTTTTGTCGAAGTGTTCAAGGATGTCGCTTTCCGGATTCCGCCGATCGGCGAATCGACGGCGAAATCGATGATCGAAAGCATCAAAGGTTATCCGCTGTTGTCGGGCGCGCGCGGCAATAATCCGAAAGACATTGCCGGAATCGTTCGATGCATTCGACGACTGTCGCAATTGGTCATCGATTGTCCGCAAATCCGCGAACTCGACATCAATCCGTTGATCGTTCTCGACGAAGGCAAAGGCGTGTTCGTCGCCGACGCCAAAATCATGTTGTAGCGAAAAATTGAAAGAAAACTTATACTAAATCACAAGGAGCAGAATTATGAGAATTTTAATTCATGAAAATTACGAGAAACTCAGTAAGTGGGTCGCTTATTTTATCGCGGAACGCATCAAATTAGCCAATGCGTCTGCCGAAAAACCATTCGTGATCGGTTTACCGACCGGCTCTTCGCCGCTCGGAACTTACAAGGAATTGGTTGCTCTTTATAAAGCCGGAAAAGTGTCGTTTAAAAACGTCGTGACGTTCAACATGGATGAATATGTCGGACTGCCGGAAGATCATTCGGAAAGTTATCATTATTTTATGTGGAACAATCTGTTCAAACATATCGACATTCCGGCGAAAAACGTGAATATTCTCAACGGAAACGCCATCGATCTGGACGAAGAATGTTATTCCTACGAAGAGAAGATCAAGAAGTTTGGAGGAATCGATCTGTTCCTCGGCGGGATCGGTCCCGACGGACATATCGCATTCAACGAACCCGGTTCGTCGCTTTCGTCCCGCACGCGGATAAAAACACTGACATTCGATACGATCGTCGCCAATTCACGGTTTTTTGAAAACGATCTGAATAAGGTTCCGAAAACCGCATTGACCGTTGGCGTCGGAACCGTGATGGACGCCCGCGAGGTTCTGATCATCATTAATGGTTATAAAAAAGCGCGGGCGCTTCAGAAAGTCGTCGAGGAAGGCGTCAATCACATGTGGACGGTTTCGATGTTGCAACTTCATCAGCACGGAATTATTATCTGTGATGACGAATCGACGATGGAACTGAAAGTCGGCACCGTGAAATATTTTAAGGACATTGAGCATCACACGCTTACGCATTTACCTGAACTGTAAAATACTGAACCGTAAAAATCTGGAGAGGCAATGAAAGTCAGACAGTTAAGTCGGGGAGAAATCGATCTCCTCTATGCCAACGGCTGTTCCGCGGATGATTGGAACCATGTGACGGTAGCCGAACCGTTTCTCCCGGAGAGATTCTGCAACGTGCGATTTTCCGGAACGGTCGGCATAGACAAACAGGACGGAACGATTGAAACCGAAAAAGGTGTTTTTCGCGCATGCGGCATCTACGACTCGTTCGTAAAAAATTGCCAGATTGGCGAACGCGTCTTTATTTCTTCCGTTAAAAATCTCGTGAACCAGCGAATCGGTAACGATGTAGTCATCGAAAATGTCGCCGAGATGGTGAACGATGGAGAGACGACTTTTGGAAACGGAACGGAAGTTGAGGCGCTGAACGAGGGCGGCGGTAGGACGATTCTCATGTTCGATCGCCTGACTTCGCAAGTTGCATATCTGTTAGCGGCTTACCGCCACGATAGCGGATTTATCAAAGCACTCGAAGAGATGATTCGGGATTACATTCAGACGAAGAAAAGTGCGGTTGGAATCGTTGAAGACGGCGTTCGCATCCGGCATTGTCAGATCATTCGGAATGTTTGTTTTGGGCAATATTCGATTGCGACCGGTGCGGCGTTTTTACAGGAAGGAACGATTCAAGGATGTTCCGCCGATCCGGCGATTGTCGGGGAAGGCGTCGTCGCCAAACATTTTATCATCCTGTCGGGATCACGCGTGGACGGCGGCGCGATTTTAGACCGCTGTTTCGTCGGACAGGGCGTCAAGATTGGCAAACAGTATTCGGCGGAAAATTCCGTTTTCTTCGCCAATTGCGAGGCGTTCCATGGCGAAGCCTGTTCCGTTTTTGCCGGTCCTTACACCGTGACGCATCACAAATCGACGCTATTGATCGCCGGAATGTTTTCCTTTTTTAACGCCGGAAGCGGGACGAATCAGAGCAATCACATGTATAAACTCGGCCCGCTTCATCAGGGAATTCTGGAACGCGGCTCGAAAACAGGTTCCTTTTCCTATCTTCTCTGGCCGTCCAAAATCGGCGCATTTTCCGTTATCACCGGCAAGCATTTTTCCAACATCGATGCCGGAGAATTACCCTTTTCTTATATCAAAGAGGAAAACGGTAAAAGTTACCTGACACCCGGGATGAACCTTTTCACCGTCGGAACCCACCGCGATACTGATAAATGGCCGAAGCGCGATCGCCGGAAAGATCCGAACAAAATGGATTTGATCCGATTCGATTTCCTGAGTCCGTTCATTGTCGAAAAAATTCTCAACGCCATTGACGTTCTGACCAAACTCGGCGAGTCGGCGCAAAAAACGCAGGAAACGATCAATTACAAGGGCGTGCAAATCAAACGTCTGCTCATTAAAGGCTGTACGCGATATTATGAGATGGCGCTGAAAATCGCGCTTTCCGGAGAAGTCGTGCGACGTTTAGAAAAACTTCCGGGAACTGTAACCTTTGATGAAATGCGAAAAGCGTTGATGTTCAATGTCGATGTGAAAAATGAATCATGGCGAGACATTTCCGGCATGATCGCGACGAACGCTTCGGTTCTGCAATTCATGGATGAAATTCGCACACGCAAGATTTCGTCCATCGATGCCGCGCTGGAACGGTTGAAAGTGATTCATCAACTCTATGAAAAAACCGCTGGTGATTGGTTTCTGAGCAAACTTGAACAGCGATTGGGTGTGGAAATCTCGCAGTTGCTTCCCGAACAATTCGTTGCGTTGATCGCCGACTGGAAAGAAAATCGGCTGAAACTCAACAATATGATTTTGAAAGATGCCGAAAAAGAGTTCGACATGGGCAGTCAGATCGGTTACGGACTCGACGGCGACACCGAAACGCGCCGATTGGATTTTGAAGCGGTGCGAGGAACGTTCGAGAGTAATTCGTTCGTC
>JBAZPZ010000128.1:0-5467 GCA_041645495.1 Fidelibacterota bacterium | reverse complement strand
CCTTCATGCTCTCTTCCAGATTTCCTTTTTGAGCATAAATCTTGTCGATTTCTTCCTCGATAACCGCTCTGGGTGAAAAAACGACATCCAAAGAAAAACCGGTCCTTATCCGGATCGTCTCAAGCGCGATCGGATCGAACGGATTCCACATCGCGACCGAGAGTTTGCCATCTTTTTGTCCGAATGCCAGCGCACCGAACCGACGAGCAGTATCTTCCGGAATCAGCGCGGCCACCGACGGATCGATGAAGCCCATGCTCTTTAGTTCCACCCGCGGAACTTTATTCGTCGTGATAAATGAGTTGATCCGTTTTAAAACCGGATCGGTTGTCTGGATTTCTCCATTCATGCTTTAGCCTTTAGAAATAACTTCCCAGTCATTAGTTAAAATCGTACGATAAAAAATCAATTATATGAGAAGTCAAATCACGTGCCAGCATGAACTATTTCGAATTTGTCGTCGGGGAATCTGGTAAATGGCAAGAATTTATTAGACTCGCGGTTTGTCATATAATTATGACAATCAAAGGAACAAGCGCCGGAGGTTTTAGTCGCCTCCGTCAGAAATGAGATGTCGGATTTTTGTTACATGGAAGAGGAATTCGGATTCTTCAAACCGAACTTCTTTATCTTCAGGTAGAGGTTTTGCCGGGGAATTCCGGTTTCGATCGCCGCTTTGCTGACATTCCAACCTGTGCGCTCCAGAACCGCGCGAAGGTAGTTTTTTTCAAAATCTCCTTTAGCGACGGAAAAGACGACTTTGGAATCGATGGGAGTCGGATTCGCTTTCAGGTGATCCGGCAAATCTTTCACGGTGATCAACGAAGAATCGCTCAACGCGATCGCCCGCTCGATGACGCTTTCCAGCTCGCGAACATTGCCCGGCCAATCCCAATTCATCAGGATTTTCATAGATTCTTCGTCGATTTCTTTCGGCTTGGTATTTCCGGAAGTCATGTATTTCGAGAAAAAATGTTTGATCAGCAACGGAATGTCTTCCCGACGCTCTTTCAATGGCGGCAGAAATAGCGTGATGATATTCAGCCGGTAGTACAAATCCTCGCGGAATTTGCCCTTTTTCACTTCATCGTGCAGATCCTTATTGGTCGCGGAGATAATGCGGACGTTCGCGTGGATTGTTTCTGTTCCGCCGACACGCTGAAATGTTTTGTCCTGAAGAACGCGCAGAAATCGAACTTGCAGAGCCGGGCTGGTTTCGCCGATTTCATCCAGAAACAACGTCCCGCCTTCGGCTTCTTCAAACACGCCTTTCGTACGTTTGAAAGCGCCGGTAAAAGCCCCTTTTTCATATCCGAAAAGCGTCGATTCCAGCAGTGTTTCCGGGATTCCGCCACAATTCACGCTGATGAACTTTTTCTCCAAGCGCGAACTGCATTGATGAATCGCTTTGGCGATAAGTTCCTTGCCCGTTCCAGTGTCGCCGACCAGCAGAATCGTCGTGTCCAGCGGCGCAACCTTCTGGATCATCTTGTACAGTTCCTGCATGTTCGGACAGTTGCCGATGATGGACATCGTTTTTACGCGACTACGGATGTCAACCATCTGTCGCAGATACTGGTTTTCTTCTTTGATCGCTTTGACTTTCAGGGCTTTCCGGACGGTCGCTTTGATGAATGAAAGATCGGTAAACGGCTTGACGATATAGTCTTCCGCTCCGCTTTTGATCGCCTCCACGACCGTTTCGACGTCTCGTTGCGCAGTCGCCATTATGACGGTCGCATCTCCGTCGATCTGAAACAGTCTGCTTAGGAGTTCGATTCCCCCCATTTTCGGCATGCTGATGTCCAAGAGGACTAAATCGAAGAAATCTTTGCTGTACTTTTCCAGCGCTTCCTGTCCGTTATTGGCAGTGTCGAAAGTGTAACCTTCGTCCGCAAGGATTTCCACGAGGATTTCGCAGATATACGGATCGTCGTCAACGATGAGGATTTTGGGCATTTTCAGGGTTTTTTCCATGCAAGCCGAAAGGGTATTTTCAGTCTGAAACATATCGTCGCATCCACTTTGTCCGATATGTCCCAAACGATTTCATATTTCCTCGATTTTTGAAATGCACCATACAATCTTGTCAACAGAATTTCATCGATGTCAACTATCTTATTATTAATCATTTTATTTGGTGATGTCAAGTACTTTGATAAATCGTCGGCATCTACTTTTCTTGGTGTACCGCCGATTTCGACGACATTATCGACTTCTTCGTGAAAAGTTCTGATGTACAAAGACCGCCCTTCGGACTCTTCGTCATGTTGCAGAATGAAGGAAACGACGGAAGAAAATATTTCGGAGAACTCGCCATAAATTCCACTTACCGATGACAAATCTTCCTGAAGATGGATTTCTTTGGCGACACGATGTTTGAAAAACGAATCTGCTTCCAGAAGGTTGATCTCTCCTCTCAGAATCTCGTTTAAGTCGAACAACCGAATTTCGGGATTTTGCTCTTCCTGGCTCTTTTTTATCAAATTCGTCAGAATGGATTCGATTTTTTTAACTTGTTCGACGATAATGTCCGGATCGGTCAATTCCGGATGCTTCATTTTTACTAACTGCGCCCGCGCGGAAACGATCGTCAACGGATTGCTGATATTGTGAGCGATACCGGGCAACAGGCGACCGATTTGCGACAAACTGCCTTCCGAAAATTGTCGCATTTTCAGCACTTCGATCTTCCGTTTGAATTCCTCTGTTTCAGTCCGGTCATGCGTGACTTCCAGCAATCCTACCGGAAGATCCGCCGAGTTCCGGACGACTTCGATCGTCGATTCGACGTGAATGATTTTTCCATTCAGATCAAACGATTTTGAAAAAGTCTGCTTTCCCAGTTCCAAAGTCGATCGGTCCGCATTCGTTTTCCAGTCGGCAATCTCCATCGGAAACAGTTCAGCATCGTTTTTTCCGATGAGTTCTTTCAACGGCATCTTGTAAAGCGTCTCAAACGATCGGTTCGCCCAGAGATACCGCATATCGGCGCCCTTCATCGTCACGATTTCTTCCACTTCATTGAAAACGTTCAACAGATATTTTTCTTCCATTTCCGACTCGCTTGACTCTCCGATTCGTTTTTCCATTTCACGCTCAGTTACGTTGACTCTAACTTCTCGTCCCACAGATTTTACCATTTTTCGGCTCGAAATCAAAATCTATTTCTGGCCGCGTCGATTGGAAAGTCCATGCCGAACAATTTTTCAAAAGAGGATGATATTTTGGACATACTTTGATTAACTTATCTCGGTTTTTTAATTAGCTGAACTGAACCTATAGGAAATATGGACAAAGAATCACACGATCATCATCACGATAGCGCGACCAACATCGGTATCGCTTTTCTTTTAAATCTCGTCTTTACCGTTTTCGAAATCGTCGGCGGGCTTTGGACGAATAGCATGGCAATCCTTTCCGATGCTTTGCACGATCTCGGCGACAGCCTGACGCTTGGGTTGTCATGGTTTCTCGATCGCTACTCCAAAAAAGGAAAAGATCGTCGGTATTCCTACGGATACCAGCGTTATTCGCTACTCGCCGCCATGTTGAACACGATCGTCCTAATCGTCGGTTCCATCATCATTCTGTCCGAAGTCATTCCGCGGCTTTTTCATCCGAGCGTTCCAAAAGTGGAAGGAATGTTCCTCTTTGCCATCGTCGGAATCGTGGTTAACGGCATCGCCGCTCTCCGTCTCAGAAATGGTAATAATCTGAACCAGAAAGTGATCACGTGGCATCTGCTGGAGGATGTTCTCGGCTGGGCGGTCGTACTGATCGTCAGCGTCGTGCTGATGTTCCGGGATTGGTATATTCTCGATCCGTTGATGTCAATCGGCATCACGATTTACATACTGACGCATGTCGTCGAGAACTTCAAAAAAACAATGGCGATTTTTCTGCAAGCGGTTCCGGATAATCTCAGCGCGCGGGAGATCGAAAAACGGTTGCTCGCCATCCCGAAGGTCTTGTCGATCCATCACACGCATTTCTGGTCGCTCGACGGCGAACATCACGTTTTAACGACTCACGCCGTCGTCCCGGAAAACACATCCCATGAAGAAGTCGCCCGCCTCAAATCCGCCGTAAAGTCCATTGCAGACGAATTTGGATGCGAACATATCACGCTCGAAATCGAATATTGCGGCGACGATTGTACGATGGACGGAAGTCTATAAAATCGACCGGACGACTGGTTTCGCCTTCGGAAAATTTATTTTAACAAAACGCACTTCGTCAGCCGGTTTCCGAATCCGGTTTTAACGCGGATAAAATAGACGCCGCTCGGCATTTCATCAAACGATAATTCCTGCGAATTCCATCCACTCGGTCGGCGGTTTGACGGGATTTTTAGAACTTCACGCCCAAATAAATCGATCACTGTTACTTCGACCGCATCTTCTTCGGGCAGGAAAAATCGAATCTGCGTTTGGGAATTGAACGGATTTGGAAACGCAGGCAAGAGTGAGAAGTAAGATGCCAATCTGATCTCACTGCCGATGGCTTCTGAAATATTGCCGCTGTTCGGTGTCGGCAACATGATCTGCCGGATTTGTCCGCCATCCGGAAATCGTCCGAACGAAAAATCCGTTTCCTGTGCGCCATAGTTGAAAGAATCCGCGATCTCGTAAGTTGTGTCGATTTTCTGAAACAATCCGATGAATCCGCCGGATTTGTCCAATTTAAAGGGCGCGTGCAGGGCGCCTTGTTCCGGCTGATCGTCCGCCCAGATCAGCAGGTAACCGCCTTCCGATAGAATGGTGTTGGGAAAAGTCCATTTCGCGGGATTCGCCGGATCGTCGGTCAACGTCCAGCCGCTTAGATTCAGCGCCGAATCGCCGTTAAAAATCTCGATCCAGTCGTCGAACTCGCCGTACTCATCGGTGTTCATACGGGAATTCGATGCGAGGAATTCGTTGATAAAAACTTTCAGCGTTTCCGGAGGATACAAAAACCGGAGCGTCCGGACAGGCACGGCAAACGGAAAAAGTCCCGTTTTGCTCTGGTTATCCCGCGCACTGAAGAAATACCGCAGTTCGTCGCCTGTCAGTCGGTTCGGCAATAAAATCCGATAACGAAAATAGGTCAGCGTTCCGTCTTTCAACAAGGTATCCAAAGTCATTGGAAGCGAGACGAATTGTTCGCCGTTTTTGTATGATAAATTCACTTCGGCCGGTTGTTGCTCGTCAAAGAGATCGACGAAGATAATCGTCTGCCGATCGGTCGTTAAACTGACCGTCGGTTCCCGAAGAACGAATGGCGTCACGTTAACCGTCTGTATTTGCGAAAAAATGGATAGGCGTCTATCGATAACATACGGTTTTAAACCATATTTAACGTGATCGCGAAGAGCCGTTGTGTAGGAATTATCAAAATCCTGAACCGTGTAGCCATAATCCATCGTCCGGTAAGTATCGGCATATGCCGCTGAAGAAATCCGCGCCTTCAGTGTATCGATCCGTTG
>JBAZPZ010000127.1:0-5489 GCA_041645495.1 Fidelibacterota bacterium | reverse complement strand
AGAGCGACCGGTACGTCAGCGATTCGTCGAACAGTTTGACGGATTTGAGCGCTTCCTTGGAAAAGAAAAACACCTTGCCGAAGTCCTGGTTGTCCCGCAACCGTCCCGCGTGATGTTTCAACAGGCGGATTTCCTGGCGGGTTTCGTCTTTTAACAGATCGTAATCGGCATACAACATTCCGAGTGCCGGATATTTTTCGACAATCAACATCGCCGTGTCGATGTACGAACGTTTCAGCCGGATTTCGGACACCGAATTATCGATGTATAACACGTAATTGGACGTGCATTTTTTAATTGCGCGGTTCAGTTTTTCGGATTGATTCTGAAAATTGCCGCGGATGACTGTCGTCGGAACCGAACCGATCTCAAATTGTGACTTTTCCGCTTTCCGCTCGTCGATAACGATCAATTCCGCCGGCAATGTCGATTGATTGACGACCGAATTCAGGACGTTTGCAAAGCCCTTCATGTCGTATGGTAGCGTATCGGTCAAATGGACGATAACGCTGACTGAAAATTTCTTCTGTTCCTTTTCCATTGACACTCCTATATCAAAGTCTTTTGTTTCCAAAACGATTCAGATTGCTGACAGGCGGATTGGATGCTCATGAAGTTTGAGCCTGATTTTTTTGATTCACGATTTTTCCATCTCCGTTCTAAACTAAGAAATTTAGTGACAAGATGAAACACTTTTTACCGGACGCTTTTATTGGCTTCATTATCGGTTTCGCTCGTCCGTTTCATCGATATAAATTCGCGGGACGCGCTTGCTGACCGAACAGCACAATTCATAGGAAATTGTACCGATACGCTCGGCAACTTCCGTGGCCTGCAAAACTCCTTCCGGCGAATTGCCCCAAAAGATCACCACGTCGCCGACCCGCACGTGCGAATCATCGATGTCGATCAGGATCTGATCCATCGTCACAGTTCCAACGATCGGATACAATTTTCCACGAATCATCACCTGACCTCTGTTCGTAAAAGTTCGGTGAATTCCGTCCGCATAGCCGATCGGCAGAACGGCGATTCGCGTATTTTTTTCGGTAACGTACCGGCAACCGTAGCTGATCGGCGTTCCTTTAGGAAGAGCGCGGATCTGCGAGACGACAGTTTTCAATGTCATAACCTGTTTCAGTGGAATCGACTCGGTCGTTTCGGTCGTCGGATAATGTCCGTACAGACAAATGCCCGGTCGAACCATATCGAAATAAGCATCTGGAATATCCAGAATGGCGCCGCTGTTGGCTAAGTGAAATTTCGGAGGATTCGGGCAGAATTTCCGAACGCCGGCCACGACTTCCCGGAAGCGATTCAACTGTTCAAAAGCATAAGATTTTTCGCCCGAATCCGCTGTCGCAAAATGCGAATAAATTCCCTCGATGCGGACGAGCGGATTCTCCAAAATGGTTCGAATTGAATCGACCGCCGTTTCCGCCGGGAAGCCGACGCGTCCCATCCCGGTATCTACTTTGACATGAACGTGCGCAGCTGTCGAAAATTTGCGGGCGGCCCGGCAGGCGTCCTGATAATTCTCGTCGTTGGTCAGCGTAATCCGGATTCCACGCGCGACACATTCTTCGATTTCTTCGGGCATGAGTCCGCCGAATATCAGGATATTTCCATCGATGCCGGCAGTTTTGAGTTCCATCGCTTCGGCGAATCTGGCAACGGCGAAATTCCTGACGCCGATCTGTTGAAGTTTGCGTGAAACGGGAATGGCGCCGTGTCCGTAGGCGTCCGCTTTCACGACGGCGAGAATTTCAGAAGGCGCAACCCGCTTCCGGATGTTGGCCAAATTCTCAGCGAGATGACCGAGGTCGATCTCCGCGTAAGTACTATTCAAATTCATTTATCAAACATTTCCTCTCAAGGAATCGACCGGACAGGCAGGAAAGAACCTGTTATTTCCAGTATTCTATAAAAGTTCAATCGTCAGCGGCAATTCAATTTGTCACTTTTCTAACTGGTATTTCGCTTTGAGAAATTGTTCGAGTTCGTCAAAATCGGGAAAAATCCGGGTGGCGCATCCGAGAATCCAGCCGCTGATTCTTTCAACGGGCAAACGCGCTACCATAAAAACCGGGATTTTGCGATGGAATGCGACCGTCAGTTCGCCGTAGGTTCCGCCGCCCAACGCCGCCGCTTCATCCCACAGACAGATGATATAATCGATCTCCGTCGTGAGCGATTTCAGATCGCCGGTCATCAGTTTCCGGACGGTTTCCTGGAATTTGGAAAGATCGGTCGTTTTCAGCCCGCGGAACTGCCGGCTCTCGTCGCGCGTCAGGTATTTTTTTTCTTCGATTAGCGGATTGTAGAAATCATGCTGAAGTTCCGACGCCAAAAAGTGCGATATTCGCGTCCGCCAGGCTTCTCCGCGATCGGAAGCATGTTCGATCGCGCCCGCCAGATAGGCCTTCATCTAACCAATTTCCTTACATAAAAATGACGGCAAATCCAGATCGCCGCGCCATCCAATATCACCAGATAGATCAAACTCAGATAGTCGAAGTCGCCATAAACCGCCAGCGACCGGGCGCCATCGACAATCAGCGCCGTTGGGAAATAAGCAAATACCGACCAAAATGCGCCATGAAGCGAATGCATCGGAACGAGAAATCCCGACATCAGCATCAACGGCATGAGCAGACACGAAATCGTCAGTACATGGATTTTGGAGTCTGCCACACATGCGCCGAGGATCAATCCGATCTGCGTGACCAGAACCAATCCGACGGCCGTGAACAACCAAAGGCTTAAAATCGATGAAAACGGTATTGCAAAACCGGTAAAAACCAGAACGAAAATCCCGGACAATATCGCATGAGTCATTCCCGCCAACCAGTATTCTATCGTCTTTCCGAGATAGATTTCAGAAGGTAACAATCCGGCAATTCCGACCTGATCCACCAATTGACGATCCTGCACGAAACGGCCCGAATCGAAAACCGCAACGGCATACGCGACTATAACCGAAATCGCCGCGATAATTCCCGGAAATACGATTTCCGTAATTCCGATATCATCGATCCGCGGCAGAAATTCTCTCAGTCCGACGCAAAACGTCAAAAACAAAAACAGCGTTCCGACCAAGTTGAAAACAATTCCGGGAAGAAAACGGATCGGTTTTTTCCGAAGTTGTTCCCTGACCAATAGCCACCCTTTATTCATAGATTAGAATCCTTCGTCCGATAAGAGTTGATTGATAAATTCGTCGATGCGAACGGCATTGCACCCGATGCTGATTACCGTGTCAAAGTCTATTTTTTTCATAATCTGACTGAAACCGTCGAAACCATCAGCCACGATTTCGACTGTATTTTGGCGATTGCGTATCTCGGTGATGCCTTCGATTCCTTTGATGGATTCGAGGAACTCGCCATTCGGTTGTTTAAAGAGAATATACCCGATAAAAGGCACATCGACTTGAGACGCCATTTTTTCCAGCGTGCCGTCGAACCGGATTTTTCCCTGATGCAAAACGATCCAGCGATCGGCAAAGGTTTGAATGACTGAAAATTCGTGAGACGCGATGACAATCGTCTTTTTCCCGTACTGGGAAATCAGGTAGTTGTTGAGTACGTTTGTCGCGTAATAATCCAGTCCCTGAAACGGTTCGTCCAGAATGAGAATCTCGGGATCGTTCAACAAAACCTGAATGATGTCGAGAATTCGCTTTTTCCCTTTTGAATAAACCACCGGGCACTCGTGAATTACATCCTCGAGTTGATAATCGGCTATCAGCAATTTGGCGCGCCGTTCAAATTCATCCTCCGGAATTTCCAACAGCCGCGCCGTCTGTTGGAGATTTTCCCAGCCGGTCAGCCATGGATCGTGAATATCATGATCCGGTAAATATCCGATACTTCGTTTGACTTCCGCCTCATTGCCCGGACACTCCTTTTCGTTGATGAACAGTAAGCCTTCATCGGGCGTCATCATCGTCGAAAGAACTCTCAACAGAGTCGATTTGCCGGCGCCACTTCGACCGGTAACGGCAAAGACCGACCCTTTTTCGACGCCGAGCGTCAGATTGCTCAGCGCATACTTTTTGTCGAAATGTTTACTGATGTTTTTTAATGTAATCGATGCTTCCACTAATGTGCCTCATACCATGAATTACCAATACCAACTTCCACTTTAACGGGAATATCGAGCCGGAGCGCCGATTCCATCGCATCGGTCACCATCGTTTTCACCGTCTCGATCTCTTCGTCAGGAACTTCAAACAGCAGTTCGTCGTGAATCTGCAAAATCATCATCGTGCGCAGATGGCGCGATTTCAATTCGTCATCGATGCGGATCATCGCCAGTTTGATCATATCCGCCGCCGTGCCCTGAATCGGCATGTTGATCGCGGCGCGTTCCGCGGCGTCGCGGACGTTTTTATTCAAACTATCGATATCCGGAACGTAGCGCAGTCGTCCGGAAAGTGTTTTGACGTAACCGGTTTTCCGGGCATTTTCCGTCGTCGAAATAATGTAATCGTTGATGCCGGGATAAGTCTTGAAATACTGATCGATCAGTTTTCGCGCCTCGCTCATGGAAATTCCCAGTTCGTCTGTCATCCGGTACGGCCCGGCGCCGTACATAATTCCGAAATTGACGATTTTCGCGACGCGACGCATCTCCGGCAGAACGTCCTTTTCCGGAACGCCGTAAACCAAAGCCGCCGTCCGGCGATGAACATCGACATCGTCCTGAAAGGCGCGGATCAGTTCGGAATCGCGCGATAAATGCGCCATGATCCGGAGTTCGATCTGGGAATAATCCGCGGACAGAAGTTTCCATCCTTTTCGCTGAGGAATAAACGCTTTTCGAATCTCACGTCCCAAATCGGTCCGCACCGGAATGTTCTGAAAATTCGGGTCGCTACTGCTCAATCTGCCGGTCGAAGCAACCGTCTGATTGAACGAACTGTGCACGCGTCCGGTCTTCGGGTTGACGAGGAGCGGAAGCGCATCCAGATAGGTTCCCTTCAATTTCATTAAACTGCGATAATCCAGCACGAGTTTGGGAAGCGGATGTTTATTTTGAAGCCGCTCCAGCACGCTGACATCCGTCGAATGGCCACGAACTTTCGGCAATTCCAGTTTATCGAATAAAATTTCGCCCAACTGCTTCGGCGAATTTACATTGAATTCCTGCCCTGCCACGACATAGATCCGGTGAACGAAATCGTCGATGTTCTTTTCCAGGCCGAAAGACATCTGCTTGAGGAATTTCACATCGAGAAAAACGCCGTTTTGTTCCATCTGCATCAGAACCGGGACGAGCGGCATTTCGATCGTTTTGAACACATCCCACGTGCGATCGTTTTGTAATTTTTCCGTGAAAATCGGAACCAGTTCGAGCGCGATGTCGGCGTCCTCCGATGCGTACCAACCGACTTTTTCGACATCGACCTGATCCATGGTAATCTGGTTTTTTCCGCTTCCGATGAGTTCCTCGATCGGTTGCATCGTATAGCCGAGATAGTATTG
>JBAZPZ010000126.1:0-5624 GCA_041645495.1 Fidelibacterota bacterium | reverse complement strand
GTCTGACCTTCTTCCACGTTGAATTGCAGAATCTTGCCGTTGGCTTCGGCGGAAACAGTGATCTCCACCGCCTCAAAATTGCCATAAGCGTCTGAAATGTGGTTATTCTTCGAACAGCCGGCGATCGTCAGTAAAAGAAATCCTGCGAGAATTGCCGGTGCGATTTGTTTAGGTTGGTTGTGAATCGTTTTCATAGGTCATTCCACTTTTCCAGAGTCGTATTGATAACTTATTTTCGCGCTTGCCAACCGGATCCGGTGCAGTTGCTGGTTCAGTTTTGCTTGCGTTTCGGCATTGAGTTCGGTGAGATAATCGGTCGCCGTGATGACGCCGTTTTCTAATTGAGACGCGGCGGATCGTTTGACGTTAGTCCGAAGAGCGATGATCTCGTCGTCCTTGGCGATCAGCGCTTCGTATTTTTGAATCTCCATCCGGTCGTTTTGGAGCAGGATGCGCAGGTTTTTCTCCAGCGTTTCTTTTTGTGAGAGCACGATGCTTTTTTGAATATCGAACCAGCGCCGGTCGTTTTTCGTTTGATTCCAATTCCACGGCGACCAGCTGAGCCGCATCCCGACCATCCAGAAATTGTCGAATTCATTCAACAGCATATTCAATCCGGGGCGACCGTAACCGACTTGTGCAAAAACGGATAGTTTCGGCATCTGGCGGACGGTCAGCAGTGACTTCCCGATGTCGAGTTTTTCCTTCTGTAAGTCGAAAAGCCGGATTTCCGGTCGGGCTTCCGGTGAGATCGTTTGCAGAACTTCAACTTCCGGAATTGCGATTGGAGTAGTCGGTGGCAGAGAAATATTGAGATATTCGGAAAGAACGGCGAACGCCGATTCTCTGCCGAGCGATAATTCGAGTACCTGTTGCTCGAGTTTGGCAATTTCGGCGCGCAAAGCGTCGGCGTTCATCGGCAATAAAACGCCGTTCCGGACGCCGGACTCGACGCTTGCTAACCGGGATTTTACTTCGTCACACACAAGCCGCAGGAGTTTTTCGTTCTCCTGCAAAAGAAGAGCGGTCATGTAAACCTGATTCACGTGCTCTTTAAGTTGATAAAGGCTGACTTCGACGTTTTGGCGATCGACGTTGAGAGCCGCTTGCTCCAACCGTTTTTGCTTGCGCGTCGCGCCGCCGTCATAAAGCGTATTCGAAATGTCCATCGTCAGTTTGTAAGCGTCCTTTTCGATTTCCGGAATCGTGACGTTGGGAATCGGAATATCGATCGATGTGACGTCCGATTGATAAGAAGTCTGACCGGCGAAGGATAATTGCGGGTACCAGTTGGCGGTCAGGTTGTGAATTTTTAGTTCCGAAGCAGATTTCAAAAGTTCCGATTGTCGGGAAAGCGGATAATTTTCACGCGCCATTCGCTGGCAAAAATCCAGCGTCAGTGTGTCCGGCGTCTGCGCCGACAAAATACCGGTTAAAATGATAATGCCGAGAGATGCTTGTTTCTTCATTTTTTTGTCAATGCGTTAAGGATGAATTTGGTCACTTCTGTTTTGCGGCTTTGTATGAATTCGTCAAAGCGGTCGTCGTCATTGCCAAACAAAATAGGCTGGATAATCGGTCTGCCAATGAATGGAAAAATACAGAGGCCGATCATATTGATCATCAACTGTTCCGGAGAGATCTCGACGAAACCGGCAGATTTGATTTCCTGAGATAAAGCCGAGAGTAAACCGCCGATGGTTTTTTCGGTAAACGGAAGAAGATCTTTGATGCGTGCGGGATTTCGGTTTAGTTCATGCAGAACGAATGCCGGAATGTGCGGATTTTCCAGAATGATGTCAATGTAACTATCGATGAAAAGTTTGATTTTTTGGGAAAGTTCGATCGGGGAACTCATGATCTCAAAGATCCGGGGCGAAAATGTGTTAAACGATTCGCGGAAAACGGCTTCAAAAAGTTGGTCTTTGCTCCGGTAGTAATAATGCAGAAGCGCTTTGTTGATTCCCGCAATGTCGGCAATTTCCTGCATCCGTGCACCGTCGAAGTCCTTTTCGACGAACACTTTGCGGGCGGCGTCGAGGATGAGTTGTTCGGTATTTTTTTCGTTCCCGCTCATGATTTGCTCCTTTTGACTTAACTCTTCAGTTTATCCTTTCGGTTTAACTATATGGTTAATTTAAAACTACAGATTAACATTCTGCAAGGAATATTTTCAATCTGACTTCTCCACAACAATCAGCCTACCCAAAATGGTGAATTGACGAATAAATTCATTTGCATTTTGACAATCCGAATGTATCTTCATTGTAGATTATTTCCGGAGGTTGACATGCTTACAGTGATTCAAAAATGGGGTAACAGTCTGGCTTTGCGCCTTCCAAAATCCTTCGCCAAAGAGGTGAACGTGGAAGTCGGTAGTCAGGTCGATTTAACTTTGGATGGTGAAAAATTAATCATCACGTCAATTAAAGAAGAAAAGGCATATAAGTTAGATTCCTTTCTATCGGAAATCACACCCTCCAGTGTCCATGAAGAAGTGGATTTTGGCGAATCGGTCGGAAAGGAATGGTTGGAATGACAACCAATTATGTACCCGATCGAGGAGTTTTGGAGGATTACGATTATGGGTATTAATGAAAAACTGAAAATCCTCTATGACTCTTTTATGAAAGAAGGTGAGCAATTCGTAGCCGGTGGTCTAATTGATGAACCAACATATTCTAATTCTAATATCAAAATCGTTTCGTTACTAAAGGAACCTAACGATCCACCGGCAGAGGGAAAGCAATTGGAAAATTGGTCGTTGTGCAATGATTTAAAAAAAAATATTCAAGGGAAACATTTTAACGGGCGCCAAATGTGGCGCGTACTGGGTACGTGGATTTATGCCCTTCAATACGGATTTGACTACTATAAAAAAATCTATGATGATATCGATAAAGCCATACTGGGGATCAAACATCTTGGTGTCACAAATTTGAAGAAAACAGGCGGCTTTTCCGTCTCTGATAACTATGTTATTCTTGAATATGCTCAACGAACAAGTTCATTATGGATGGAGGAGATTAAGATCATGGCTCCTGACATTGTTTTATGTGCCGGGACATATCCAGCTATTGAAGATATTTTGAAACTTCCTACTAACCAGTGGCTTGATTCCGGAGTCCGATATGGTGAATCTGAATTATTACCAAAAATCCTTTTTATAGATTTTTACCATCCCGCCTATCGGATATCCCCTTACGTCATGTATGCCTATCTTAAAGAAACGTTTAGAGAATTATTCAGCAATGGGTCCTGCGATTTCAATATAAATTCACTGAAATTTAATTGAGAGAAAAATGACCGTAAAAATGTACTTTATTGACAATGGTATCCGAAACACGCTGATTGAAAATTATCAGACGCTTAATCTGCGAGCTGATTCCGGTGCTCTAATCGAGAATTTCGCCTTTTCGCAACTCTATAAGACCAAACCAGAAACAGATTCTCTTCATTTTTGGCGCACGCGAAACAAGAATGAAATTGACTTTGTATTAAACCGCCAGTGTACTTTATATCCGTTTGAAACAAAAACTCCGGGATCAAATCAATCTTTTCAGAATTGGACATCCCCCAAATTTTAGAACAAACGGAGTTGTTTGTCATTTTGAATGGTTTGAATCGCAAAAAACGGTTTTCCGGGACTAAGGACAAAAATAATCCTGATTTCATCGCTGAACAATCACTTGCAGAGAAGCGCCGAAAAAGTGATGTACCGACCGGTGTCTGAAAGCCGCGAAGCGCTACATTCCTTTTTTAAGCGCTTGTTCGATGGCTTCAAGAATGACCAAACTGCTGGAAGTCGCTCCGGAAACGGTATCGACTTTCAGTGATTGTTTTTCGACGACGAGCGACGGGATCACTTCCGCTTTTTTCCCGCGTCCGTTCTCGTGTTTGATCAGGTCGATGCTTTCGATGCGATGATCTTTGACTTTCACCCGGACGATCACTTTGACAAGTACCGCATCATAATCGCCGGTATATTCGCCGTCTTTGACTTGCGACAGGTCGATGTTTTCAATTTCGATGGAGGCGATCCGTTGGCGATATTCTTCCAGCTTCTTACAGCCGGTCAGGCTGAACATTAAAATCGCCAGAATGGCGAGTGCCGGTCGAACGAGATGAGATTTCTTCATGGGTTTCCTTTTGAAATCAGAAGGATTGATTGATTGTTACAGCAAATCGATCAATGGCGTCTTCGCGGATTTTGTGAATATCCTGATCGGTCTTGGAGATTTTTTTCATAATGATCCGAACAAGCGGATTCAGTTTCGAAAAAACGACTTCGCCGCCGAAGAAACCTTTTGCAAAAGCGTGATCGCGCAAATCCTGCGGGTAAGAAGCGGCGAACTCCTTTTCCATTTCGGTTTCGACTTCTTCCAGACAGCATAGAAACAGCCCGACGCGTTTTTTCATCAGCGTCTCGCGGTTCCGATCGATAAATTTGGGAATGACTCTTTGAATTTTTCCCGCGTGAATCGATCCGCCGATGATGATCGTATCATAATCCGCCGGATTTGCCGGGGAGCCTTTTTTCAGATTGACGACTTCTTTTGGGGCGGTTACTTTTTCCGCCAATAAGTTTGCGCACTTTTCCGTCGTACCCTTGCTTGATGCGAAGACAATCAATGTTTTCATAATCCCTCTGTTTACCTATTTTGTATTACATGAATATTCATGGGGAAAGATATTGGTTTTGGAGAATTTCAGCAAGGAAATTAGAAGATGCAGTCGTCAGGTTTGACAGACAAAACCAGTTTTCGCTCTGCCAAACTGGTTTCAAATTGTCTGTACTTTGATTTTTCTGATTTTCTGATGGACTATGATTCCATCTTAATCATAGTTTTCATTCAATCATTTCAATCATAGTTCGAGACTGTTTCCCATTCCGTCTGCACTATGATTTTACTGATTATAGGATTGACTATGATTTTAATGTCGCGCTTCTTTCTTAATCATAGTTTTCATTCAATCATTCCAATCATAGTTTAAGACTGTTTCCCCATTCCGTCTGCACTATGATTTTTCTGATTATAGGATTGACTATGATTTTAATGTCGCGCTTCTTTCTTAATCATAGTTTTCATTCAATCATTTCAATCATAGTTCAAGACTGTTACCCATTCCGTCTGCACTATGATTTTAATATCACGCGCTCTCGTAATCATAGTTTTCATTCAATCATTCCAATCATAGTTCAAGACTGTTACCCATTCCGTCTGCACTATGATTTTTATAAGTTCAACCTTCAGAAGGTTGTTTGGATAATTGTAAATTCGAGTAAGATTTATCGGGAAACCTTCTGAAGGTTTTAGCCTGATCAAATGATTGACTATGATTTTAATATCACACACTCTCGTAATCATAGTCTTCATTCAATCATTTCAATCATAGTTCAAGACTGTTACCCATTCCATTTTTTTAAAATCTTTGAATTCAAACAAAACCAGTTTTCGTCCCGATTCGTCGGGACCAAACTGGTTTCATAGTTTTCAGGTTCTTCCGACATTAGTATGGAACTAAGCAAAAGACGCCCTTATCTTTAAGAAAAAATAGTCACTATCCCTAAAGCCAAAGGCAACTCTTTTGATGACCTTGATCTTGTTATTCATACCTTCCAG
>JBAZPZ010000125.1:0-5855 GCA_041645495.1 Fidelibacterota bacterium | reverse complement strand
GAGATTGCGGGAACTGTATTCTTTCACAATCTGTCCCATCAGGTTGTAAATGGTTAGATAAACGTCGCTCGACTTCGGCAGGGCGACTTCCATGCTGGTTCGAGGATTGAAAGGATTCGGATAGTTCTGCGAAAGCGCGAACGATTTCGGAATTTCCCGAACCCCCGAAACCGAGAGCGAAACCATATTGATCGTTTCCGCTACATTGGATTCGTTCAGCCCGTAATCGGTGGCAGTAACGGTATAGTCATACGATTTTCCGGTGGCGATCATAGCATCGACAAATTCCGGTTTTTCAGAATGACCCAGCAGGGCAAACTCTGCTCCGTCTGCTTTTCTATAAACCGTGTAGAATTTCACCGGCTCATCGGTTACCTCATCCCATGTCAGGGCAATTCCTTCGGTTGTGACGGTTCCTTTCAGGTTTTTCGGAATGCCGGGCGGCAAATTGTCTTCCGACCAGCCGCCTTTTATGTTGGAATCCCAATAAGACCAACCGTCCCAGCCAATAGCAGTGACCATAAAACCGGTCCAATGGATGTTCTCTTTGACCTTATCATAAAGTGTCGGTGCGACGTAGTTGTAAATATCCCAGTCAGCGTGTACGGGAACGGTGGCAACGAAGTCCCATGACAGCTTCTGATTCATACCGGGTTCAGGACCGGGCAGAGGTTCAATCGCCCTCCATATCTGGTATTCTTTGACAGAAAAGTACATACCTTCTTCCTTTTTCCAGGTCAGGCGCACCTGTTTGCCTTGATCCATCGGGACGTCGTTGACTTCTATCAGCTTCGGCCCGGATGTATAGTCAAACGGATACATGACCAACGGATTATCTATATTGCCGCCGGGGAATATAAAGTTACGGAATTCATTGCGGAAGCCTTCTTTTGCGAAATGAGCATTATACTCGCTGGCAATTAGCGGCACAGAATACTGGCCATTCATGTCAGTTATCGCGAAAGCAAAGTATTGTTCTGTTTGCGATTCCATATAGACAATCGTCCCGCTGAGGGGATTGTAATTAACGTCTACAATAGTTCCGCTTAAATTACCGACGATGGGCGCTGGATTCAGGGAAAAATCAATCGTTTTATCCTGATCTACCCACAGGCTATCAATAACCTGAACGTAGTAACCATTGCCCCCCGCGCCGATTTCATATAGACCGGGTTCAAGCTTAAACTCATAATAACCAGTTGTATCGGTAAGAAACCATGGCCCATCGTCGCGATCCGGACGATTAGCAAACACTAATGCACCGCCGAGCGGCTTGTTCGTAGTTGCATCCTTAACAATACCACTTACTTGAAAACGGTTCGTATCGGCACCCATCCAGAAATCAATCCATGTGGGATAATCGCCAACAAGGATATCTGTAATAGTAACAGGCGGAAATCCGGATACGGACGCCGTGCCGGTGTACAACCCAAAATCAACATTATCGAGTGCATAATGGCCGCCCGGACCAGTATATCTCTCATAATAGTTGGGTCCGGAAAATTCAACCCGGGCGCCTTCTATGCCACTCAAGTCGTAACGGTAAACATACCCTTCGATCCGTCCCTTTTGCAGAGGCGGCTCAATGTAGTAATTGCGGATTAAATTGTCACCAGCCGTAACTACTAAACTGTCTCGCAGGGACGGTCTCCACTGATACGGATAATAAACTTCGACCGCATACTTGATTCCGCCCGGACCTGAACCGCCAATCAGATCAAATTCGTAAAAACCGTCATCGTTTGTCCAGTACCACTGGTCAATCGGATATGTCAAACCGGGTATATTCCCCATGACATGAATATTAGCGTCCCTGAGGGGCACATAACTATTGGCGTCAAAGATTTTCCCGCTCAGTTTTGCGTTGGTGTTCAGAATCATAAAATTCAGCCCGGTGGTATCGGCTAAGATTCCCCAGTAATTGCTGGGAATAGAGATGCCGGTTTCCGTCCAACACCCAACATTATAGGTGGCATTGTACTGGGAAATCTCGGGATGTTGCAGCGCCTTGCTGACTTTCAGGATATAATGTCCCGATGCGTCTGTTTGCGTCCATCCAAAGTAGTACTCCTGATAACCTGTTGAGTCAGGTCTGGATCCGATGTTTGCCCAGATTTCGACATTGGCGAGGGGTGTCCGACTGGCATCAACCACATCGCCTTCGATAGTTCCGTCTGTCGTGTAGAGAATGAAATCTTCCTGATGAGCGATACCTGATATGACTTCGAAATAGCGTTCATTGAAATTCATATACCGACCTGAAAGCTCTTCGGGATTGAAGTTGAGCCGCCAATATCCCGGCGAGACTAAAAAGTTATACTGACCTGCTTGATCGGTGACTGCTTGTAGATTACTAAAATCATTAGATGCATAAAGCGTCATGCCGGCAACTGGTTGTCCCAGATCGTCGGTAACTGTTCCGAGAATGTGGTCGGTTGCAAGAGTATAAACGAAATTCACATCGGTCACATCTCCCTGAACATTGAGTTGAACCATGTCGCTTGGAAACGTTCCCGGATAGAGATTCCAGATATCCTGTGTGCCAACGACGAACTGCCCGCGATAAATGTCCGGGATTTGGATCGTGTAGGCGCCAGTGATGTCCGTCATGGTCACAAATCCAATCATTTGATATTCCTTGGAATATACGGAATCAGGCAAAAAAACCGCCCAGACCACTACGTTAGCCGCCGGAACCGGTACGACTGGTGTTGCCACTTGGATTTTTCCTGATATACTCGTGTTTTCGTCGGGAGCCAGAATATCGATTACGCCATTGGCAGGAAGGGGATAGGCGCTGGTATGAGCGACGATGAACAACCGGAATCCCTGTAGCCCGAAAAAGGCGCCGACTTCATCGAGCATCGTCGTGTTGAGAACAAAGGCGACCACGCCATCGACAGGCGTCATATCCGGTTCCTGCCCATCCACCAAATATATCCCGTTCGCTAAGTCATTGACATAGAAATCGCCGGGACCTAAAACGCCGTCGCCGTTATCGACATAAATGTCCAGCCAGACCGTGTCCGGCGCGGGTACGAATAAGAACAGCGGTTGCCCTGCGACATACGAAACCGAGTCGGTCAGCCCGTACATCAGTACGAGCGAATCGAGAACCATGTTTTTCGTGTTCATCAGGCGCTCGTCCGCCCGGAGTGTGCCGCTCCAGTCAAGCCGGAAAGATTCCGGTTGGCGAATCGCTTGTTTCAGTCTATCGACGCCAAGTCTCATCGTTTCCCGATTTCGGAAACCGGTGACCCTGTTTTCCGGGATGGCTTTGGACTCCGGAATCTCGGGTCGGGAAGCCGCTAATCTCTGAATCATCCGCAGTTTGGAAACATTCCTGACCGCGTCAGTCTCGACGCCGAATGAAATAGAGAAGAGAAAGAACAAACTGAAAAGAACTGTTAAAAACTTACGCATTGTGACCTCCTTAAAGTTGAGATGTTTTCACTCCTCATGATTTTTTCCTCGTTCAAAAAGCCTTTCATAACTTCATGGTAACTGCTTATCAAATTACAACTTTATTTTACCGGATTCTATTACAACATATTGTGATGATAGCCACAATTGTCCTTCTGGATCGGAATTTGACCTATTTTGTCTTACTTCAAGATGTTTCGATTTGCAAAAGACTTTGTGCTTTTTAACTTAAACCGACTTCCAGAATCATCATCACGGTGAATCCGAGCATCGTCCAGACGGTCGCTAAATCCGTATGTTTACTCAACTGGCTCTCCGGAATCAACTCTTCGACAATGACAAACATCATCGCACCGGCGGCAAAGGAAAGTGCGTAGGGAAGAATCGGCTGAATGAGCACAACCGTCAATGCGCCAATAACGCCTGCAATCGGTTCGACGATTCCGGAAAGTTGACCGTACCAGAAGCACTTTTTACATGTCATGCCTTCCCGGCGAAGCGGCAGGGAAACCGACGCGCCTTCGGGAAAGTTTTGAAGTCCGATGCCAATCGTCAACGCCAGTGCCTGTGTCAGCGAGGCGCTTTCCAGATTAGCACTCAGCGCTCCAAAGGCAATGCCGACTGCGAGTCCTTCGGGAATATTGTGCAAGGTAATCGCCAAAATCAGTAAAACGCTTCTCTGCCAGCTGGTTTTCAGTCCTTCAGCTTCCGCCATTGGAAAATCGATATGCAGATGCGGCAGGATTTTATCGACAATCCGCAGAAACAGACCGCCCAACAGGAAGCCGATGGCGGTTGGAAGCCACGGATGACTAAATGTCTCTTTGGCGATTTGCATCGAAGGAATCAAGAGCGACCAAACGCAGACGGCCATCATCACGCCAGCCGCAAAACCGAGCATTCCATCTAAGACTTTCCGGTTCACGGTTTTAAACAAAAATACAAGCGCGGCGCCAATCGCTGTAATCGACCAGGTGAATCCCGTCGCGATTAGAGTTTGGTAAACCGGTCCGAATTGCTTGAACCAATCGGTAAATGTCTCTATCATGTCTTTTGAAATTCCTTATAAGTGTTGATCAATCCGTTTGTCGAGGAATCGTGAGCGGTAACAGCCGAATCGTCCGCCAATTCCGGCAGGATTTTGGACGCCAATTGCTTGCCAAGTTCGACGCCCCACTGGTCAAAACTGTAAATATTCCAGTAAAATCCCTGAACGAAGATTTTGTGTTCGTACATCGCAATCAAACTGCCAAGAGTCCGCGGCGTCAATTTTTTATATAAAATGGATGTCGTCGGACGATTTCCTGCAAAGACTTTAAATGGCAGAAGTTTTTGGATTTCTTTGTCATTCTTACCGCCAGTTGTTAATTCCCGATAGACATCGTTCTCCGATTTACCGTTCATCAGTGCCTCGGTTTGCGCAAAGAAGTTGGACAGCAGAATCCGGTGATGATCGTCCAGCGGATTTTGGCTGATTGCGGGCGCGAGAAAATCACACGGCACGATACTGGTTCCCTGATGCAGAAGCTGATAAAAGGCGTGCTGGCCGTTGGTGCCCGGCTCGCCGAAAATCAGTGGTCCGGTCTGGTATTTTATCGGTTCGCCGTTTCGATCGACATTTTTCCCGTTACTTTCCATGTCTAATTGCTGAAGATAAGCAGGCAGACGATGCAAATACTGGTCGTAAGGCAAAATTGCCTGCGCTTCGTATTTGTAAAAATTCCGATACCAGACACCGAGGAATCCCAGAATCGCGGAAATGTTTTTCTCGAACGGCGTCTCGCGGAAATGTTTGTCCATCGCATGCGCGCCGTCGAGCAATTCACAGAAATTCTCATATCCAATCGTGCAGGCGATGGAAAGGCCGATCGCCGACCAGAGCGAAAATCGTCCGCCGACCCAATCCCAGAACCGGAACATGTTTTCCTCTGCGATGCCGAATTTGCGAACTGCCGTTTCGTTCGTTGAAACGGCGACAAAATGGGACGCTACCGCCGACTCGTCTTTGGCATGTTCCAAAAACCATTTACGCGCCGTTTGGGTATTCGTCATCGTTTCCTGCGTCGTGAACGTTTTCGATGAGATGATGAAAAGTGTCGTCTCCGGCTGGACTTTCTTCAGTGTTTCGGCGATGTCCGTTCCATCGACATTCGACACAAAATGCGGGCGTATGTGTTTCCAGTACGGGCGAAGCGCTTCCGTTACCATAACGGGACCGAGATCGCTTCCGCCGATGCCGATGTTGACGATGTCGGTGATCGGTTTTCCGGTGAATCCTTTCCATTCACCGGAAAGTACGGCTTTTGAGAATTTCTCCATCTGTTTCAGGACGGCGTTGACTTCCGGCATCACGTCTTTGCCGTTGACGAGAATCGGTGTGTTGGAACGGTTTCTCAGGGCGATGTGAAGCGCCGGCCGACTTTCCGTCTCGT
>JBAZPZ010000124.1:0-5891 GCA_041645495.1 Fidelibacterota bacterium | reverse complement strand
ACGACTTTACCACTACCTTACTCCCGCTTACCCTAATCCAGCCTAATCTACATATTCAATCCACCAGAGGCGGACAGGCCCAATCAACCCAATCAACCCAATCAACCCAATCAACCTAATCCAACATAATCAACCTAATCCAACCCAATCAACCTAATCCAACCTAATCCAACCCAATCAACCTAATCCAACCTAATCCAACCTAATCCAACCCAATCCAACCTAATCCAACCTAATCAACCTAATCCAACCTAATCCAACCCAATCAACCTAATCCAACCTAATCAACCTAATCCAACCTAATCAACCTAATCCAACCTAATCCAACCTAATCCAACCTAATCCAACAAACGTCTATTTCTTTTAACCAAATATTCCGTTAATTTTCAGGCAACTATTTAGGTTGTATTGAAATGAATAGGATTTGCATAAAGGAAACGGATCATGTCTATTTTTAGCCGAACAAAGTCGCTGGAAAAACAGTGCGAGGAATTTCTGGATATTACGAACGAATCGACACAGATACTCCTGCGTGGCGTCGAGACGTACCTATCCGGGAAAATGACGGATTTCGAGGAGAACCTGAACAAGATCGTCTCGCTGGAATCGCGCGGCGATGCTCTGCGGCGTGACATCGAGAATCAACTTTATACCGAGACGCTGATCCCGGAATCGCGCGGCGACATGCTGGCGCTACTCGAAAACATCGACAACATCATCAATCAGGCCAAACAGATACTGATGGAATTCTCGGTCGAGATACCGCGCGTTCCCGAGCAATTTCACGTGGATTACATCAAATTGTCCCAGCATAGCGCGAAGGCGGTGGATGAGGTGGTCATTTCCACCCGCGCATTTTTGGTCGATCCACTGAATGTCCGGCACTCGCTGAACAAGGTCTATTTTTGGGAACATGAAGCCGACCGGCAATCTGAATCCCTAAAGCGAAAAGTATTCAGGACGCCGGAATTGGAATTGAGCGAGAAGTTCCATTTACGCTATTTTGCTCTTCACATCGAATTGATGGCGGACAAAGCGGAAGACGTCGCCGACCGGTTGGCGATTTACACGATCAAACGTTCGATCTGACGGCGAAACAGCGGCAAGATGACCAAAATGAAAATGAAAATAGCCACGGTGTTCGAGAGCGATCCGAAGATCGAGAAGAAATGTAACGAATTCTTCGATATGGTTGGGCAGTCGGCGCTTGTCTGCCTGCGCGGTGTGCAGTGTTATCTCGAAAAGGATTTCACGGTATTCGAAGAATATGCGGAACAAGCGAAAAATCTCGAAGAGAAAGCCGATGAATTCCGGCGCGACGCCGAGAGTTATCTATACACCGAAACATTGATCCCGGAATCGCGCGGCGACGTGTTGTCGCTTCTCGAAAATGCGGACAACATCATCGATCAGATTCGAATGATGATGCTGGCATTTTCCATCGAACAGCCGGAGATACCGCAGAATTTTCAGGTCGATTTCCTCGATCTGACCTCTAAATGCGTCGAATCGGTCGATGAGGTAATTCAGGCGACGCGTATGTTCTTCACCGACCCATCGAAAGTGAAGATGGTTCTGCCGCGCGTCTATAGTCTTGAAAAAGAGGCCGATAAACAGGCTGAAGCGATTAAACGCAAAGTGTACAGGTCGGAGGAAATCACGCTCAGTCATCGAATTCACCTTCGATATTTTACGACGAATATCGACCTGATCGCCGATCGGGCGGAAGATCTCGCCGACCGGATCGGGATTTATGCCATCAAGCGGATGTATTAATGGACGGGAAAACGACATGAGTGAAGGTTTTGAAGGAGTAACGATTCCGCGCTGGGAATATAGAGTCTTTGGCAAATCGCTTCAGAAACCGTCGGCGATTATCCGGCATCATCCGTGTCTCAGAGAACGTCAAAGCGCGGATTTGTACATTCTGTCGGAATTCTCAACGGTGAACTGCAAAATCCGCGATTCGGTTCTCGATGTGAAAGTCCTGCTCAAAACGGGAAAGGATCGGTTAGAGCAATGGACTTCTCACCTGAAAATTTCATTCCCGGTCACGTTGAACGACATCGACGAATTGGCCGAATTGCTGAAAGTCCGGAAATTTCCGGCAAAACTGAGTTATACGGAGGAGGAATTTATCCAGACCGTCCGGCAATGCGCCGATTTGAATCTTATCGAAATCCGGAAAAAACGGGCGGGATACCTTGTTAACGGCGTTAAGGTGGAAATCGCAGGATTGACCGTCAACGGAGATAATTTTCAGACGATTGGCGTCGAACACGAAGCGCCGGACAAGGCGTGGAAGGTCGTACGGCTACTGGAAATCGACGGCTTCGAGAATATGAACTATATTCGCTTTCTCAAGACGGCATTTCCCAAAAGACAAGGACAGAGGGGATGAGCAAAGAGATCGAGCGTAAATTTCTCGTCGTGTCCGGCGAATACAAATCCAAAGGCATCGCCGAACGATATGTTCAGGGCTATCTGTGCAGTTTGCCGGAACGAATCGTACGGATGAGAATCGTCGGCGAACGCGCTTTCCTGACGATTAAGGGGAAAATGGTCGGCATATCCCGCGACGAGTATGAGTATGAAATTCCGTTGAACGACGCCCGGGAAATATTGGACAAACTTTGTGAAAAGCCGCTCATCGAGAAAGATCGTTACGCCGTGACTGTTGACGGTCTGGTTTGGGTCGTGGATGAATTTCACGGCGAGAATGAAGGACTGACGGTTGCCGAACTGGAATTGAAAGATGAGCATCAGCCGTTTGCAAGACCGGACTGGATCGGACGGGAAGTGACGGGCGTTCCGAGATATTTTAATTCGAATTTGACTGCGTATCCATTCAATCGTTGGAGTGAAGATGAAAAATAATGTTCGCCGGTTTTCGGTTTTGGTCATTGCATTCGGGCTTCTCTATTGTTCAATCGCTTTTGGAGAAAAGAAACCGGAGAAACCGATATTCATTACCGATTATACCGAAACCATCGACATCGGCAACGACGGAGCGGCGAGTGTCGTCGTGGATGTTCAGTTCAACCGGCCATGCAAATCGTCACTCTATATTCCTTTGCTTTTCCGGCGTGCGGATCTGGTGACGATTTCGCCGGATACGATGGAAAAAGAGCATGTCAGCCGGATCGTTTCGGAAGGCGGCATGAAGTATATCCGGATCGATAAAGCCAAATCTGCGCCGGAATGTCAGGACGTCAAGGTACGGTTTGATGTTCCGAAGTATTACAATTTATTACGCCGACCGAAAGAGGTGAATCATTATCCATTGACGCAACGCTTCATCAACGGTTCACGGATCGAAATCAGGAAATACCATTTGCAGATCATACTACCGGAAAGATTTATCGTCCACAAAATCGTCGAAACGAAGCCCAAATATCTCGATCAAAAACGAAATATTCCTGCCTACGAAGTTCAGAATCTCTATGACCGGTCTTCGGTCGTTCTCAGCGCGGTAGATCTGAAAGCCGGCGATCGGGCGAGTCTGGAGATTATTTTTAAAAAACCGGAACAGTTCCGGTTATTCCTGACCGGCCTTTTCGTTGCTCTGATCATCTGTTTTGTACTTGTTTATGATCTGGTCTGGCTCCGGCATCGTCAAAAAAAGGACGTGAAAATATCGGAGAACGATGAACACCTGAAAGATGGAGAAACGACGTGATTATTACCCTGATTTTTCTGTCTTCCGGTCTCTTTTTCGGATGGTCGCTGGGCGCGAACGACGCCTCGCATATCTGGGGAACAGCGGTTGCCACGAAGATGGTTCGCTTCAAACTCGCCGCACTGCTCGCATCGGTTTTTGTCATTCTGGGAGCGGTGATTTCCGGGAGCGGCGCAAGCCACACGCTGATGCAGTTGGGCTCCATCAACCAGATCGCCGGTGCGTTTATGGTCGCTTTATCCGCCGGATTTTCCGTTTTCTGGATGACGCGTCTGAAACTGCCGGTCAGCACATCGCAGGCAATCGTCGGTTCCATTGTCGGCTGGAATATTTTTGCCGGAATGCTGACCGATTACGGTGCGCTGACGCGAATTGTTTCGTCGTGGGTGTCGAGCCTGTTTCTGGCGGCGCTCTTTTCGTTCATCATTTATAAGATCGTTAAATCGGTCGTGCCGGTGATCCGAATTTCCATTTTCCGGTTGGACATGTACACGCGAATCGGGCTGATCGTCGTCGGCTCGTTCGGTTCCTACGCGCTGGGAGCGAACAACATCGCCAACGTGATGGGAATTTTCATTCCGATCTCGCCGTTCAAATCGTTCAATCTGGGATTTTTTCACGTCTCCGGCATCGGCCAGTTATTTTTACTGGGCGGACTCGCGATTGCAGTTGGTGTTTACACCTATTCACATCGCGTCATGGCAACCGTCGGAAAAAGTGTCGTCAAGATGTCCGCGCAGGCGGCGCTGGTCGTGATCCTCGCCGAATCGCTGGTACTTTTTCTGTTCTCGTCTTCCGCTTTGCATAATTGGTTGGTCGGACATGGGCTTCCGGCGATTCCGCTTGTGCCGGTTTCCAGTTCGCAGTTGGTCATCGGCGCGATCGTCGGCATCGGGATCGCTAATCGCGACCGGAACATCAAACTGAGGGTTCTCGGAAAAATAGCGATGGGCTGGGTGACGACGCCGGTCATGGCCGCGACGATCACGTACGTTTCGTTGTTTTTCATACAAAACGTCTTTGACAAACCTGTCTATGTAAAAGTCGGGTACGAAATTACGCCCGCCGTCGTCGATCGTTTAAAAGAGGACGGTGTAAAGATTCAGAGGGAAGATTTCGAGGTATTTTATCCGAATGCCCGCACGTTCGACCGTGCGTTGAAAACGGCGAATATTCCGGACACCGCGCAGGCCGAAATCTTCCAGATAGCCGAGGTAAATGTCATCACGATCCAGAACGTTCCGCGATTCGCCAAGCGTGTCGGCGCATGGTTTACTTCGAGGGAATTGCAGTCGATCCAGCGGCTCGAAGGACAAACGTTCAGGCACAAATGGGAACTTTCCGACGCGCTGGAAAAACAGAGCGCATCGTGGAAAATTTATCGCGGTCTTTCCGCCGACCGTCAGGCGCAAATCGCAGAAAAACTCGAATATCTGGCTACTCAATTCAGGGTAAACTATTAAGCAAATCCGTTTGTCGTCCGGCTTTTCCTTTTGCCGGTTCTTCTGGCCGGTAGCGAGGCGTACCCAATGGCATTGGCTTATTACAACGCCGTCAAACAGGGCGCGAAGATGAATGTCCTTTCGGCCAAGCCGATCTATGAGGAACTTCGGAAACGTTTCGATAAGGTCACCAAAGAAGCCAAAGCCGAAACCACCGAAAATGCCTAACGGCTATTTAGTTCCCCAGTATTAGCGCCGGGATAAAGACCGCGGTCTTTTTGAGTCGAACGCTCGACTTTTAGTTAAATCAAATTCGCTCTCGTTTTCCCTGTTCAGTATCCGACTTCGCATGTATTCGCGTGGACATCGGAAGTGATAATTTTATATAACGAAGTGGGGGGTAGTACTTAGGAAGTGGGGTAGGGTACTTCGGGAGTGGCTAAAATGTGTTCCGGGTTCAGGGTTCCGAGTTTTGGGCTCTGAGTCATTTGTCATTCGGCATTGATCATTCGTCACTGGTCACTTTGGCGGATTTTCCAACGTCGGGGAATACCTCAATGACATGATGACTAAGGACATAAGTTTCTGGCCTGTCCGCCTCTGGCGGATTCCGCTCACCTAAATAGCGGGGTTTTGTGTAAAAAAGAAAATGGCGATAGTCAGGCGATTCTGAAAATATTATTTGTGTTTTTTCAAAGGCCTGTTGACAGCCAGCGAATTTTGATATATATTGATTTAGTAGCAAAGGAGATGACTACCATGGAAAAAGG
>JBAZPZ010000123.1:0-5921 GCA_041645495.1 Fidelibacterota bacterium | reverse complement strand
CTGGGGTGTCCAAACCGGCATGTCGCTCGAACGCATCGACCCGGATGAAAAAAGTGCAGACCGATCGAACTGGAAACCATCGAAAGATGTTCGGCGTGCGACGCCCGGCAGTCCGAACTCCGTCTTAGTGCGGGAATTTGACGCGGCCCTGGATTCGGTTTTCATTCCGAAAAACGAGCGGCCGGTCGTCATCGGCAAGCCCGTCAAAATTAGCGTCGCCGTCCGGAACGCCGGTTTGCAGACCATCAATTCAATGAACATTGAGATACGGATTTTCAGCGAATTATCCGTTTTGGATACGATTCTTCCGGTTTCGCAGGCGCTGGCTCCGGGTGAAAGTCGGACGGAAATTCTTTCCTTCCAACCGGCAAAAGGCGGCATTTTTTCTCTATTGGCTGTCGTTTTGTTGGAACCGGATGGCGACTCAAGCAACGATTCCGTCACCTGTTCGTTAACGATCGGTTATCCTGCACAAACCATCGTCATCAACGAATTCATGTGTCAGCCGGAATCCGGAAATGCCGAATGGATCGAGTTGTTCAACCGTTCCGAATCGTCCGTCAATCTCCGTAACTGGTCTCTCAAGCACGCTTCATCCACGATTTATCCAATAACGGACTCAACGATCGTCATCCAGCCGAAGTCGTTTGCCGTCGTGACTGCCGGCGAAAACACCGGCTACGAAATTCCGTCCGGAATTCCGGTCATCGTTCCCGGTTCTTTCCCAGCGTTGACCAATTCGGGGGATTCAATCATCGTCATTGACGCCGCCGGACAACGAATCGATGCGCTCAAATACGTATCCGCCTGGGGCGTCCAAACCGGCATGTCGCTCGAACGCATCGACCCGGACGAAAAAAGTTCAGACCGATCGAATTGGAAGCAGTCGAAAGATGTTCGGCGTGCGACGCCCGGCAGTCCGAACTCCATCTTAGTGCGGGAATTTGACGCGGCCCTGGATTCGGTTTTCATTCCGAAAAATGAACATCCGGTCGTCATCGGCAAGCCCGTCCAAATTAGCATCGCCGTCCGAAACGCCGGTTTGCAGACCATCAATTCAATGAACATTGAGATGCGGATTTTCAGCGAATTATCCGTTTTGGATACGATTCTTCCCATTTCGCAGGCGCTGACTCCGGGTGAAAGTCGGACGGAAATTCTTTCCTTCCAACCGGAAAAAGGCGGCATGTTTTCTCTATTGGCTGTCGTTTTGTTGGAATCGGATGGCGATTCAAGCAACGATTCCGCAACCTGTTCGTTAACGATCGGTTATCCTGCACAAAGCCTTGTCATCAACGAATTCATGTGTCAGCCGGAATCCGGGAATGCCGAATGGATCGAGTTGTTCAACCGTTCCGAATCGTCCGTCAATCTCCGCAACTGGTCTCTCAAGCACGCTTCATCCACGATTTATCCAATAACCGACTCAACGATCGTCATCGAACCGAGGTCGTTTGCCGTCGTGACTGCCAGTGAAAACACCGGCTACGAAATTCCGTCCGGCATTCCAGTCATCATTCCCGGTTCTTTCCCGTCGTTGACCAATTCGGGGGATTCAATTATTGTCATTGACGCCGCCGGACAACGAATCGATGCGCTCAGATACGTATCCGCCTGGGGCGTCCAAACCGGCATGTCGCTCGAACGCATCGACAAGGATCGTGAAAGTTCAGACAGATCGAACTGGAAACCATCGAAAGATGTTCGGCGCGCGACGCCCGGCAGGCCGAACTCTGTCCTAATCCGGGAATTTGACGCGGCCCTGGATTCGGTTTTCATTCCGAAAAATGAACGGCCGGTCGTCATCGGCAAGCCCGTCCAAATTAGCATCGCCGTCCGAAACGCCGGTTTGCAGACCATCAATTCAATGAACATTGAGATACGGATTTTCAGCGAATTATCCGTTTTGGATACGATTCTTCCCATTTTGCAGGCGCTGACTCCGGGTGAAAGTCGGACGGAAATTCTTTCCTTCCAACCGGCAAAAGGCGGCGTTTTTTCTCTTTTGGCTGTCGTTTTGTTGGAATCGGATGGCGATTCAAGCAACGATTCCGCTACATGTTCGCTACCGATCGGTTATCCTGCACAAACCATCGTCATCAACGAATTCATGTGTCAGCCGGAATCCGGAAATGCCGAATGGATCGAGTTGTTCAACCGTTCCGAATCGTCCGTCAATCTCCGCAACTGGTCTCTCAAGCACGCTTCATCCACGATTTATCCAATAACGGACTCAACGATCGTCATCCAGCCGAAGTCGTTTGCCGTCGTGACTGCCGGCGAAAACACCGGCTATGAAATTCCGCCAAACATTCCGGTCATCGTTCCCGGTTCTTTCCCGTCGTTGACCAATTCGGGGGATTCAATCATTGTCATTGACGCCGCCGGACAACGAATCGATGCGCTCAGATACGTATCCGCCTGGGGCGTCCAAACCGGCATGTCGCTCGAACGCATCGACCCGGACGAAAAAAGTTCAGACCGATCGAATTGGAAGCAGTCGAAAGATGTTCGGCGCGCGACACCCGGCAGGCCGAACTCTGTCCTAATCCGGGAATTTGACGCGGCCCTGGATTCGGTTTTCATTCCGAAAAATGAACATCCGGTCGTCATCGGCAAGCCCGTCCAAATTAGCATCGCCGTCCGAAACGCCGGTTTGCAGACCATCAATTCAATGAACATTGAGATACGGATTTTCAGCGAATTATCCGTTTTGGATACGATTCTTCCCATTTTGCAGGCGCTGACTCCGGGTGAAAGTCGGACGGAATATCTTTCCTTCCAACCGGCAAAAGGCGGCGTTTTTTCTCTTTTGGCTGTCGTTTTGTTGGAATCGGATGGCGATTCAAGCAACGATTCCGCTACATGTTCGCTAACGATCGGTTATCTGCAAAATTGCATCGCCATCAACGAGATCATGTACTACCCGAATTCGGGCGGATCGGAATGGTTTGAGATATTGAATCGTTCTTCGTTTCCGGTTGACCTGAATCGCTGGCAATTCCGTGACGGCGGCGGGAAATGGTCGCCATTGTGCGATTCATCGCAGACGATCGAACCTTCGGGATTTTTCGTCGTTGCGGCGACGGGCGATTTCCGGAGTGACAATCCGGAATTTACCGGAACCGTCGTATTTCCATCGCTGTTCCCGAATTTGAACAACACATCGGACTCGCTTTTCCTCCGGGACGCCGCGAATCATTTGATCGAGACGGTTCATTATCAATCTACGTGGGGTGGAAGCGGAGGAAAATCTATCGAGCGCCGAAACCCGGACAAGCCAGCCATCACTTCCGATAACTGGGGAACATCCGTCTCTGAAACCGGATCGACGCCCGGCGCCGCGAATTCGATTTTAAAGCGCGATCGTGATTTGGCGCTTGATTCCGTTGCGACTTTTTTCAACATTGGTGATACGCTCAAGGTTTTTTCAACAACATTTGCCGTTCGTAACTGCGGGAAATTTTCTTCCGAATCCGCAACATTGACAATAAACGAATATCGTGGTCACCAATTCACCGAAATTGCCCGGAAATCGATCCCGGCGCTGTCTGCCGGAGAATGCCAATCCGTTTTATGCACATTCGGGCCATTTTTGTCCGGCATTCACCGGTTGACTGCTGTAGTTCGGTGGAATTCCGACACTCATCCTGCAAACGACAGTCTGAATTTCACGGTCAGGATTGCTTTTCCGGAAGCGTCTCTGCTCATATCTGAGTTTCTGGCATATCCGGCGGAGACGTTGACCGCCGCAACATCCATCGCTGAGTACGTCGAGTTTTACAATCCGATGAACCGGAATGTCAGTCTGGAAGGTTGGAAATTTTCGGATGAAAATACCGGGAGACCGGTGACGATCGGCTCGGCGGATTCGATTCGTGCTTATGATTTTTTTGTCGTCGCAGGCGACTCGTCTATTTTTCATTTCCCGGATCTTCCGCTGGAAAAAGTGAGCGTCATCGACAATTTCCCATCTTTAAATAATGACGAAGACCGGATTGTTCTTTTTGATCCGACGCTGACACCTATTGACAGCGTTTGGTTTACTTCGCTTTGGAAAATCGAACAAAACACTGCGATGGAACGCGTTTTTTTTACCAATCCGAATAACTATCAAAACTGGCGTTCATCGGTTTCGCCTGCCGGCGGGACGCCGGGACTACCCAACAGTGTTTCCATCACCAGTGAAATCGCCAAACCGGGCATCCGCGCCGAACCGAACCCCTTTTCCCCCGACGGAGACGGCAGAGACGACGAAGCCGCATTTCATTACCGCCTGCCGTTTCCCTCCGCCAAAATCAGCCTGGAAATCTTCGACGTCGCCGGACGGCTTATTTTCAAACCGGCCGATCATCTGTCCACGTCAAGCGAAGGTGTCGTTTACTGGAACGGAGAGAGCCGATACGGCGCAAAGGCGCGAACCGGAATATATATCGTGAAATGCTCCGCCGTCGATTCCGCCGGAAAGAAAACTGTGGGTTATGTCACGACTGTCGCATTAGTCCGCGGTTTATAAAAGAAAATTCTTGATTTTTCGTCCGTTTAGTGATAATGTAAATCAGCTTTTTAAAATTATTTAGAAGGAGTGTTACCATGAAAAGAGGTTTAAAACTTAACGTTTGTGTTTTTCTAGCGCTTACATTTCTTTTTAGTCTGAGCTTAGCGCAAGATTTTTCAATGGATCAGCTTAAACAGCTCGTTGATACCAACGGTAAGCTGTATTTGCAACCATTAGCAACAGCTTACGGGACAGCGATGAATACCGGCTTGTACAATACTGCAAAAACCCATAAGCTTTTAGGTTTCGATATACAACTAAAAACTGGTTTAGGTTTGGCTCCGGCCAGTAAAACCAGTGAAACAAACTATCAGTTCGATTTCTCCGCTTTGCCGAACATTCCGCTTACCGTCGAAGGATTTTCGATAGTGCTGGACCCAGACGAGGTTTTCAGCGATAAAACCACTCCGAATATTATCGGTGGCAAGGCGCGGGAATTCACGGTGAACAGAAGTTATATCGAAACGCAGCTCTATAACAAGATTCACACCCAAGATCCGACTTTAACTCACGACCAGATTAACTCCCGGATAAGTGGAATGAGCGCCAAAATCAGCGCGGCTATCGACGCTAACGTGAATATGAAGTCTATTCCGGGATTAAAATCAATCAAAGGCCTGGAAGATTTAAAGACTATCCCGTTTCCATTCCCGATTTTGCAGGCCAGCATCGGCTTGCCATTTGGATTGGAGCCTTCGATCAGATTAATTCCAGCATTTAAAGTCCCCGGAGATATCGGTAAAGCGCTGGGTGAGATTTCAGTTTTCGGAGCTGGCTTAAAAGTCGATTTAGATCAGTTTATCCCTATTCCTCTTTTCCCTGTTGACATTGCGGTTCAAGCATACTTCCAGAAGATGAACATTGGAGAACTGCTGTCGGGAACTACTACATCTTTTAATTTGATGACCAGTAAAACCATTCTCTTTTTAACACCATACCTCGGTGTCGGAAAAGAATCAAGTTCATTTACTGCTTCTTACAAGATGGACGATGGTTCCAAACAGGATTTTAAAGTCAAAGGAAAAAATAATATCCGTATGACTGCTGGTCTGAATATTAAATTGCTCATCCTTCAATTTAATGCTGAGTATAGTAAAGGCGAATACGATGCAGTTGGCTTAGGCGTTGGATTTGCTCTGAGATAAAAAAACAATATCCTTTGAAGCTTTCATAATCCCTCCGGGAACTTTTTCCGGAGGGATTTTTTTATGAGCGACTTGGTTTTTTTCCGAATAATACCTATTATCTGCCGTTGTAAAAACGATGAAAAGAAAGTACGAATAATATGGGAAAATGGACGGGAACGTTGATCGGCGGCGGGATCGGCTGGGCGCTTGGCGGGCCGTTGGGCGCGTTGATCGGC
>JBAZPZ010000122.1:0-5928 GCA_041645495.1 Fidelibacterota bacterium | reverse complement strand
TTTACGAAAGTTCGGGATACGCTGTATGTGCCTTATGGCGGTCCGGGTGGTATCATGTGGCGGTCGGACCCGCGGGCGACGGTTTATTGTGTCCGGATTGAGAGAGTTGCAAATGGAGAGCATCGATTATTTCGCGAGCATCCGAATTTTGCAAATCAGGAATTGACTGCCGCGAACGGAGGAATTCCGGTCGGATTCGAACCGATCACATCGGGTTTGTCGCCAGGCTTGTATCATCTCATCGTTACGACGATGGACGAGAATTACAGCCGTTACTATTATTCGTCTTTGCCGCTGAAAGACCCGGAAAAATCCAATCTTCGCGATCAGGATGGAAATGTGGTCATGGGCGTCGCCGGAGCAATGGCGGAAGCGGGAATCTACATTCGAATTCTTCCGAGCGGAACGGCACAGTAAAATATTCGGTTGTAAAGAAAAGATTGGAAGGGTGGTTTTTCCGATGATTATCGCTAAATTCGCACCGATTGATTGACACGTTACTTTCAGGAGAAACAATGAAACGATTTTTTATCACGCTTGCCGCTCTATTATTAGTCATTGCCGGATGCGCATTGCCGCCGAAATCCGCCAATGAAAAACCAACCGCGCCGGCCGTCTCGACCGCTGAAACGCAGAATAATCTTTTGCCGCTCGATTCGGCGATCACGAAAAAGACGATGAAAAACGGATTGACCTACTATATCCGGACAAACGCCAAGCCGGAAAAACGCGCTGAATTACGGTTAGTCGTCAATGCCGGTTCCGTTCTGGAAGACGACGATCAGCAGGGACTAGCGCATTTCGTAGAACACATGTCGTTTAACGGATCGAAGCATTTTCAGAAAAACGAACTGATCAATTATCTCGAATCGATCGGTATGCGTTTCGGGCCGAATTTGAACGCCTACACGAGTTTCGACGAAACGGTTTACATGTTGCAGGTTCCGACGGACAATGACACGACGCTGGAAAAGGCGTTCCAAATTTTACAGGACTGGGCGCAATACCTGAGTTTCGACGATACGGAAATCGACAAAGAACGCGGCGTGATTCGGGAAGAGTGGCGGTTGGATCGCGGCGCCGACGCGCGGATGCGGGATAAACAATTCCCTGTTTTATTCAAGAATTCCCGTTACGCGACCAGACTTCCGATCGGTCAGGTCGCCGTCATCGACTCGTTCAAATATGAGACGCTGAAAAGATTTTACCGCAACTGGTATCGTCCGAATCTGATGGCAGTCGTTGCGGTCGGCGATTTTGATAAAGACAAAATGGAAGCGTTGATCCAGAAGTATTTTTCACCGCTGGCGAATCTGAAATCCGCACCCGAACGCCAAATCTTTCCTGTTCCCGACACGCCCGGAACACTTTTCTCCATTGAAACCGATCCCGAAGCGACGAGCACGTCGGTCGAAATGTATTACAAACTAAAGAAAACCGAGCAAAAGACCGAGCGCGATTTTCGGCAATCGCTCGTCGAGGCGCTTTTCAACAGTCTGTTCAATAAACGGTTAGACGAACTCACCCGCAAAGCGGAGCCGCCGTTCCTGCAAGGTTATTCGGCGAAAGGTCGATTCATTCGGACGCGCGATTTCTATGTGCTGGGCGCGATGGTTGAAGAAAACGGAGTCGAGAAAGGGATGACCGCGCTGTTGACAGAAGCAAAACGCATCCGCCAATTCGGATTTACCAGATCGGAACTGGAACGAAACAAGACGGAAATGCAAAGAGGCATCGAACAGGCGTTTCGGGAAAAAGACAAGACGAAATCGGCTAATCTGGTTTCCGAATACATCCGGAATTTTCTGGTGGATGAGCCGGTTCCCGGCATCGAAAAGGAACGCGCTCTTTATCAAAAATTTCTTCCGACGATTCAATTACAGGAAGTCAATCGGCTTGGTGTGGAATGGATGACCGATTCGAATTGCGTGATTTTGGTTTCCGCGCCCGATAAAGAGGGCGTCCGCACACCAACCGAAAGCCATCTGCTTGCGTTGAAGGATTCGGTTGAAAAAGTGCCGCTGATTGCGTATGATGACATAGTTTCCGATGAGCCGCTTCTCGCCGCGCCGCCGACGAAAGGAAAGATCGTCTCCGAATCGAACAACGAAAAACTCGGAATGACGGAATTGAAACTTTCCAACAACGTTCGCGTCGTTCTCAAGCCGACGACATTCCGGAATGACGAAGTTTTAGTCGCGGCGATCAGCCCGGGCGGGAATTCGCTGGTTTCTGATTCCGATTATGTTTCCGCTCTGACGGCTATTCCGGTAATCCGGCAAGGCAGTCTCGCAAAATTCTCGAGGGTTGAACTCAACAAGAAACTCGCCGGGAAAATCGTGAGCGTCAATCCGAGTATCGGAGAGACATACGAAAGTATTTCCGCTTCCGCGTCGCCGCAAGACATCGAGACGATGTTCCAAGTGCTTTATCTTTATTTTACGGATGTCCGGCAGGATTCGGCTGCCTATCTCGCTTATCGGGCGATGCTTAAAACGAATCTGGAAAATCGAAATCTCGATCCGGGATCGGCTTTTATGGATACGATCAACGTCACCCAGCACCAACATCATTTCCGCGCGCGTCCGTGGTCGCTAAACATGATGCAGGAAATGGATCTGAACAAGTCGCTGAAAGTTTACCGCGAGCGGTTTGCCGACGCGGGCGATTTTACATTTGTTATCATAGGCAATTTTGAAATCGAGACGATGAAACCGTTGCTGGAAACATATCTTGCATCGCTCCCCGCTTTGAACCGCAACGAATCCTGGAAAGACGTCGGTATTCGTTCACCGAAAGGGATCGTCCGGCGCGAAGTACAAAAAGGCATCGAGAACAAAGGCGCCGTGCACATTGCCATGACCGGTCCGTTCAAATGGTCGCTGGAGAACCGGTTCGATGCGCAGGCGGTTTCCGGTTATCTGAATATCAAACTGCGGGAAGCGGTTCGCGAAGAAAAAAGCGGCACGTACGGCATCAGCGTTCAGACGTCGATTTCTCATTATCCGATTCCGGAATACGAAATTGTCATCGATTTCGGTTGCGATCCGGCGCGCGTCGAAGAACTCACAACGACGATTTTTCAGCAGATCGACAGCCTGAAAAATGTCGGTCCCGCCGATTCCTATGTGGCCAAACTGAAAGAGATGTACACACGCGATTACGAAGTGAACATCAAGGAAAACAAGTTCTGGCTCAGCAATCTGCAGTTTTGTGCCTTTCACAAGGAAAACCCGGAAATGGTTTTGACGTATCCGAAATTGGTGGAAAATTTGACCCGGCAGAGTCTTCAGAAAGCCGCCAAAGCCTATCTTGATACGACGAATTACGTCAAAGTCGTTCTGCTTCCCGAGAAAAAGTAACTGCTGCCGGAGTCGATCGGGATGTTGAGCGTTCTGGGATATATTTTTCGATGGATTATCGGATTTTCGTATTTCTTTGTCATTGCGTGGTATGTGGTCATCGGCCTGCGGTTTTTTAAACCGCAACAGTTGTATGTTCTACTCAGCCCGATTTGCCGGATGATGCTTCGGTCGGTCGGCGTCCGCATCCGCGTCACCGGTCGGAAGAATATCGATCCCGGAAAATCATACTTGATCGTTGTCAATCACGAAAGCCTGTTCGATCCGTTCATCTGCGTCGGTTATATTCCGATGTATTTTGTAGTAATCGAACTGGTGGAGCATTTTTCGTGGCCGGTCTGGGGAAAAATGACCACGCTTTGGGGAAATATCCCGCTGGATCGGAAGAATTTCTTTTCCGCGCTGAAGAGTCTTGAAAAAGCGGAATTGGTTCTGAAAACTGGCACGTCGATCATTGTGTTTCCAGAAGGCACCCGAACGACCACCGGCGAGATGAAGGCGTTTAAAAAAGGGGCGTTTTATCTGGCGCTCAAAACAAAAGCGGACATTTTACCGATTGCCATCAACGGCCTGTACAAAGCCAAAACGCGCGGAGACTGGCACGTCCGTTCCGCAAATGTCGGATTCAACATTGGCAATCCGGTTCGATACGATGAATATCGCGATTTTTCCATCGATGAATTACGGGATTGGATGCGGGAAAAAATTCAGAGGTTGAAGACGCAACCCGAGGAAGCCTGAGCCGTCGGCGGTGCGAATTTGGTTCTTGAGAATTTTTTAAAATTGATTATATTTTAACCATGAAAAAAACAGACTTTTCGTATTTAAGCGAGAGAAAGAAAATTCTCTATGAACAGGTGGCGAGAGCCTACCGGTCTCAGGATCGACAGAAACACACTGATTGGGTTCCGTTCAAAGAGCGGTTGATCGATAGCCGCATCGCGTTGATTTCCATCGCCGGCGCTTACACATCGGATCAGAAACCGTTTACCGTTGAGGGTAAAGAACAGGATTATGAACCGCGCGAGATCAGCCTCGGCGTCACCAAGGAAAACCTCAACTTTTTCCCGATGGACTGGGAACAGAGCGAGGCCAAAAAAGACTTTAACGTCGTTTTACCGATCGAGCGGTTGGTTCTTCTTCAGAAAGAAGGAAGGATCGGGAAAATTCACGATCCGATTTACAGCTTTTCGGGTCACAGCGCCAACAAGAAATTTCTGATGAAATATGTGTACCGTACCGTCGAAAAGATCAAGGCGGCGGATAACAACGGCGTTTTGATCGTTCCCTGCTCGCCGCGCACCAGTGAAACCGCCTGTCTGATCGCTTCTGAAATCGAAAGAAGAGGCATATCGACCGTCATGCTGACGCTTTTTTACGAACAGGCGCTGATTATGGCGCCGCCGCGATGCGCGTTTGTGAATTTTCCATTTGGAAGACCGTTCGGGAAAGCCGATCATGTGACGCTCCATACGGCGATTATCCGGGACACGTTACGGTTGTTCGAAAAAACGAAAATCCCGGGTGAAGTGCTGAGCCTGAATTTCGTATGGTCTTTCGGAGAAATTCCCGTCTGATACAATCGGGGTTTTTGCCGATGCGTTCAACGGTCATGTGAAAGAAATTCTCCCCATGAAACGATCATCCAATTTATCACGGAAGCCTTTGCTGACGCGGATCGAAATGTTCAGGCAATTAGGCGTATGGTAGTTTGACGAAAATGGAATCGATATGCGGATGAAAACTGAACACAGGTTGACAAACTGGTTTGTCGTTGCATCTGGCGTTTTCATCGCAACCGTTTGCTTGCGGGAGAATCTCCCGGCGCAACAATCGCAGAGATCAAATCAATCGGAGGTGAATATCATGATGAACAATGTGCATTGGCTTGGACACTCGTCGGTTAAAATAACCGGGAAAAAGATGATTTACATCGATCCATTCAAAATTTCCGGCGGAGAACCCGCGAGTATCATTTTTATCACGCACGATCATTACGATCATCTTTCGATGGAAGACATCCGGAAAATAAGGACAGAAAAAACCGTCATGGTCGTTCCGGAGGCTTCGGAAAAAATGTTCGGGAAAAATGTGCGTGGCGTCTTGCCGGGCATGAAGTTCAAGATTGACGATGTCGAAGTCACCGTCGTTCCGGCATACAACATCGGCAAGCGGTATCATCCGAAGGAAAAACAATATGTCGGTTATGTAATCAAAATGGGTGGCGACACTTATTATCACGCCGGCGATACGGACTTTATCCCGGAGATGAACGACATCAAAGCTGATGTCGCATTTTTACCGGTCGGCGGAATCTACACAATGAATCCTGCGGAAGCCGCACAGGCCGCCGATGTCATCAAGCCGAAAGTCGCGGTTCCGATTCATTACGGCACCTCGGTTGGCTCTGCGAAAGACGCCGAGGAATTTAAAAAACTATCCAAGGTAAACGTCGTCATTCCGAAAAAGGAATAGGAAAGATTTTCAACCGCGAATGGACGCTAATAAACGCGAATTGCGTTCAGCCTTTTAAAACATCCGGAAATTTCGATACGTATAGTTCGGC
>JBAZPZ010000121.1:0-5956 GCA_041645495.1 Fidelibacterota bacterium | reverse complement strand
ACCGGAATTCCCGGAACAGTGAGCATATAAGTCATCAGCATTTGCTCTTTGAAAAATGCCGCGGCGTGATCGACGACTACCGGCGGTTCCTGCCACGCGCGCTCGGTTCCGTTATCCGACATTGTCAGATCGTCATCGAGAAACGCCATAATGCGTACCTGATCGAGATTGTCAACGATATTGCCCATGACGTGATTGTATCCGAACACCTCGAAAACCTTTTGGATGCTGGACGCCAGGTCGCGGAAATCGCCGTTTGGATCGGTTATGATGCGTCTCAGTGTGAAGTATTGTTCGAAATTGAATTGCGCGTCGAGCATTCCGTTATTGACGTAAGATTTGATCAAACCGAGTCCGCCGTAAGTCTCGCCGATCTGGTAAATAGGCGCCTCTTTTTCGGGATTGATCCGGTCTTTGATTTTACGGGTCAAACGTTTCCAGAAAACTTCCGAAACGTGTTTGGTCGCGTCGTGCCGGAAACCGTCGATCTGTGCGGTTTTAAGCCACCAGACGGCATTGTCGGTCATCGCGTTGATCGCGGAAGGCGAACCGGCATAATCGATTGTCGGAATGTACGTATCGAACCACGTCGTCAGCCGATATTCGTCCCAGCGCCGAAGATTTTTCGAGCCGTCCGGAAGGTAAAGCGGGCTGAACCAGTCGCGATGTTCCGTCCACCACGGATGTTCGATGTGAATATGGTTGGAGACGAAATCGAGGAGCACTTTGATATGATGCCGGTGTGCGGTATCGACGAGTTTTTGAAATTGTTGGATCGTTCCGAAACGCGGTTCGGTTTCATCCGGACTGATCGGCCAGTAACCGTGATAGCCGGAGAAATATCGCCGCGGTTCCGGGAATTCCTGATAGGCGAGATTCGTTGTCTTGTTCACCGGCGAAATCCAGATAGTATTGATGCCGAGACTGTCGAAATATCCCGCTTCGATCTTTTGGATTATCCCGGAAAAATCGCCGCCTTGAAAATTGGCGCGCGGGTCGAGGAGCGGATGTTTTATCGGCCGGTTGTTCAAAGTGTCGCCGTCGGCAAAGCGGTCGATCATCAATGAATAGATCGTCGCGTCCTGCCAGAGAAATGCGTCGGAGTCTTCGAGCAACTTGCCGTTTTTCAGCCAGACGGTGATGATGTTTCCCGGCTGATTGTGATAAGTGGCGACGACGCGTAGAGTGACGATTTTATTGGTCTTTGCGATTGGCGCGAGATCGATCGTAACGACACCGTCTTGCAAAGTGGGCGTGGAATCGTAATTCGAGTTGTCGCGCAAAACGACAATTTTCAGGCTGTCATCCGGAATGGAGGTTTGAAGCGCGAAGAGAAGTTTCGTCGAATCGGTTTGCGGAAGGAAATAAAGGTTCGGAACGTTTTGTTTGTCCGGCGAAGCGACGCGAAGAAGCGAATTGAAAGCACCGAATCCGTTATCGGTTTTTTCAGGATTCATCGGGTCGCGGATTTCCTTTTTATCGACAACGAACTGGTATTCGTAAACGCCGTCTTCAAGAAATACATCGCGCGTAAAAATCCCGTCGCCGTCTGCATCCGACATTTCCGTTTCGGTGCGGCTCCAGTTGTTGAAATTCCCCATGACAAACACCTTGGCGTTCGGATTTTCCGGGCGATAGCGGAAGATCACGCCGGTTTTTTTATTGACGATCACGGGAATCGTCATCGCATGTCCGCGCTGGGTGAAATTCACCAGTGTCAATCCCGAAAATGAACTGTCGGGAATCAAAACGAGTTGGTTGAGGCGTGATTCGTACCGGATGTCGATGTTCGGGTTTGCGTCGAATCTCAGTCTGTACTTTTTGGTGTAGAAGAGTTCATCGACGGAAATCGTATCTGGAATTCCGGGTTCGATGCGCAGAAAATCGATGAGTTCGGTCGGTTTGGTCGTTTGTGCGGATTTCCCGCAGGTTGAAAAAAAGCAGATGGAAAGGACGGACAGAATGAGAAGGATTATCTTCCATGTCCGGCGGACTTTCAGATTTTCGAAGCGAAACAACATGATAAATTTCTCCTGAAACATGATAAAACGGTTGATATTTTGTGATAATTACAGACGGTACATCACCATCGCCGAGATCGGTTTGACGGGAACCGTGATGCCGGAAATCGGCGCGATGATCTCGGTTCCCGCATTGGAATGATCGACGACGAGAATCCATTTTCCTTTCGGAATCTGGAAGGTTTCGGCTTTGGGATTGGGATTCACGAGGACAAGGACTTCTTTCCACGCATCGCCGGAGTTGCCGCGCGAAAGCCGGTAGCCGATGCAGTTTTGCGGAACTTTCAACCCGAGCGTCTCAAAGAAAACGAGGTTTTTCCGAATCTCGTTAGCGCCGGTCATTCGGAACATCGGATGTTCTTTCCGCAGTTGGATCATGCCTTTGTAAAACCGGAAGATGTCGAGGTTTTCCTGTTTGTAATCCCAGCGGATTTTATTGATCTTGTCCGGCTGGTTGTAACTGTTGTGCGAGCCGAATTTGGTGCGCAGAAATTCCTGTCCGCCGAGGATGAACGGCACGCCCTGCGATGTGAACAGAATAACCGAGGCGAGTTTGTCCATCGCTTTCAGTTCCGTGTCGGTTCTCTGTGTGCCGGATTCCGTCGATGCGACGAGTTGATCCCAGAGTGTCCTGCCGTCGTGACAGGCGACATAATTGATCACCTCGAGCGGCGAATTGGCAAAGTCGTCGATACTGCCCATGATTCCGCGTTTGACAGCGGCGACGTTGATGCCGGTCTGAATGTAGCCGGGATCGGTGTTATTCCACGGACCTTTGAGCGCGTCGCGGAAATTGTCGTTGAAGACGGCAAATCCTTCGCCGCGTTGCGTTCCTTTGACGGTCGGATCGATAGGCGTTGCGCCCGCCGTCCATGGTTCGCCGTAGATGAAAATATCGGGTTTGATTTCCCGGAGCGATTTGACGATCTCGCGAACGGTTTTCATATCGATCAAACCCAGCAGATCGAAGCGGTAACCGTCGATGTCGTACGTCTCGACCCAATATTTGAGCGATTCGACGATAAATCGCCGTGCCATCGGATTTTCCGAGCGGACTTCGTTGCCGCAACCGGAGCCGTTCCAGTACGAGCCGTCCAATCTCTGGCGATAAAAATAATTCGGCGCGAAACCGTTGAAGTTGTAATGAACCAGCGGATTCGATTCGGCTGTGTGATTGTAAACGACATCCAAAATGACTTTAATGCCGTGTTCGTGCAGGGCGGAAACCATCTGCTTGACTTCGCGAATGCGACTCGCATCGTTCTGGTTCGTCGTGAACCAGCCGTCGGGCGAATTGAAGTTGACGGTCATGTAGCCCCAGAAATAATTATTGACCTGATTGTCGTGTTCGAAATCCTGAATCGGAAGAAGTTGAACGGTATTGACGCCGAGTTCTACGAGATGATCGATGCCGGTTGACAGATCGGTTCCGGGCAGTTTCGTTCCGGTTTCGGTGAAGGCGAGATATTTGCCTTTGTTCGTCATTCCGGAGTTTTCCCCGATGGAAAAATCGCGGACATGCATTTCATAAATCACCGCGTCCTGAAAGGGAAACGATGGACTTTTAACGATCGGCGTATTGTCTTCGAAAATCAGGCTTCGTCCGTCATGCGTCGTAACACAACGCGCATACGGATCGACAATTTCCTGTTTCGGATTGTAATCTTGCGACAAACCGGTAACAGAGTACGTGTAATATTTTCCGATGAGATCGCCGGAGACTTCGGTTTTCCAGACGCCGTTTTTTCCTTTGGATAATTTGATCGGACGCGCTTCTCCGCCTTTTGGCAGATCGTACAGATTCAGCGTAATTTCCGTTGCGGCCGGCGCATAGACGGAGAATTTTGTCGATTGTTTGAAATAGAAGGCGCCGAGCGGTTCGCTGGTGACATATTCCGGCTGATCCAGAATCCCGCGCAGAAAAATGCCGATCGGTTTAAAACCATCCACGCGCGCTTCACCGGGAAGCGAATCGATGGAAAGCGTCTGTGGGATTGTCACTTCGACGATCTTCGATGAATCGGAGCCGTAAGGAACGAGGAGGCATTTTTCGCCTTTGATTTCGACGTCGTTTCGGAGTAAAAAAACGGGACGCAAAACTGTCGTTTGTGCCGATCGGATCGGATTTGTAAAAACGAGTGTCACTTTATGAGGCGAATCGAGGAATGCGCGATGAATGGATGGTTTCGTGTCGGGCGGCTGGGAGAAAATGGTTTCGAGGCTTTCCAGAATCCAGATTTCGGCGGGCATCGAACGGCTCCAAAGCCGGTTCGGATCGTCTTTCCGTTCCCATTTTTTATATTTCGGGAGCAGACCGATGTTGCCGGACGGCGGGTATTTTTCGATGCTGAGTTTAAAAACAAGCCCGAAATCGTCCTTCTTTTCGGGGAGAACTTCGCGGCTGGTTTGGTCAACCCATGTCCAGAGCGACCAATCCTGATATTGTCCATCGTAGCGATGGTAATGAACGGTCAAAGTTTTCATATCCGCTCCTTGGGTCATTGGGTTAAAAAACGAGACGCCGGGCAAAACCAGGAAAAGGGCAGTCAATAGAAAAACGGTTTTTTTCATTCGTATTCCTGATACATTTCAATTGCACAAGATCAATGGGCAATTTTACCAACCATTTTTCTAAAATTCCATAAGAATCGTTGCGCGGAATTAGTAATTTTTTAACTGAGGAAGCGCGTATTCGGAGGATCGTGCTGAAAATATGAAGAAGAATTGGCTACTGATACTAACAATCGTTTTTACCGGAATCTGTCCCGGATTGACTCGCGTTTCGATTGCTGATGAAAATTACAGCCTGTCGGAATTTCTGTTCGACGATAGCCGGTTGGCAACGATTGACGTGACTATCGATCCGGATTCTCTGGCGTGGATTCTGGCTGAGGAGAACTTAAAGAGCGATCACTATTTCCGGGCGACAATGCGCTATCATGTCGGCGAATTGGATACGACGGTCGAAAATATCGGCTTTCGCCTGCGCGGAAATACATCGCGGGATTCAAAAAAGAAATCGTTCAAGATTTCGTTCGGTGAATTTGTCGATGGCGGGCGATTTTTCGGGCTGAAGAAATTCAACCTGAACGGTGAACACAACGATCCATCCATCATTCGTTCCAAACTCGCCTGGGATTTATTCGAGCAGATGAATGTGCCGGGTTCGCGTGCGGTTCACGTCAAACTTTACATCAACGGCGAATATCGCGGGCTCTACATTCATGTCGAAGAATACGACAAGACATTCGTCAAGAGCCGGTTTGATGACGGCGACGGGAATCTGTTCAAATGCCTCTGGCCGGCGGATTTGAAGTATCTTGGAACCGATCCGAATGCCTATAAATTTGTTTCGGGGGAACGGCGCGCTTATGAATTGCAGACGAACGAGACCGAAGACGATTATTCCGACATCGCAAGGTTCATCACAATTCTGAATAAAGCCAGCGATAACGATTTTGCCGATACGTTGTATTCGATGTTCGATGTCTGGAATTTTCTGAAATATCTCGCAGTTGATATGACGATCGGCAACTGGGACGATTACTGGTACAACAAGAACAATTATTTTCTGTACGACAATCTCGGGAGCGGCAAATTCGAGTTCATGGCGTACGATTGTGACAACACGTTCGGCATTTCCTGGGATGATATCAACTGGAGCACGCGCAACATGTATTATTGGGGAGTTAACAGCAGTGATCGACCGTTGACTTACCGGATCTTCAAGAATCAGCAGTTCAAAGACCTCTACTCGTTTTTCGTGAAAAAATTCGTGACGGATTACTTCAACGAAACGACTTTTTTTCAACGGATCGATACACTGAAGGCGCGGATTTCTTCAGCGGCATATGCCGATACTTACCGGACGATGGATTATGGCTACACGGTTCAGGATTTTGATAATTCCTACACAACGGCTCTTCGCGATCACG
>JBAZPZ010000120.1:0-5962 GCA_041645495.1 Fidelibacterota bacterium | reverse complement strand
TATTAGCCTGAATAATTCACCGCAGCCACCGCCGTTGGCGGGATTCAGCACGCTGAGAACGCAGAGGTTAGCTATTTATTAATAACTTAGAGCCATAATCAAGACCAAATATTTTTTAAATAATAAAATTATGAAATGTCCTCCGCCCCGCATTCTGCGGGGAACTCCGCGGTTTATGAATTAAAGAGGCTAAAATTAACAGAAGGAATTTTTAATCAAAGAATTCCCCCAGGCTTGCCTTGGGGTTACCTTTTAGAAGGAAGAGTATGAGAAAACTTGGTGTCTCATTAGAAACATTACCGATAAGATACCTCGATGCTTGCATCGGGGTAGTTCATTATGGATAACGGACTGAACATTAAATCATCAGGAAACCTCGACCTGCTGTCGCTCGGGGCGTTGGTGCATCGGCTGGACCCGGGCACCATCCCGTTCCGCAAGGCCACGGAGTGTAAAATTCACGTCAGCGGCGGTGAATTCAACGTGGCGGCCAACCTGGCGGATTGTTTCCGCATGAACACCGGCATTGCCACGGCGATGGCCGATTACCCGATCGGCGACCTCATCTCGGAGCGGGTTCGCGCGATGGGTGTGCGCCCTTTCTATAAGCATTTTCTGCATAATGGCGTGAACGGCCCGAATATGGCGACGGTTTACAGCGATCGCGGTTTCGGCTTGCGGGCGCCGGTGGTTTTCTACAATCGCTCGAACGAGGCCGCCGCCTGGCTGAAACCCGGCGATTTTGACTGGAAAGCGATCTTTGCGGGCGGCGTGCGCTGGTTTCACAGCGGCGGAATTTTTGCCGCGCTCTCGGAAACGACCGGGCAGGTCATTATTGAAGCCATGCAGGCTGCCAAAGCCACCGGAGCGGTGACAAGTTTTGACCTGAATTACCGCGCCAAACTTTGGAATCTGTGGGGCGGCGAGCAAAAAGCGGCTGAAATCATCAACGGTATCGTCAAACACGTGGATGTGCTGGTTGGCAACGAGGAAGATTTGCAAAAAGGGCTGGGAATTCCCGGACCGGAAGTGGCGGCGAAGTCGAATCTCGACCCGACGGTCTTTTTCGCGATGATCGGCGACGTAGTCAAGAAACATCCGCAAGTCAAGGTCGTGGCGACAACTCTGCGCGAAGTCCATTCGACCAATCGGCACAGTTGGAGTGCTGTGGCCTGGATCAATGGGCAAACCTATCAGGCGCCAACGGCCGAACTGGAAGTCTTTGACAGAGTCGGCGGCGGCGATGGCTTTGCGTCCGGCTTTTTCTACGGTTTGTTGAATGGCGCCGCTCCGGAAGAGGCGGTCAAACTCGGTTGGGCGCACGGCGCATTGGTGACGACTTATCCGGGCGATACGACGATGGCAACACTCGCCGAAGTGCAAAATTTCGCCAAAGGCGGCTCGGCCCGCATTCAACGTTAGTCGCGGAGGCATTTTTAAAAGATGCTGTTTTGCTTAAAAAGTTCGGCGGATAACGGGCTGACGGAAACGGAAATCCGGGACGGGCTTTACACCGCCTTGGAACAATTAGGCCCGCGTCGCAAAGTGCTGGCTATTCCGCCGGATTTTACGCGCTTTCATTCGCGGGCCGGTGAGTTGACTTGCTTGGCTTATCAATATTACCGGACGAATCTGGCCGCGATTTTACCGGCGCTCGGCACGCATTTTCCGATGACTGAATCGGAAATCGATGCCATGTTCGGCGCCGTGCCGCGCGAACTTTTCCGTGTTCATCGCTGGAAGGAAGATTTATGCACGCTCGGCGAAGTTCCGGCGGAATTCGTGCGGGAAGTTTCCGAAGGCAAATTGAATTATGCCTGGCCGGCGCAGGTCAATAAATTGCTGGTTGATGGCGGATTCGACCTGATTCTTTCCATCGGGCAGGTCGTGCCGCACGAAGTGATCGGCATGGCCAATTACAACAAAAACATTTTCGTCGGTACCGGCGGACGCGAGGGCATTAATAAAAGCCACTTTCTGGGCGCCGTTTACGGCATGGAGCGCATCATGGGACGCGCCGATACGCCGGTGCGCCGGGTGATGAATTACGCTTCGGACAATTTCGCCCGGCATCTGCCGATCGTTTATGTTCTGACGGTAATTGGCAAGGACGCTAACGGTCATCTGGGAATGAAAGGTTTGTTCCTCGGCGACGATTATGAATGTTTCCAGCAGGCCAGCGAACTTTCGCTGACTGTCAATTTTGAGATGCTGGAGAAACCGCTGAAGAAAGTCGTCGTCTATCTCGATTCGCATGAATTCAAGAGCACCTGGCTGGGTAATAAAAGCATTTACCGCACGCGCATGGCCATTGCCGACGGCGGCGAACTGATCGTACTGGCGTCCGGCCTGCGCGAATTCAGTGAAGACCCGGAAATCGATCACCTGATCCGCAAGTATGGCTACCGCACGACGCCCGAAGTTTTACAATTCGTCGCTGAAAACGCCGATCTGCAAAACAATCTGAGTGCGGCCGCCCATCTGATCCACGGCTCGCCGGAAAACCGGTCCACGGTGACGTATTGTCCCGGCCACATCAGCCGGGCGGAAATCGAAGGCGTCAATTTTCAATACGGCGAACTCGCGCCGATTCTGAACCTTTACGATCCGGCTAAAATGCGGGACGGATTTAACGTCATGCCGGACGGTGAGGAGATTTTTTATATCTCAAATCCGGCGCTGGGACTCTGGGCCGGCAAAGAACGATTTAAAATTGAACAATAATTTCAGGAGGATTTTAGAATGAGTAAAGCGGATATCGGGTTGGTCGGACTGGCCGTCATGGGCGAGAACTTAGTGCTGAACATGGAACGGCATGGCTTCACGGTCGCCGTTTATAATCGCACTGTGGCGAAGGTCGATAGTTTTCTCAACAGTCGCGGCCTGGGCAAAAACATCATCGGCGCCCATTCGATCCCGGATTTGATCGCCTCTTTAAAAACGCCCCGCAAGATCATGCTGATGGTCAAGGCCGGCCAGCCGGTGGACGATTTCATCGAATTGCTGATTCCGCACCTTGAAAAAGGCGACATTCTGATCGACGGCGGCAATTCGCATTTCCCGGATACGACCCGCCGCACAAAATATCTCGAAGAAAAAGGTTTGCTGTACATTGGCACGGGTGTTTCCGGCGGAGAAGAGGGCGCGCTGAATGGTCCGTCCATCATGCCCGGCGGCTCTCCGTCTGCATGGCAATTTGTCAAGCCGATTTTCCAGAAAATCTCGGCAAAAGTCGCCGATGGTTCGCCCTGCTGTGAATGGGTCGGCAACGACGGCGCCGGTCATTTCGTGAAAATGGTGCATAACGGCATCGAATACGGCGACATGCAGATGATCAGCGAAGCGTATTGGATGATGAAAAACGCGCTGGGCATGACGACCGACGAGATGCAGAAAATTTTTATCGAATGGAATCGCGGCGAATTAGACAGCTATCTGATTCAAATCACCGCCGAAATCATGGGCAAGAAAGACGCCGAAACCGGCAAGCCGATGGTGGATGTCATTCTCGATACAGCAGGACAAAAAGGCACCGGACGCTGGACGAGTCAGGAAGCGCTGAATCTCGGCGTTCCCGCGCCAACTGTCGTCGAAGCGGTTTTTGCGCGCGCGATGAGCGCCATCAAAAGCGAACGGGTCATTGCGTCTCAACATTTATCCGGCCCGAATGTAAAATTCACCGGAAACAAAGCGGAATTCATCGAGATGGTTCGGCAGGCATTGTATGCTTCCAAGATTTGTTCCTATGCGCAAGGTTTTCAACTGATGCGAGCGGCGGCTGCTGAATATCACTGGAATTTGAATTACGGCGACATCGCACTGATGTGGCGCGGCGGATGCATCATTCGCGCGCAGTTCCTCGGTAAAATCAAGGAGGCGTTCGATAAACAACCCAATTTGCAGAATCTTCTCCTCGCGGATTATTTCAAAAACGCCATCGAAGTCAATCAAAGAGGCTGGCGGAAGATTGTCGCAACTGCGGTAGAAATAGGCATTCCCGTTCCGGCTTTCAGTAGCGCCTTAGCCTATTACGACGGCTACCGCAGTGAGAGTTTGTCCGCGAATCTCCTGCAAGCCCAGCGCGATTACTTCGGCGCTCACACTTACGAAAGAGTCGATAAGCCGCGCGGTGAGTTTTTCCATACCGATTGGACTGGCCACGGCGGAAAAACTGCGTCAACGATGTATACGGTTTGAAACGCGCTAGTCGTGAGCGAATCCACTTTTTAACCGCGGAGCACGCTGTGTTCGCGGAGTCCGGAAAGATAAAGAATGGTTTTTCAAAACGACTTGACCTAATCTACCCAATCAACCTAATCTACGAGAACGAACCATGGAGTACGCTGAGATCGCAGAGACGAGAAAAGGTGACAGATTTTGGGTTACAGGTCATTCGTCATTGAGGCGGTGGAAACCGGAGAAGGAAGAAGAGGAGCAGGGGAGAAAGGGCGAATGGAGAATGGAAAATAGACGCAGATGGACGCTGATTTGTTATGAAAACTGTTCCAATCTCGTGTCAACGCTCCGGCGTTGACACGAAAAGGAATTATTAGAAGGATTACCATGCCTCTTCACTCCCAGCATTAAAATGCCGGGTTACTCTGAATCTTAATCTTAACCTTTTTTCGTCAACGGATTCCATTTTCCGGAAATATTTTCTGTTTGGGCTTTGACAAATGATTCTAAGGTGTGAAAAATTCTCCCATTCAACCGAATCACTGACCTATTCAACGAAAATATTTCTTCCCAAAAGAAATTATTTATTCCCAAAAAGAAAACATTGATTGCACAGACAAATAATTTACTCCCAAAGAAAAATAATTGGATTCACAAGCCAAATAATTCTTTCCCAAAACGAAAAATGAGTTTTCGGGAAAAAAACATGGGAATTGATTGTTCGTCATTTGACACTAAGTGTTGGGAAATAGGTTTCCGGTTTTGGGTGACAGGTATCGGGTATCAGGAATACGGGAGAAAGAAAAATGAAAAATGAAGAATGAAGAATGACGCCGGTTGACGCTTATTTGTTATGAAAACTGTTTTCATTCGGATATTCTCCACGCCTATAATAAGGTTACCTGATCCGTGTATCGACCTTTTCCCGACTATTCGGGACGTCTTCTACCCGATCCCGAATCTTCGGGATAACCACCGGGATAGAATCTCCAGAAGTGTATATCATGTCCTCATATCAGACAACTCATCGAAATATTCTTGTTGATATTCCGGTTTAAAATCAAGATTTTACGATATGATGGATCTCAGTCATATTCACAAACTACATTACATCACCCATATCGATACCATTTCGTCGATTCTTGAAAAAGGTATCCTTTCTTATAATCAGGCCAGTGCTAATCAGCATCAATCAGTATCTTCGCCAATTATTCAACAGCGCCGGAAAGATAAACAAATCCCCGGTGGAACGAGATTGCCATTTTACTTATTGATAAAAACATTTTATTGGTGGACAATGTAGTTCTGAGTGATCGAAATGCCGCAAATGATTACGTCGCTTTTTATCCTGTCAGAACTGGTTTGAATTATTTAGACTTTGAAAAAATATATAGCCGTTTTTGGACTCATGACGACCCAATGGCGAAATGGATTCATGGATCGATGAAATGCGCCGAAGCGCTGGTACCTAATAGCGTTCCCGTCGAATACATCACCGGGATAATTGTTTATAATGATACCGTCAAAACACGACTTGAATTAATGGGAATTCGATTGCAAATTACGGTAGAAGGAGATATGTTTTTTTAGAATAATGATTACTCAGGTCAAAATAGGAAACATTCTGGAATCCGATGCTCAAACGTTGGTGAATACGGTCAATTGTGTCGGCATCATGGGCAAAGGAATCGCGGCGGATTTCAAAAAACAATTTCCCGACATGTTCAGCGATTATAAAGATCGTTGCGACAGAGGACTTGTAAAACTGGGTGAACCTTATATTTTT
>JBAZPZ010000119.1:0-6043 GCA_041645495.1 Fidelibacterota bacterium | reverse complement strand
AACCGCCTCGCAAGACTCGAGATTTTCCTGAGGACGGACCTTGTGGGTCAGTTTGTGGCGATTTCTGGTAGTACTTCGCATCGTACCAGTCTTCACACCATTCCCATACATTGCCGATCATATCATAAAGATTTAGTTCGTTTGGGTCAAAGGAACCAACTGGTGCGGTAAAAACAAATCCATCATTATATCCTTCCCAAATAGTCCACCATCCTAATGCTCTTTTCGCCGATTCATCTCCTACATTTCCGCCGTGCTTACCGTCTGGTCCAAAATTTCCCCATGAGTATTTGTAGTTCTTCCCACCGGAACGCGCGGCATATTCCCACTCCGCTTCAGTTGGCAAACGATACGTTTTCTCCGTCTTCCGGCTTAGCCAGTCACAGTATGCTTTTACATCGTTCCAAGATACATGAATCACAGGATGATTTAGTTCGCTTGAACTCCTAGGATTGCCTTGAGCGTCGCACCGCCAGTTGACCCCCTTTTTCTTCTCCCATTCGTTATCTATCCATAAATAGCTGCCGTCTCCTTTTTCCGCGTCCGTTTGGTAGCCGGTCTCCGAAACAAACTTCTCAAACTCCACTACTGTCACTTCGTATTTTCCCATCCAAAAGTCGCTGACCGTGACGGTATGAACCGGTTTCTCGTTGTCCTCGCCGTCAGTACTTCCCATCTGGAAAGTTCCGCCTTTGACGAAAACCATGTTGTCGTCTGCCTGTTTTTGCTGTTGTGGTTTCTGGGGTGAGGAAATCGGCTGATCTACCGCTAATTGATCTGCGACGCTGCTCAGGCAGGTCATTACGTCGCCGATGTCACCTTTCAGGTCGCATGTACCGACGCCCATCAGACTACCTTTTTCCACGCCTACTAACCGGGCGGTTACCGAATAAGTCTGACCTACTTTGCTAATGCTTCCAACGACCATCTGTTCGACCGCCAGCAGTTGTCCGACTTCCACCGCACAAGCATCCGATGTACAGCCGGATTGCTGAAAGCCTTGCTCTTTGAGGATCGCATCCATTTTCTCGCGTTCCAGAATGACGAATTTTCCCGTCATAAAGAGTGTTGCGCGTAAGCGATCCGTCAATGCGCTGGCGTCGTCTTTCGATACGTTCTTTCCCTCAAAATCGATGACGGCAATATTCACCTGTCCGAACACCGCTGAGATGAGAAAAACGACTATCGTAATGAGCCTTGCTTTCATATTATCCTCTCGATTTTAAAAACACGATGGGAGATTATAAGCCGAATTCTGAAAATTAGCAAGTACTTCAGTTCGTGGCGTTTATAAATGCAGAGACTGCCGAGGACGCGGAGATTGACAGCCTGAACCACGAATCCCGAACAATATCGGGACAAGTTCCCACGGAACCCCGCCAACGGCGGGGAATAAACACCAATTTTTATTTACAAACCAGTTTCCGACTTGAGCGCCAGCGAAAGGCTAAACTGGTTTTGATCTTACCTTGTCAAACAACCCGAAACCAGTTTGTCCCGAAACTTCGGGATGAAAACTGGTTTGGGTTTTGGGCTTGCGCCACGGACTTTTTTGTTTGTGCAATGAAGTTGCGGGCTTTCGCCATGGACTTTTTTGTTTGCGCAACGGACTTGTAGGTCTTCGCCATGTGTTAGTTAGTCTTCACCAAGCGTTGGTTGGTTTGCGCAATGGACTTGCAGGTCTGCGCCATCTACTTTTTAGTCTTCACCACGAAGTAATTATTTTTCGCAAGAGATTTGAAACCTGTTTTCATCCCGAAGTTTCGGGACAAACAGGTTTCGGTAACCAACTTATCAGTTCAAAACCAGTTTGGCTCCGCGAAAACTGGTTTCTTTGTTGTGTCAGGTCCTCAGACCTGACACACACTCATCCCAATAGATTTCATGCAGTCAGGTTTGAGAACCTGACGGAACTTGAAAGTCATTTAGTCTGATACTTCACGTCACCGCCGACGACTGTCATGACGACGGTTGTTTGGAGGATTTCTTTCGCCGGAACAGTCATCAGGTTTTTGTCCAGAATCGTAAAATCTGCGACGAAACCCGGCGCGAGTCTGCCTTTGATCTTTTCCTGAAATGCGGCATAAGCGGGAAGTTCTGTAAACATTTTCAATGCTGACAAGCGGTCAAGAATTTGTTCAGGCATCCAGCCGCCGACCGGTTGTCCGTTTGTGTCCTGCCGCGTGATTGCGGCGTAGAAACCGAGAAGCGGATCTGCTAATTCGACGGGCGCATCCGATCCGCCGGGAACGATCGCCCCGCCGTCCCAAACCGATTTAGTCGCATAGGCGCCGTTGACACGTTTTGCGCCCAGACGCGCAGTCGCCCATGGCATGTCGGATGTCGCGTGCGTCGGTTGCATCGAGGCGATGACGCCCAGTTTTCCAAACCGCGGAATGTCCGACGGCGCAAGAACCTGAGCGTGTTCGATGCGCCAGCGATATTTGGCAATGTTCTCGCCGAGGATTTTTTCGTAAGCGTCTAGAACCAATCGGTTTGCAGAGTCGCCGATGGCGTGCGTTGCGACCTGATAGCCGGTTGCTCTGGCGGTTTCTGCAATTTCCTTCAAGTCTTTTTCCGAAATCGTCAGCAATCCGAGATTCTCTGGGTCGTCGGAATATGGCTCGAACAGATAAGCGCCGCGCGATCCGAGTGCGCCGTCAGCAAAGAGTTTGATCGCCCGAATCGTGAGAAACGGATTGACGTCGGTGACGACCGGTTCGTGTTTTTTCATGAAACGGATGATATCGCTACCGTACGCCATCGCATAAACGCGGATATGAAGGTGACCAGTTCGTTCAAGCTCCGTGTAAATCGAAAGCGTTTGCTCATCAGCGCCCGCATCGTGAACTTCCGTCAAACCGAGCGACGCAAAATGTTCGAGCGCGGCGAGAATATATTTCGTTCGCTGTTCGGGCGAGTCCGGCGGGATTTGCATCCAGACGAGATTCATGGCGTTGTCGATCAAAACGCCGGTCGGATTTCCCGATTTGTCTTTCAGGATTTTCCCGCCGTCCGGATCGGGCGTTTCTTTCGTGATTCCGGCGAGCGCCAACGCTTTTTTATTGACCCAAAATGCGTGACCGTCGATGCGTTCCAGTGCAACGGGACGTTCGTCAATGGAAGCGTCTAAATCCGCATGATTCGGGAATGCCGTCGTGCGCCAATCGTTTTGATCCCAGCCGCTTCCCTGAATCCAGCGCAAGTTCGGATTTTTCACCGAATAATCTTTCAGCCGTTGTTGAATTTCACCGATGGAAGTCGTTCCGACGAGATTCAGGTTCAGCAGGTTTTTTCCGACGCTTTCGACATGAAGATGCGCATCGGAAAAGCCGGGATACAGAAAGGCGCCTTTCAGGTCGATGATCTCGGTCTTTTTATCGCAAAGCAGTGCGAGATCGGCTTGTTTGCCGACCTGAACGATCGTCCATTTTTTAACGGCGACGGCATCGCCGGATAATTGACTGCCGTCCGCGTCGATGATCGTGGCGTTGATGAACATCTTGTCGGCGAATTTCGATTCACAGCGATTCATGATAAAAAGTCCTAAAACAATGATGATTAAAATACGGTTCATTTTTCATTACCTCTCCGGACGGTCGCGTGGCGGAACGTTTTTTGAAAGTCGTTGGTAAAAAGCGTAGCCCGTTCATTTCTGTCGATAAATCTACGGAAATACGAATAGCAATGACAATCAGAAAAATATTGTTAATTTTACGCGGTTTTGATGGAGTTAAAAGTAAGGAAAAATTGTGGCTGAAAGCGTAACGAAACAAAGCGAAGATTATTCAAAATGGTACACGGACGTCGTCCAGATGGCCGAGTTGGCGGATTACGGTCCGGTCAAAGGCACGATGGTAATTCGTCCGTACGGCTATGCGATCTGGGAAAACATCCGCGATATTTGCGACCGGATGTTTAAAGAAACCGGGCATGTGAACGCCTATTTTCCGTTGTTCATCCCGGAAAGTTTTATGAAGAAAGAGGCGGAGCATGTCGAAGGCTTTGCACCGGAATGCGCCATCGTGACGATTGGTGGCGGCAAGCAACTCGAAGAACCGCTCTACATCCGCCCGACCTCGGAAACGATTATCTGGTCGATGTATAAAAAATGGATCAAATCCTACCGCGACCTGCCGCTGCTGATCAATCAGTGGGCGAACATCGTTCGGTGGGAAATGCGCACGCGGCTGTTCCTGCGCACGACGGAGTTTCTCTGGCAGGAAGGTCATACGGCTCATGCGACCGCAGAGGAAGCGGAAGCCGAAGCGTTGAAAATGCTGGAAGTGTATCGCTGTCTTGCGGAAGACTATCTCGCCATGCCGGTTTATGTCGGCAGAAAGTCCGATTCGGAGAAATTCGCGGGCGCCGTCCGCACCTACGCCATCGAGGCAATGATGGGCGATAAAAAGGCGCTTCAATCCGGAACGTCGCATTTTCTCGGGCAGAATTTCGCGAAGGCGTTCGACGTGACTTTTTTAAACAAAGAGAACAAACTGGAATACGTCTGGGCTTCGAGTTGGGGCGTCAGCACGCGGCTCATCGGCGGAGTTATCATGTGCCACGGCGACGATAAGGGCTTGATCCTTCCGCCGAAAATCGCACCGTATCAGGTGGTCGTCATTCCGATTTGGAGAAGCGACGAAGAAAAATCGCTCGTCCGCGGGAAATTGGAATCGCTCGGCGCGGAACTCAAAGCGAAAAACGTCCGCTATTATATCGACGATAACGAGCAGACGACGCCCGGCTGGAAATTCAATCAGTGGGAAATGAAAGGCGTGCCGGTAAGAGTCGAGATCGGCCCGAAAGACGTTCAAAAGAATCAGATCGTCGTCGTTCGGCGCGACGTTAAGGATAAACAATTTATCCCGATAGACGGCGCCATTGACATGATTTCTTCACTTTTGGAAACGATTCAGAAAGATATGTTCAACCGCGCGCTGGAATTCAGGAATCAAAACACTTTTCCCGTCGGGAATTACGACGAGTTCAAGAAGATCGTCGATGAAGGCGGGTTTGTCAAAGCATTCTGGGCGGGAAGCGCCGCCGACGAGGTGAAAATCAAGGATGACACGAAGGCGACGATCCGCTGTATTCCGCTGAATCAAACCGAAAAAGGCGTCTGTTTCTACACGGGCAAACCGGCTGAAACCTTCGCCATCTTTGCGCGGGCGTACTAAGGAACGAAACCGCAGAGCGCGCAGAGGCGGAGAATTCAGAATAGATCGGATTTTTCCCTGAATTAGATGTGTCGCTTTTTTGGAGTTTTTACCAACGATCTCAAGTACCATTCGGAAAATAGAGTTTAGTGCATTAAAAACATCTTTGTGTGCTCTCTGTGTTCTCTGCGTCCTGAACCCCGCCATCGGCGGTGGCTGTGGTTAATCTCCCTTATAAAACTCTCTTTCATCTTTCATCTTTTCTCGTTAATCTTTCCTTGTTATGACACTCATTAGCACACCGGCGTTGATTCTCAGGACAATTCCCTTTCAGGAAACCAGCGTCATCGCGCGACTGTTTACTAAGGAACAGGGAAAAGTTGCGGTGATCGCCAAAGGCGGACGGCGACTGAAAAGTCCGTTCCGCGGCTATCTCGAACCGCTGAATTACGTCGATGTAATTTATTTCGTCAAGCCGACGCGGGAAATTCAACTTCTCAGCAAGATCGAATCCATCGAATTCTTCTTTCGGAACAAACCGGAAATCGAACAGATTGTCTATGCTTCGGCGATCGTCGAATGTATCGACAAATCGATCCGCGATCAGCACAAAGACGAAGCGATTTTCCAACTGACCGTGGATTCACTGAGGTTTATCGACCAAAGTCCGGCGCTCTCGCGGGAAGCATTTTTCGCTTTTCTGTTCAAACTGACCGAAGCGCTCGGCTACAAAATGAATCTCGACGAATGCGCCGCTTGCGGAAAACCGCTGACTCGCGCCGGGTTTGAGATGAGTTCGGGAAGTTTGATTTGTCAGGAGTGTCGGAACTTTTCCGGCGACGTTATGTCGCTTGAACCCGAGATGATGAATTTTTTAAAAGCGG
>JBAZPZ010000118.1:0-6077 GCA_041645495.1 Fidelibacterota bacterium | reverse complement strand
AAAGTTACCAGATTCACCCCGTGTAATAATATCATTGGGAAAAATATTTATTCCCTTATGAAATCACTAATTTTAAGTAGGATCAACGGAAAGTAATTAATTGATATTACACAGGGTAAATCGGCGCCTGTATTGAGGTCCATAAGACATTAGGTTGTGGATTCTTAGAGCCAATATACCAAGAGGCGCTATCCATCGAATTCACTAAACAACATATTCCTTACGAAAAAGAGAAAGTTCTGTCTATTATTTACAAATATGTTGAACTTGAAAAGAAATATATCGCTGATTTTGTCTGTTTCGATAAGATAATTGTTGAACTGAAAGCACTCTCATCTTTAAACAGTGAACATGAATCGCAGTATTGAACTATTTGAAAGATACGCAATTCAAATTAGGTCTTCTGGTAAACTTCGGCCAACCCAAACTTGAATATAAACGCATAGTGAGATAAAACCGTCCACTAATTTCACTAAAAAAAACAAAGAAAAAGATTCGTGAACATTCGTGTCATTCGTGGATAAAAAAAATGATGGAGAAATAATATTTCTAACCTTTTGACTACTTTTCCAGCAGGAAAACCTGTAACAGGGAAAGACCTTGTCGGACGAGAGGAAATCGTGCGTCAGATTCTGACGTATGTCACTCATGGCGAAAATGTCGTACTGATTGCTCCCCGTCGCTTTGGGAAAACATCAGTTCTATTGGAAACCCTTAACCGAATCCAAACTGAAGATTATTTTAAAATTTATATCGATTTATTTACTACTCCGACGAAACGCTTTTTTGCGGAACGGATTACTGAAGAGGTACTATCCAACAAACGCTTAGATGCCATTTTTCATCGGTTTAAACAGAACGTTACAGAGCTCGTTCAACAAATTGAACTCCGTCCGGTTATTAATGACTTTGCTTTCATTGTCGGATTTGGAGAAAAACAAAAAGATGAAAACTACTTATTGGAAAATAGCCTGGATTTCATTGATCAATTCAGCCTAAAGAATAATTGCAGAATGGTCTGCGGATTTGATGAGTTCGGTGACATTGGGAAATTCGACGGAGACGAAATCCTTAAAATGTTTCGCTCAAAAATTCAACTCCAACAAAACACAGCCTATATTTTCTCTGGCAGTTATCAGTCGGTGATGAATCAAATTTTCATTAATTCCTCAGCGCCTTTCTATCGTCTAACGCGAATTGTTAATCTGGGGCCTGTGCCGTACAATGATTTTTTTACTTATTTATCAGACAAGTTTAAGAGCAAAGAGATATCAATTGGAGATGATGCCATCAATCGTCTTCTCAAATTTACAGAAGGTCATCCTTATTATACACAGTTATCGGCCCAAACGATCGAATTGCATTTCTCACCAGGACGCAAGGCTGATAACCAATCTATCACCGCCTCGGATATTCCGGATGTCGTTGAAATGATGGTTCAAATCGAAAATAGTTATTTAGAAAAGGTATGGGAAGAAATCTGCGGCGTTAAGGAAAATGTTCAGATTATCTTACCAGTAATAAACGGAGTACAAAATTTATACGGGATGCTGGACTTGAAAAAATTAAACGTCTCCCGCGCGCTCCGTCGAATGATCTCGATGGGAATTATCCAAAAAATAAAGTCAAGGTACATTTTTACCGATACACTCCTTAGGTACTGGATCAAAACTCGCGTGCTAAAACTAGATAAGACGGAATGTGTCTGAGACGGAATGTGTCTTATCGTAGCCAGAAAGAATGCGTCCACTAATCCCGAATAGTATCGGGACAAGTTCCCGAACAATATCGGGACAAGTTCACACTAATTGCACTAAAAAAAACAAAGAAAGAAATTCATGGATAAAAAACAAAAAGTAATTCGTGAACATTCGTGTCATTCGTGGACAAAAGATCTGTGTAATCCGTGGATAAAAAACAAATTATGATTGATGATTTAGTTTATAAGCAAGAAAGTTATCGGATTCACCCCGTGTAATAATATCATTGGGAAAAATATTTATTCCCTTATGAAATCACTAATTTTAAGTAGGATCAACGGAAAGTAATTAATTGATATTACACAGGGTAAATCGGCGCCTGCATCGAAGTCCATAAATATTTGGGCTGTGGATTTCTGGAATCTGTTTACCCCATGTAATAATGTGAAAATGAAGATAGTTTGTTTTAAGTTTACTAAATATTACACGGGGTGAATCAAGAGGCGTTAGCCATTGAGTTCAATAATCAACATATACATTATGAAAGAGAAAAAGCGTTGACGATAAAGTACAAAGGTGCTGAACTTGATAAAAAATATATCTCTGACTTTGTTTGCTATAGTAAAATAGTGGTCGAGACCAAGGCTGTCAAAGAAATCTGTGACGATCACCGAGCACAGATCATTAACTACCTAAAAGTAACTGGCTACAATCTCGGAATTCTCGTCAATTTTGGTGAATCGTCGCTCAAGTTTGAAAGATTCATTAATGAAAAAGAAAAAAGAGTAACTACTAATCCCGAAGAGTCGGGACAAGTTCCCGCAGATTTAGCGAATTAAGAAATTAATTAGAGAAATTTGTGTAATTCCCACGCCTTTGGCGGGGTTCCGTAGTTAAAGAAATATTCGTGTTCACCCCGTGGAATAGTCGTAGTCAATCAAAAAAGATTTATTCCACAGGGTAAATCTGCGTAATTCCAACGCCACCGCCTTTGGCGGGGCTTCGCATTCACAATTCATAATTCACAATTAAAAATTCATCCTCTGCCTATGGCGGGTTCAGTAGTTGAAAAAATGACTTTTCAATTTTTGTAAATCACTTTTCAAAACTATTTTGTGCTCTGTATGTTTTTGCAAATCATTCGTTAAAACTGTTTTGTCGTTTGACAAATATATTTCCCGATGTTTTAAAACATTTTTTCATGATAAAACTTTTGTGTAACGAATCAACAAAACTTGCAAGTCATCTGACAAATTATAAAAATCATTTACAAGTTCTGATGAACCGCCAACAAGTTTTTGCGAATCACTCAACAACTTTGAAAACCAACGAAATAAATAACATACTTCCGAAATGCGAAATACGATCAACCCGGTGAAGTTTTTGATTCAGGACTTGACAAATCGGATGAAAAACACTACATTTTACCAGAGTATCTTTGATAACGAATACATTTCTAAAAAGGAAAACCTCCCGGAAATTGCTTCCCGGGAGGCTATTTCTGGCTTTGGTTCTTAGACCGTCACTATGCGGGTGGAGTTTCGGAACCATTGCCGTTTTTGGACGTCCGTCTTGCTTTGTAGGTGTCCAAACCAAACTCTACAAGTCGAGGGTCCGTTTTACCGAATGAAGCATACAGAAAATCACGCATTCGTCTTGCCGTACTCAGAGCCTTCTCGCGAACATCGGAAAGTTCACGGGTTGCGCGTTCGGCTTCACCTGCAGATTTTACTGAGTTCTGTATCGCAGTGGTTAATTCCTGCAACACAGTGTCCAATTCGGTTTTGGAAGGGTTGGCATTCGGAAGTATCTCAACATATTTCGTCAGGCCGCCCACCATCTGATGCAATTGCGTCATCAGCAACGCCGGATTTGGTACAATCATATTACTCATAATTTTTTCCTTTCTAAGGTCTTCCGTCAATGAGAAAGTCCAAAAACTCACCAACGATATTGATAATGTTTCATTCAGGACTTTTTTCGTATTACTTCGACCAAGTAATTTTCAAATAACGCCCTTAATATAATAATTCAGGTAAATAGACGCAAGAATTTTGTGACATAAATCGAACATTTATACAAATATTTATTTAAAATGATACAAATTTTGTTGGATTCCTTCAAGGGCTACTTTAAGTTAAGGCGTGTTTTGAAACGACTGGAGCAGGAGAAGGAGAGAAAGTGGACATTAGTTTGATCCTGAAGGAAATTCGGAGCAGGGGCGGTTTATCTCAAACCGATCTGGCAACGAAAATGAACGTCGCGCGCGAAACGATTACACGTCTCGAAACAAACCGAACGAGACTGACCGTCGAGCAGTTGCTCGAATATGCTAAACACTGCAACGTGACGGTCAATGAAATCATCGGAATGATGAAGGATCCTATCGAGGACGATCTCGTCTTTCTATTGCGAGCCAATAGTGCCATCTATTTTACCGAAGAAATCCGACGCGCCTTTGAAATATGGTACAAACGGTATGCGGCGTTAATGCTGAAAGTCAATTTCCATCCTGCCCGCACATGGTTTTCCTACGCTTATGATGAATCGGGAGATATACGGGAACAGGCTAAAGATGCCGCCAGAAAAGCCCGACTTCTTTGGGGACTCGGAACGGCGCCCATCGACGATCCTGTCTCTTTGGTACATTCTTTAGGAATTTTTATTGCAGGAAGGGATTTCGGTTCGGATAAACTGTTCGGATTGACCGGAATATGCAATCATACCGATCGTTTCGGAATCCTGATCAATACTCACCGAACTATTCCCATCGAACGTCAACGTTTTTCCATTTTTCATGAGTTATCCCATATCATCGCTCATAGAAACGAATTTATCGAAAAACCAAATCAAATCGGTAAAGGAAAAGGCAAGGATAAAGTGGAAATATTCGCGGATGTTTTTTCCGGAGAATTTCAGATTCCTGCCGAAGAATTTTTACGTGTCTATCAAACGAATTTCAATGCTCCGACCGATGAAAGTATTTTCTATCTGAAAAAATACTTCAAAGTGAGTTATAAGACGATCATTTACCGCCTCAGAGATACGGAGTGCATCGATCAATATCAATGTGGGCAGTTGTTCAATAAATTCAAGAGAATTTACGGGGAAATAACAGAACCGCAACCAATCACCGATAAACTCCGATTCGATCAGGAAACAGAGATCGTTCAATCGGCTATCGAAAGCCGACTCATTACACAGCCGGAAGCACAAAAGATGGGATTCTTGAACGGACCGATGTTTGAGATGAGTTGACCATCGTAAAGTGCGGGATAGGCACTAAAAGAGAATAACTACTAATTACGCTAAATTCACTAATATCAATAAAAAATAATTCGTTTAATCCGCGTAATTCGTAGTTAAAGAAATAGCATAATTCCCACGCTTATGCAGGGTTTCATAAATAAAATATCTTCTAAAATACTTAAACAGGAGGAAAATAATCATGATTACGGAAAAATCAGATATTCAAGAAATTAAAAAAGCAATGGAAAAATATTCAAAGAAAGTCACGGCTTCTCCAAAGGCATCCAAAGAATTCTTAGTTAAAACAGGAATTTTTGATAAAGATGGAACTCTTCAGAAGCCATATAAAAAATTATGTATTCCCGAAAAACAGAATTAGTCTTTGGATTTCATGGGTGTGATGAGAGTGTTGTCCATTCTGTCGTATGCGGCGAAACAACTTTAAAGCATAGTAACAACACTTACGATTGGCTTGGACATGGTATGTATTTTTGGGAAAACAGTGAGTCCAGGGCAATAGAATGGGCTCAATACTTGAAGATTAATCCTGAAAGAGCAAAACATCCGATCAAAATACCATCAGTTTTGGGGGCAGTAATAAATCCCGGATATTGCCTCGATTTAACAGATTATGAGAATTTAGGTCTTTTAAAAGACGCGTATGATATGCTGATCAAATCAACGAATAAAGCAGGATTTCCAACGAATAAAATAGTTGGAGAAAACGAAGATTTGTTATTAAGAGATTTAGATTGCGCAACGATTGAAACTTTACATACTTTCATGGAGGATACAAAAAAATTACCTTATGATTCGGTTCGAGGCGTGTTCTGGGAAGGGAATGAACTATATCCCGGAGCAGGTTTTAGAGAAAAAGACCATATACAACTATGTGTAAGGAATCCTAATTGTATCAAAGGCTTTTTTGTACCACGTAAACTTGATTCAAACTATATGAAAGTATAAATACAATTTTAACCAACCACTACAAGAAAAACACAGAAAGAATAATAACTACTAATCCCGAAGGGTCCGGGACAAAATTTCCACCGATTAAACGATTTAAGAAAAATAAAATTAGTTAAAAAGAGAATGACTACTAATCCCGAATAGTCGGGACAAGTTTCC
>JBAZPZ010000117.1:0-6223 GCA_041645495.1 Fidelibacterota bacterium | reverse complement strand
ACGCAACAGAATAGAGTCAAATCTTATTTCATAATAAATCAGCGCTTTTCAGCGTCTAATTCAGATGTCAGCGATAGATTTGCCGCAATCCCGTTTCGATATCCGGGAATTCAACGGACAATATAGAACACGCTTTGGAAATGTTCAGACTTACGTCTTTCGGACGCGGCGCTCGGATATTGGCATCGTCATATTTCGCGTTGACGATGAAAGTCTCCGGAACATTCAAAGCGGCGCACAATTTTTCCCCGAAATCGTACCTGCTGACGCGCTCCGAACCTGCAACATGAAGAATTCCCCGAATATCTTTCTCCGTCGCCTCAACGACAGCCTCAGCAGCCTTCCTGACAGAAATCATGCTCCGGTATTGGTCGGAAAATAGAACGACCAGGTTACTTTCGCTGCCATTTTTTCTTTTGATCAATTCCCGTTCTAACCATTCGGAACCATAAGGACGATCGAACATTCCTCTGCCGTACATCAGCGCGACGCGGCAGATCAAAGAATTCCCGCAATGAGCCAAAACAGTCTTTTCGGCTTCGGCTTTCGTCTTCGCATAGACGCTTAGCGGATTGACTTTGTCCTCTTCCCGGTAATTCCCTTTCGTTCCGTCGAAAACCATATCGGTAGAGATAAAAACCATTCGCCGATGATTTTCTTCACACCATTTGGCAAGAAATTCCGATGAACCGACATTGACGGTGTCCGCTTCTGAAGGATTTGCTTCGCAGTCATCTGGATTCGCCATTGCGGCGTTGTGAATAATTACGTCTGACCGAATTTCATCGAGAATTTTTTGAAGAGCAGTTCGATCCGTCAACGAACCGTAAAATGTTCGGATGCCGGGAATTTCAACAGGAAAAGTATGATATAATCCGACTACACGAAAACGATCAGCCGCGATTGTCGCCAAATGTCCGCCCAGAAAACCGCCGATCCCGGTAATCAGCGCAGTTTTCAAAGATATTCTCCCGTAAAATACTTCAGGTACAAGCCAATCAAAAAATATCCGAAACACAAAGTAAAACTCAGTAAAAACACAACCAGTGAAGTACGCACTGTATTATTCAGCATTAATAAATAGTTGATTGTTCCGATAACCGGCGCCAGAGCGAGCGACAACCACCAGAATCGCATGACCAGCCGTTCCAATAAAATGAATACACCGATCGTCGTTCCGGTGGTTAGTATTATGAGATAGAATCCCATTCCATCGAAAATTTGAACGCGTTGACAGAAAAAACCGATCAGAACCGCCGATAAAATACCGTAAAGTAACAAAAAAAGAAGTCTCGATTTCAGTTCGCGCTTACGGAAGTGGATTTGGATATAACCGAGTTCCACGCCGAGTAAAAAGGTTATCAGCACGAGCGTTGCCATCGAATTTCCTTACTGAAAAACCTCGGGTGCGATTTTGTCCCAATATTTGCGGGAAACGACCCGGTAAGATGGCATATATTTGCGCAAATAAATATCCGAATGATGAATGATCGGATAACCGGCGCGAGCGATGGATTCCGTGAATTCAGTCGTCTGTTCCTGATCGAAAAATACTTCCTGCGATTCGATTAGTTCGACAATCGTTTGCCAGTGGGCTATGAACTCAGCGGTGTCGCTTTCCGCGTCAGCGGCCGACTCAGCGATTGCCCGACAAAGTAATTCAGGCTTCCCGCCTTCGTATTTAAATCTCCTGAGGTTGATCCGGAAATAGGTTCCGGTCGGAGAAATGTCTTCGATCAGGTCAACGGTCGAATCGGCAACGATGGCACTCAATTCCTCATTGAGCCATTTCGCGATCTGGCTTTCATCCGTTCCCATGTGTCCGGGACCAAAAATGCTTTGATAGACGAGTTTATAAATATCCTGAATTTGAATTTCCGGATATAAAGCCTTATGTTCGAGAACGATCGTCTTCCAGTCCGATGCGGAAACTTTCGGGCGTTTCGGGCTACAGGCGTGCAGAAGACAAAAGATCAAAAGAATCAAGAGCAGATAGTAACGTTTCATGATCGGTCGTCAGTTTGGGTTGTCGGTTTTATCTTTCGTGTCGATGTCTTTGAACTCGGCGTCCTGAATGTCTTTCGGATTCATCGGAAATGACGCGTTGGATTTCTTCGAAGCAGATTCTTCGCGTCTTTCCTCTAATCTGGAAATCACCGGTTTGATCAGTTTCCACACCAAATAAATGATGATCAGCGCCAATATCGCCCGTCCCATTTACAATACCTCTCTGCGGGGATTATAATAAATCGTGCCGGTGACCGGTTTGACGATAATCTGAAGAAGTTCGTGCAGATCGTCTTCATTGTTCACGAAATCGATCTCGTTTGTGTTGATAATGATCAACGGACTCTCTTTATAGCGGTAAAAATATTCGTTGTAAATCTGGTTCAGCGATTCGATATATTCGCGCGACATATCTTTTTCGTATGATCTTCCCCGCTTCTTGATATTGGACATCAGGTGATCGGTGCTCGCTTGCAGGAAAACGACCAGATCGGGTTTCGGTATCTCTTTTTCAAGCAAATTGGCAATGTGATGATAGAGTTGGAGTTCCTTTTCTTCCAGAGTCAAATGCGCGAACAGCCGGTCTTTGACAAACATGTAATCGCTGACCAGCAGGTTATGGAACAGATCGATTTGTTTGAGTTCCTGTTGTTGTTTGTACCGGCTGAGCAGAAAAAAAAGTTGTGTCTGGAAGGCAAAACGAGCCGGTTCCTTGTAAAAATCTTCCAGAAACGGATTCTCTTCGAACCGTTCGAGAATCAACTGTGCCGTCAATCGTTCGGATAGAAGTCTGGCGAAACTGGTTTTTCCGACTCCAATGACGCCTTCGATAGCAATATAACTCAAATCATTCATGGAAATATCAAGCCTCCGTTATGTATTCGGATTTTGGAATGTTCATGGTTCCGATTCTTTGGACCGATGTGCGATCCGGGCATTCGGACAACAGTTGCCGGACATCTTTTCCCGTCGCCGGATCGACGAACCGACCGTTCAATTCGTTCAGCGGCGTCAGCACAAAACTGCGTTCGTACAGGAAACAATGCGGGATCGTCAGTTTTTCCGATTCCAGAACGATGTCGCCGAAAAAGATGATGTCGATGTCGATTTCGCGCGGGCTGTATCGTTTCGCGCTCAGATTTCTTCCGCCGTCGGCTTCGATCTGTTTCAAAGCATCGATCAGTTCGGTCGGCTGAAGATCGGTTTCGATCTCCGCGGTAATATTATAGAAATTATCCTGATCGGGATTGTACAATGGAGCCGTTTCAAAAACTGACGAAACATGCCGGACAGACATCGATGGCGAATCATCGATGCGGTTGAGCGCGGATTGGAGATTCGCCTGACGATCGCCGAGGTTGGAGCCAAGGCTGAGAAATACGGATCGATATTTCAAGCCGCGTCCTCCATCTCTTTCCGCGTGCGGTGCATTTCCACTTCCACCGTGTCGAGAACGCCTTTGATCGGCGCGTTCGGTTTACGAATCCGGATACAAACTGATTCGGGATGAAAATGCTGAAATACCGTTTGAAGTATCTTCCATGACAGTGTTTCGATCAGGAAACACTTGGATTTTGTCACGACTTCGGCAACGATGTGGTACAGTTCTTCATAATTGATCGTATCTTTCAGATGATCCGTGCGCATGGCGGTAGTCATATCGAATTCTAATTCGAGATCGACTTCAAACTTGCCGCCCAGAATTTTCTCCTGCTCGGCAACGCCGTGATAACCATAAAACACCATATTTTTTAATGTCACTTTATCCACTGAAACACTTTCAATTAAACCGAGGGTGAATTTACCGAACATGCCATAGATTGTCAAGATTCCGTCGAAGTTTTACCGAAGACTGATGAATTTAATGGACAGAATCGCCGGTAGATCGTGCATGAATTTGTGATTCGAACCGGGAAAAGGAAAATCGCCAAGTTCCGCGATTCGAATCCATTTGTAATCCACAGCAGAGTTCAATCGAACATCGCCTGAAACAAAGCGACAGAGAAAAACGTCCATAGAAATCCTGAAATGCGTGTAAGCGTGTTTGACCGTTTTGAAAAATGAAACAACATCGACGGTCAGTCCTGTTTCTTCACGAATTTCACGCAAACAGGCATTTTCTTTTGTCTCTCCTGCCAACACTTTTCCGCCGGGAAATTCCCACAAACCGCCGAGCAATCCGTCGGATTTACGCAAAGTGATCAGAACTATATCTTCACGATAAATAACACCGACGACGACATGATATTCAGGGATCGCCGGTTTGCGTGTTTTCTTAGGAAATTCGTCCGCCTTTCCATCGATATGCGCCTGACAATGTTTGGAAACCGGACAGTGTTCGCAGTCCGGCTGATTCGGACGACAAACCAATGCGCCGAGTTCCATCATCGCTTCATTGAATTTGCCGGGTTGACTCGCATCAAAGATTTCCTCCGCCGCATCTTGAAATACTTTCTTTGCCCGTGCATCGTTCACCGATTGAGCCAATTCAAACAGTCGGGACAGAACGCGCTTCACATTTCCATCGAGAACCGGAATCGGAAATTGATAGGCGATACTCGTCACGGCGGCGGCAATATAATCGCCAACGCCCGGTAATTTCCGAAACGCTTTATATTCAACGGGAATCTCGCCTTGATATTGTTCGACGACAATTCGAGCCGCGCGGTGCAGATTTCGCGCCCGACCGTAATAGCCGAGTCCCTCCCACTGCTTTAAAACAGATTCAAGATTTGATGCGGCAAGTGCTGAAATATTCGGAAAAGTCTCCAGAAACCGTTCGTAATACGGAATGACCGAATTGACCTGCGTCTGTTGAAGCATCACTTCGGAAACCCAAATCCGGTACGGATCGCGCGTCTTTCTCCATGGAAGATCGCGTTTATTCGCATCAAACCAGATCGTCAGCGATTTGTGAAATTCGGAAAGATTCGCCATTTGACGACGTTTTGACTGTCTGATAGGTAATCCCGGACGATTCTTTATCTGACGATTGCTCCGTGTCCCGGACGATCGTTGAGCACGATTTTTCCGTCAACGACTTCGGTTCCTTTGAAAGGATCGTTGGAAATCAGCAGGTTGCCGTCCAGATCGGCGTAATCGATCAGCGAACAAAGTTGAGCCGCCGCCGAACAGCCGACCGACGATTCGATCATGCAACCGATCATAATTTTCATATTCATGGACTTGGCGAGCCAGATCATTCTGAGCGCTTCCTGCAAACCGCCTGCTTTCATGACCTTGATATTGATGCCGTCGTATGCTTCCGCGAGTTTGGGAATGTCGGACGCGGTCTTTACCGCTTCGTCGGCGATAATCGGAACTTCGACTCTATCGCGCAACCAGCGTGTCTCTTCCATCATTTTTGCCGGAAGCGGTTGTTCGATGAATTCGACGCCGTTTTTCACGAGCCATTCGATTTTCTTGATCGCGACTTCTTTGTCCGTCCATCCTTCGTTGGCGTCAACGCGGATCGGTTTATCGGTAACGGAACGAACGGCCTTGATAAGTTCTTCGTCGCCCTCTTTTCCGACTTTAACCTTGAGGATTTTGTACGGAGCGGCTTCGCGTGTTTTCTGTTTGACGACTTCGATCGTGTCGATGCCGATCGTAAAAGATGTATATGGTGATTTCTTCGGATCGAGTCCCCAGAGCCGGTACAGCGGAACATTTAACGCCTTGCCGACCCAATCCATCAAGGCGATGTCGAGCGCGGCTTTCGCGGCTGTCTGTCCCGGAACCAATTCCTTGATGTCATAGCCGAGTTGAACATACTCGAACGGATCGGCATTCGCGAAGAGCGGAATCGCTTTTTCAATCGTTGCGACGGTGGATTCCGGCGTCTCATCATAGCGGATATTCGGACCGGCCTCGCCGACGCCGGTAATTCCATCTTTTTCCAGATAGACGAAAACATTGTCCTTATAGTCGCTGGAATTACGTGAAATTGTCCACGTATGCGTTAAGTTTAACCGCTTGACTTCGTATCTGAGTTTCATACCTTTCCCCGTCTTGAGTTTCGTATTGCCGAGTGAAATGGACGGCAGACCTGCCAGAACGCTCGTTCCAACCGCCGCCAATCCGACCGTTTCAAAGAATTCTCTTCGCTTCATGTTCGATTTCTCCCTTTTCAATAAAACCGGTAGAATTTAATCGAAATGAAACAAGACACAAACCGAAATTTGAAACAAACTAATTACCCGCGGAACACGCGGAA
>JBAZPZ010000116.1:0-6286 GCA_041645495.1 Fidelibacterota bacterium | reverse complement strand
TGTATCTTCCCACGTCTCACCGAGATATCACCCATGACATCGCCCATGAATTCATCCGGAACGATCACTTCGAGATTAAAAATCGGTTCGAGAAGGATGGGATTTGCATCCATAAAACATTCCTTGAAGGCGCCCTTTCCTGCAATCTGAAAAGCGATATCCTTGGAATCGACCGGATGCATCTTGCCGTCGTAAAAAACTGCTTTCACGTCGGTGACTGTGTAACCTGCCAAAATTCCGTCTTCGCAAGCCGCCCGGATACCTTTTTCAACAGACGGTACAAAAACACGGTCAACATTCTGACCGACTAATGTGTTGGCAAATTGGACTCCGGCTCCGCTTTCCAAAGGTTCGAGATACATCCAAACCTCTGCGAACTGTCCGGCTCCACCTGTTTGTTTTTTATGACGGTATTTCGAATCGCCGCGCTTTTTGATCGTCTCGCGATATGGAATTCTCGGCGGCAGTTGGTTGACTTCCACGTTGAATTTCTGTTTCAGCCGTTCAAGGATGATCGTCAAATGCAGTTCGCCCTGACCGGAAAGGATCGTTTGTTTGAGTTCCGGATCGAAATGAAATGTCATCGTCGGATCTTCATCGGCCAGCGACTGAAGTCCGGCGCTGATCTTTTCCTCGTCACCACGGGTCTTGGGCTCTACCGCTACTTGTAAAACCGGCGACTGAAATTTGATTTTCGGAAATGTTACCGGCGACTTAGGATCGCAAAGTGTGTCCGCCGTATGCGTATATTTCAGTTTGACGACGGTGCCGATGTCGCCCGCATGCAGATGTCCGACTTCCAGTTTTTCTTTTCCGTTCAGGCAATAAATTTGCCCAATTCTTTCATATTTGCTATTGGTAGTGTTGAGAAGATCGACGCCCGATTTTACATTCCCGGAAATGACTTTAAACAGCGACAATTCACCAACGTGGAGTTCGTTGATCGTCTTGAAAACGAATAGTGATGTCAATTCTTTATCGTTCATCGCCCGCTTGACTTCGGTGTCTTTGAATGTACCGTGCAGAGGTTCACGTTCATTCGGAGCCGGCGCATAACTGCCGATTAAATCCATCATTTTCCGAACGCCGATATTCTGATAAGCCGACGTAATTAAAACCGGAAAGAGATTGCATGTCATAATGGCTTTTTTCAGTCCGATGCGCAATTCGTCTTCGGTCAGCGTTCCGTTTTCAAAGAATTTTTCCAACAAAGCGTCATCGGATTCGGCAACGGACTCCATCAATTCGTTCCGTTTCGCTTCGATATCGGAAGCCAATTCTCCGACGATCTCTACTTCGGTAAAAGTTCCTTTTCCGTCTTTTGAATATCTGTTGATTTTATTTGAGAGAATGTCAACCACGGAATCGAAATCCGAAGCCAAATTAGCCGGCATTTGGATTGGAACGACTTTTTTTCCGAAGGATTTTCTGAGTTCGCTGATCGCCTTCTCAAAATCGGTGTGTTCCTTATCCATCATGTTCACGACGAACCATGTCGGAAGGTTATCGTTTTTGGCATAATTGAAAATCAATTCGGTGCCGACTTCGACTCCGGATTGAGCATGCACGACGATCAGCGCAAGGTCCGCGACGCGTGTCAACCCTTTGGACTCACCAATAAAATCCAGATACCCCGGCGCATCCAGGACGTTTGTTTTTATTTTATTCCATTCAAAATTTAGTAAAGATGAGGAAATCGAGAACTTCCTTTGAATTTCATCGTCATGGTAATCGGACAGTGTCGTTCCGTCTTCGATACGTCCCAAGCGGGTCGTCGCTCCGGCAGTATAAAGCATCGCCTCGCACAAGCTTGTTTTACCTGAGGAAGCGTGCCCCAGTACAACAACATTTCGAATCTCTTCAGTTTGATACTCTTTCAAAATCATCCTCCATTAATTGATGAGCAAATTTAATTTCTCTCGATCATATTTCTATGAACTTTTCCAGTTGAATCCTTTTCGACCGGCTCGATAAACTCGATCGATTCCGGTTGAAGATATTTCGGCAATTGCGTTTGACAATAAGATGATATTTCCTCTGCTGTCATGGTTTCGTTGGGTCGCAGAACGACGAGTAGTTTCATCGTATAATGCTTTTCCGTTTTTTCCACCGGAACGACAAATGCTTCCAATACTTTCGGGTGCTGTCCGACAACAAGTTCCATCTCTCTCGGATGCGTCCAGTAGCCGTATCGGAGAATTCTATCCGATTTTCGGGCAATAAAATTCAAATAGCCGTCGGAATCCAAGCGAACGATATCGCCCGTCGGAAACCATTTTTCAGATGTATGATTGATGCGCGGGCGATCCTCGTAATAACCGTGAAAGATAAGCGAATGGTCGATCCATAGTTCCCCTTCCGCTTCTTTAGAAACATCGGCACTGAAATCGTTGACGATCCGGATCGCTTCGCGGTTCATCGGTTTCCCAACCGAACCGATTTTTCTTTCATACCGGTTCGCATTCATTGAGATAATACCCGCTTCCGTCGATCCGTAAACATCCAGAACCGGCGATTGATATTTTTCTTCAAATTTCTGTAAAAGAGAAACCGAAAGATAATCGCCCGTCGAAAAGCATTTCGAGAGTGTCATCGGTTTTTCGGAAGTGCTTGAAACCAGTAGCAACTTCCTTAGATACTCAGGAAAAGTAATCAAATAATCGACATTTTCCTCCAAAAGCGTTGTCCGGACAGTTTCCGGATTTAATCCGTTCGTCAAGACCATCGTGTTCCCGGATAAAACGACCGGACCGATCATCATGAAATGTGAAAAAGGTGATGATAGCGGAAACGTGGACAACATCCGGAAATTTTCTTTGTCACGGATCATTGAAATGGAATTGTGCGCGTTCCGGTTCAAATTTTCCTGAGAAAAAATCACCGGGCGTATAAATCGGCTGGTCCCCGAAGTTAAAAAAATCGTTTCGGCGCGATCCGTACCAATCCTTGTTCCCGCCGGTGGATAGACTTCCGATCGGAAAATATTCGCTAACGATTGCGGATTTTCACTCGGAACTTTTGAGAAAACGATCTTTTTCGACGGAAGATTGCGCCGGTACTCCATCTCGGTTACGATCTTTTGATATTCGTCGAAATAGATGATGATGTCGAGATGAAGTTTGGATGCGACGGACGCCAGATCGCTATACGGCAAAGCCGGATTGAGCAATACCGGCGTTCCGCAGGCTGCCAAAATCCCGAAATAAGTCAGAATAAATTCCGGTATGCTGGGCAGCAAAACGCCGATGTTTTGCCCTTCGACCACACCGCTTTTCGATAAATACTCCGCCAGCGCACTTATTTTTCCATACGCCTGATAGTAATTCAACCGATTCTTACCGAACACGATGAACGGGAAGTCCGGTTTTGTGTCTGAATAGAAAGCGATGTGTTCTAACAAAAGTTACTTCCTTGACTGTACGACTTCGGGAAAAGAGCGGAAAATTTTAAGGAATTTGCTCCAGCATGTCAAGATAATTAGCAGAACGTCTCGTTTTTGCTACAAGAACCGGCTGAAACGGATGATCGTCGTTCCGGAATCGCCGTCGGATTATTTGACGATCAACATTTTTCTTAATCTGACTTCCGAATTGTTCCTGAGGACGCAAACATAGACGCCCGAACTGACATTTCCGGCATTCCACACGACCGAGTAAAAACCGGCCGGCTGATATTTACGAACGAGAGTCGCAACCTCACGTCCGATAAGGTCGTACAGTTTTATCTCGACGTTACCCGGTTTTGCCACGGAATAATTGAATCTCGTGCTCGCGTTGAACGGATTCGGGTAGTTTTGCTCCAATTCAAGACGTTCCGGAATCACCGGCTTCGAAACGTTCGCAATTCCTGTTTCAGTCGTCATCTGCCATTTGATCGCGTCCGCCCGAAGAACGGAGCCGGTACTTCCGCCGAGATCGATCACGACGACCTCGATTAGTTTTTCGGCGGGTAACTGATATGTAGCGATTTTTACCCAGTCGCCGCTACCGGTATTTTGATTCAGAAACACGGTATCGATGGCGACACCGTCGATTTTGGTGATGTATCCGGCATTGGTCGCGGCGTTGACTGTCGTCGGAACGATTTCCAGAATGTTGTAAAGTCCGGCTTCCGGCAATACGATTTTGAATGTCGCCGACGCGCGGTTGTTGTCGCTCAACCAAGAATATCGGCTTGTCGGACCATAAGCCCATGCAGTACTATAATGCCAACTTCTATTTTCGGAATAATTCGCCGTATCCTCGTTGTCGATGCTCATGAAGAAGCGCTGAACTTCTGCCATCACGGGAATTTCACAAACCGGTTCGTACGGATCGTCGGAATGAATAACGAGCGTATCGATGACGGTTCCCAAAATCGTAAAATCCAGATCCAATGGAATCGTCACATAACTCATCGGCGGAACCTGTACGGGCAATTCGATAATCGTCTTATTCCGAATCAGATCTTTTTTAAAATTAAAGACCGGTCCGACACTGAGAATGCTCGCTCCTGCGTTTTGAATTACTAATTGATAAACATACGGAGTCGATTGGCTGACCTCTCCAAAATTGATCGTGGGAGTGTTCAGCACCATGTCGCGGTCGCGAATCAATCCGGAAATCTTCATGACGTCCGCGGCAAATTGCTTTCCAGTGGCGACCGTTCCGATCGCTTCTATTTCGATGTAGTTGTTTTGCGACGGTGAAAAAGTTGCGGAACCGACGTACATCCATTGATTCTGTTGAATCGGCGGATGTACGATCTCCGTCCGCGTGCAAACGCCATCCGTAAAAATCCGAACGGTGAAAGAATCGACCGGATTGTCGATCGCAGGCATCTGAATGAACACGTTGTAATCGCTTTGCCGGATGATTTCCGGAGTCCAGCGAACGAGCGCCGTATCGCCGATTGCGACCGTTGCAATTCTCGAATCGGTCCCCCACGAAGTCTTCGCGGATTGTGCCCAACTTCCGCGAATTTCGGTGTAGCCGTTTTCCAGATTATCAATATAAATATCGTCGGGACGAAAGTTGATGAATTTCATCGACTGATTTCCCAGCGTATCACAGACAACGGTGCCGACCTTAGCTATGAAGTTTCTATTCACGGCTTTCGTGCTCCGCCATTCGTTAGTACCGTTCAATTCACATGGAACGACAAAATAATTTTCGTAAACATCTTTCGCGGCGATATATGGAACACACTGAAAAATCGGCTCGTCCGTTCTGACCGCCAAATAGACGCTGTCCCCGACGGTCTCGGATTCAAAAGTGAGAACCGGCGCCGTAAAATCGGATGTATTTCTGTACTTTTGCAAAGCTTCAGTCCCGGTGCAATAGGCGAATTTTACGTTGGGATATTTTTCTGCGGCAAGATGTGCGAGGCTGTCAATTTTTTCGATATTGGTCAAAAAATCGGTTTCCGGCAGATGTCCCCAAATGCAGGCGATCTGATCGGTTCCTTTGTCCGCTTCGGCAAAAATCTGATCCAGCAATCCGTTTGCGTTAAACGAGTTGAAATGACGGGAACGTACGATAAATCCGGCGCCGTTTCCCGGAAGTTGATAGTTCTCGTCGGACGGCCGGTAGGCGGTCCACTTTGATGAAGCCTGTCCCCAATGGTAAGTATTATCCAGCGGTTCGACCGTGTCGATCCTGTCCGCCGGATAATCGTTATGCAAAGTGTAAGGCGTAATCTGGTTTAGATAATGTTGCCAGTTATTATCCATATAATGCCAGCCGCTCCGGAAAGAAACCGGAAATGTTTCTTCTTCAAGCAAATACTGACACAACGTAAAATCGAAGTCGTCCCGGCATTCATTGAAATCCAATGCCTGATTCCAATACCATTTCCCGTCGCCGTCATAATCTGTCCATGCGAACGTATGATAGTGGATCGACAATTCGTCGCCGGTCTGCCGAACCGCTTCGCCATGATACTTGTTCATCAGGTAAATCGTCATTGTATTGGGGATTGGAAAGTTTTTATTAGTGGCATACCGGAAAATATTTCCGCCCATCATGTACCACGTCATTTTCACCGGCTGGCCGAAGGAATCTTTATACTTTTCCCGAAAAGCGGTATTCATGACTTTGTAACAATTCTGGTTGGGATCTGTGTAAAGAGATGCATTATAGGTACAATTGAATTCGGCGACATCCATTCCGTCCCAGATAGCCGTGTCCGATGCCAGAACGAGATAAACCTTTCCCGCCGCTGAAAACAAGGAAGTCGCGCCGATCAGAAAAACGAATACGCCAGCAAAAATGCTTTTCCGTGTCATGTTTACTCCAATTTTAAAAAA
>JBAZPZ010000115.1:0-6336 GCA_041645495.1 Fidelibacterota bacterium | reverse complement strand
ACAATGTAACCTATGTTGTGCAATATTTGAGCATTAAAATTTACACTCCCCCATGGGGGAGTGTAACCCATGTTGTGCAGAGAACCACTGTTAGAAAAAGTGTAACCCATGTTATGCTACGTAACATTTTATCACTAAGACTTGTAAGATTAACAGGTTTAGCAAAGCCACATTTATAACTGAGTTCACATGCCAAGACAACATCATAAGGTGGATAAGGTTTTATGTCTGATGATAGATATTTTATGTGTTCATCGAAATTTGCATGATACTTTGAATTATTAAGGAAGCTTAGATCCGATGTGTCAGCTAAGCCAAAATTAATGGCTAATATTCTTAAAACTCTGTCACGAGGTTCGCCTGCCTGTTGTTTCTGGAGTTTATCTTTTATTTTAGGACCCATCTGAGAATTTGCAAATTTAACCGGCTCATTGATTCTAAAAAAACAGATAGTATCGGTTGATCTCGTTGCTTGATTCCACGAGATTGACCTAATTTTAGGATTTTGATCGATAGACTCAACCTTTACCTCTAATTTTAAAGAATCTGTTGGGGAATCAACATTGCAAATATCTCCCTCCTTAGCGGTCATAATCCATTTAATAAAACCTACTCGGAATTGCTCAATCCATTCATATACGTCTTTGTATTTGGGAAAATCACTAGTGTACCCAAAATTTTGTGCCTTTGAATCAATAGATATTTTAAACCCAATACCAATATCAAGGTTTTTTAAACACGAGATTAATAATCTGGAAAATACTTGATAGCCATAATAATCCGTAGGCGAAAATACTTCAATTAGATATTCGGAGTCGTCTAATTTAACTGATATATCTGGCGATTTTTGATTTTGAACTCTTCTAATAGGAGTTACTTTTGATTTCAGGTTATCGTACAAATAAGCGAATAAACTCAATTCAGCCAATGATCGTGATAAGACAAAACTGTCATTACATACGAGAAGTGACTCACCAATTTCATTACTTAAACTTCCGTATTTATCTATTTGTTCAAGAGTTCTATTAATATGTGGGTAGTGCGAATTTTCTAATAATCGTGTAATTTCGCGATTATCACAAGAACCTAACTCACCTAAAGTAAAGTTAGATTTTATCCATGGGAAGTTACCAATAGCCCTTTTACTAATATCAGTGATTTTATAATTTATTTCCATACTTACTCTTCAAAGTGAAGATGATTGAACGCAAAATAAAATATCTGATCCAAGTCATCGTTTTTCATATAGACGTTGCATACTTTCATTTCACCACCAATAATTCACCGCGAAGACGATTTATTGTCACCGGTTGACGGTTAGAATCGACCAGAACACCATTCCCCAGCGTCAGCGTAAAGGTTCCGGCCTTGACAGTCTTTAAACTGATCATTATTAAAGATGCTGTACCTGAAAAAGACTTGGCGCTTCCCGCGGCGGCAGTCACCGAGGCGGAAACCTTGCCCGGAACCGGATCAACCTCAACGACCTGCAATCCCGTCGCCTGAATCGAATCCGCAAACGCACCGGTTTGAGAATCGATGAATAGAAATCCCGTCGGATCGTAAGTCAGCGTAAACTCCGCACCGATAATATCCGTCACCTCTTCCAGCATTACCGCAACAGTCAGCGTGTCACCGACATTACTTGTTTGGCGATACGGGAACAGAATTAGCGACGCGCCTTCGATGGCGTCTGTGATGAAGCCACTACTTGTAGGTATTTCCTGAATCTCGTCGTTTTCTCCGCGGGCGCGCACTTCAAATCGATGCGGCAATTCATCGAGATAACTGAAAGTCACCGTTTTTGATGTTGTCCAACCTGACCAGTTGCTGTCATCGAACCGGTAAGAAAAGTCGCGTGTGATCACATTGCCGTTCCACGAAAAGGTCACCGAATCCTTCGTCGAAACACCACCATCAGCAATGCCATAAGTGATGACAGCGGTCGGCGGTTCATAATCGGGATTATCCGGATCCAACGGATTGTCCGGCGGAGCAAGTTCCAAGCGTGGTGAACAAGAAAATAAACCGATCAGCAGAGCCATCCAGAATCGGAATAGTAATTTCGATCTCATGGCAACTCCGCTTCTAACCGCAGAGCAAATCCGTCAATGGTCGGATGAACGCTGACGTGCTTTTCACCGATTTTCGGCATAAATAGGTAGGCGTCGGCGATATTCCATAGATACAATCCAAGCATCGCGGCGGCGACGAGTTGCTGTTTCCTGTATTGATTGTCCATTTTGTCATATGAGTCCTGAACATGCTTCCAGATTACTTTCAACTCTTCCGGCGTTCCGATGGCACTCCGGTAATCTTCCCGCGCGATCCGATATTCCTCTTGATAATTGTCGTACAACCCAATCTGATTCTGGAGAACGTAAAATAGGACGACTTCTCCGGCGAAATAGCCAGCGCCCGCTCTGTATCGCCTGGAGTAGGCTTGTCCAAAACCCGGCAATATGGCAGATCGCCATAAGGCTTGATTGCGCGGTTTGATAAAGACCATTTTATTCAGCGTAAATTGCAGAGGTTTCAGTTCATTCTCACGAACAACGACATCCTGCTTGGCGGCCGCATAGCCGGGCATTTCCAGACTGACCGTTCGTTTGCCCGCCCAAACCCGACTTAGTTTTATTGGCGTTTTTGCGGTCGCTCCCGAAGTCAATTTATAACTAACGCCGTCGATTTTGATGATCGCTCCCGGTGGATTACTGGTAATCATCAGTGAACCGATGCGTTCCTTCAATGCTGTCTGAATCACCTGCGTTTCGCCGAGCCCGACGAATAGGGTCGTCTCGAATGGTTCGTAATGTTCACCGCTCTCAATGCGGACTTTATGACTGCCAACCGCAATTTGTTTGACAAACAACGGTGAGACGCCTACTGCTTTTCCATCAATCAACACTTTAGAGCCAATCGGCGCGGCTTGAATGGAAATCGATCCGAAATCTGGCGGTAAGTCGATGACTTTTGTCAGGGTTTGTCCATCGGCAATGATCATTTCTTCCTGCGTGGTTTTATAGAAGTCGGCTTTCAGCGTCAGCAGATACTTGCCAGACATCAGTTTGTAATTCTGTAAAGGTGCATTGCCGGTTGGTTTATCGTTAATCGTAACCGATGCATCAAGTGGCGTTGTCGTTAGATTCAGATATCCAAATGCCGGTGTCATCTTGGCGTCAATTGCGCTCTCTTTTTCGTCATCAACCAGAACGGTCGCTGAATACGTTCGATAATCCATCAAATTCAAGATGATTTCATGTTGTCCTGATGCGACTTGCGTTAGCGCTAATGGCGTCCGCTGAATCTCGATCCGTCCGTCTATTGAAAATGTCGCTCCGGGTGGCATTGAAGTGATTTTAAGACTTCCGAAATGTGGTTTCAATGACAGTTCCAGCGGGATGAGATCTCCGGGTTTAAGGTCGATGTCTCTGATCGTCGGATAATAAAGCGGTTTGGTTACTTGTAATTGATGTTTTCCCGGACTGACCTGTCCCTGAAAGAATGTCTGTCCGTATTCGACACCATCGATGGTTAACATCGCATTATCCGGTTGTGTCTTTACATTCAACATCGCCCAATCGATGACCTGTTGCGCGGTTTCGCCTTTACCCGTCAACGCAATGGTTTGCTCCATCGTCTGTCCCAATGCAACGAGAACATTGCCCGACCACGACTGAAATCCATCTTTTTCGATGACAACCTGATGATAACCGGCGGGAAGTTGGACGGAAATGATCTTCTGTGGAAGGATTCCATAAGATTTGTCGTCGATGATCAGATGCACACCGGATTCACTGACGTTCAGTTTGATTTTACCAACAGTACTTTCATCAATTGCTGAACGCTGAGCGCCTGCTTTCAACCCCTTTTTATCGACAAACTGCTGGATCAGATCATTGGCCAGAGTCGGAGCAGTTTCCGCCAATTTAAAGATATCCGTTGATTGAACAACCAGATCTTTTTGCGCCAGGAGTTTGCCGGTTTCAACATCGATGATGCGGACAGAGAGAAACAAACCGCTTCCGACGCGCCGGACGTTTCCCGCCGTCATGTATTGCGCGCCCGCTAATTGACCGATTTGCACGACGCATGCATCATCAAAACAGCCTGTTAATTGCGCTCCCTGTTCCTTGATGATTTCTTCAAACTTCTCACGTTCGACGACTTCAAAATAAGAATACGCTACCATTGCCGTGCGCATCCGGTCGCTAATTGTACGGCTCTCCGAAGTCGTTACGCCTTCGGCGTTAAAATCCAATACAACCAAACGGTCAGCACCGAGTAACGTCCCGATGACAAACCAACAAAACAGAACGCCAAAAATAATCGCTTTCAACCCGCGCATTTATCTGCTTTTCCTTTCTTAAAAAGAACCGAGTCAGTGTTTAGGACTTGAAATGCCATTACCGGATATCATTTTTTCAATTTTTTAATTACCGTCGATTTTACATGGATTAAAAATGAAATGCAAGTGTAGTCTGGATATTCCGATCAAATCGGACACCGATTCCAGAAATCGACCGGATACTTTAGCGCATTCAATCGGAATATTTTATCAAAAGTGGTTGGCGAAAGTTTCGGCATTCTGTGTTCGGTTTAGCCGGAGTAAGCAATACCACTTTCTACGCATCGTTTTATCCCAATTCAAATTAAGACTCCTTACTGATTTCTTCGCCCTGATCGTTTTGAGCAAAGGCCTATCGACTTTCCCAGATAATATTCGTTCGATTTCTTTTTAGGTTTCGTCTTTCTTGTCAAAGCGCTTTTTGGAAATTAAATTCTCCAATGCTTGAAAGTAGAGAAATGAGTTGATTCTAAGAACCAAAAACCTGAGCAAACGATTCGGAAACCGCTGGGCGGTTGACGGCTTGAACCTCGAAGTCGAAAAAGGGCAGATTTTCGGATTTCTGGGTCCGAACGGCGCCGGGAAAAGCACAACCATCCGGATCTTACTTTCATTGATCAAACCTACGACAGGCGAGTTTGCGTTTTTCGGAGAAGATTTCCGGAAAACCAGCCGAAGCGTTTACGCCAGAATCGGAGCACTGGTCGAAAAGCCGGACTTCTACCTATTCCTTTCCGCCAGACGCAACCTTCAGATGCTCGCCGGACTCAGCGGTGGCGTTCCCGACAAGCGCATCGACGAAGTTCTCGATATCGTCAAACTCGCCGACCGTGCGAACGATCGCGTAAAATCCTATTCGCACGGCATGAAACAGCGGCTCGGCATCGCGCAATCGATCCTCAATCATCCCGAAATCATCATCCTCGACGAGCCGACCAACGGGCTCGATCCCGAAGGCATCAAGGAAATCCGCGAACTGATTCTGCGCCTTGCCGGAGACTTCGGTATTACGATTTTCCTTTCGTCTCATCTTCTGCACGAAATCGAACAAACCTGTTCGCACATGGCGATCATCGACAACGGAAAACTCGTGGTGCAGGGCGAAGTGCATGGCCTGCTACGGAAAACCGATTTCTACATAACCGAAGTTCAGGTAAACGACCCGCAACGCGCGATGTCTTTGCTGGAAAAAGAGACCTGGATACAAAAAATAACGCCCGGTGACGGCGTTTTAAAAATTCAGATTCCGGCGGAACACCGGCCGCGATTGACTCGCTTTTTGGTGGAAAACGAGTTCGCCGTCTCGTCGGTCATTCCCCGGACGTCGCTGGAAGACTATTATTTAACTTTGCTGAACCGGGACGTGAAATGACGCTGTTGTTGAAAGCGACGTGGTATGAAATCATCAAGATCGCCAGCAAATGGCGCACGTACATCGGTTTTATCACGATTGCGGTGTTGATTCCGGTCATCATGTTTTTGGTGCGGAAGTACGGATTCGGCGTTCAGGACAACGCGCTGAATTCCATGAAAAATTCGTTCATGTTCGTCGGTTCGCTGGTGAACGGACTGATCATTTCATATTTTCTAATGAACGTGCTCTGGGTTCACTTTCCGTTTTTTATCGTTTTGGTCGCGGGCGATGTGGTTTCGAGCGAAGGCGCGGCGGGAACGTTTCGCATCTGGCTGACACGTCCGATCTCACGGTTTCAGGTGATTACCGCCAAGTTTATCGCGACATTCGTTTATACCGCCGCGATCGTGTTGTTTCTCGGATTTCTGAGCGTTGGACTCGGCATGTTGATTGTCGGTGGCGGCGATTTGTTCGTTTTCGATAAAGGAATTTTGATCCTGAGTCAGAGCGAAGCGCTGTATCGTTTTCTCATCGCCTATCTGCTGGCGGTTTGGGTGCAGATGACCGTCGCGTCGCTCTGCTTTTTATTCTCGTCGTTAACCAGCAACTCCGTCGGGCCGATTATCGGAACCTA
>JBAZPZ010000114.1:0-6394 GCA_041645495.1 Fidelibacterota bacterium | reverse complement strand
TGACGCCACTGGTTCCGTTTTCGAGAGCTTTCCAATAATCGGATAAACTGCAGCCGATCGGCGAAATGATTCCCAATCCGGTGACGACGACTCGTCTTTTCATCGGGAACGAACGGAATTATTTGATAACGGTGTCAAGATGTCGAACGACGTCGCCAACTGTTTTCAGTTTTTCGGCTTCTTCATCCGGAATTTCGATGCCGAATTCTTCTTCCATCTTCATAATGAGTTCGACGGTGTCGAGAGAATCGGCGCCTAAATCGTCGATAAACGACGCTTCCATTTTGATTTTTGATTTTTCTACACCGAGTTTGTCGGCGACGATTTCCTGGACTTTTTGAAAATTATCCATTTTATCCTCCTTTTATGTTGTTACATGACCATGCCGCCATCGACTTTAATGACCTGACCTGTCAGGTAATCGGCCAACGGCGACGCTAAGAAAAGCGCGACATGCGCGACATCTTTTGGTGTCCCAGCCCGATGCAGGGGTATTTTTTTAATAAATTCTTCTTTAACGGCGTCAGACAGAACAGACGTCATCACTGTATCGATAAATCCCGGCGCGATCACGTTCACTGTGACGTTTCGGGAGGCGAGTTCCTGTGCGACCGATTTGGAAAAACCGATGACGCCGGCCTTGCTGGCGGAATAATTGGACTGGCCGATGTTTCCCGTCAATCCGACGACCGAACTGATGTTGATGATTTTTCCGAACCGTTGCCGGATCAAGTGTTTGGAGACGGCGCGCGTCATCAGAAAAACGCCTTTCAGATTCGTTTCCAAAACGGCGTTCCACTGGTCGTCCTTCATCCTGAGTAAAATGTTATCGCGCGTGACGCCGGCATTGTTGATCAGTACATCGATTTTTCCGAATTTTCCGATCACGGTTTCGACGAATTTTTCTACGTTTTCCGGGTTGGTCACGTCGCAGGGAATTGCTTCGAAAGTGTAACCTTTTCCGGTGAAATCCGCGACGGCGGAATCGAGCGCCGTCTGTGCGTAATCGGATAGAATGACGGTCGCTTGTTTTTGCGCGAATGTTTCTGCGATCGCGAATCCAATTCCTCTTCCGGAACCGGTGATCACCACAACTTTGCCTTTAAAATTCAGTTCCATTGAAACCTCGTCAATTCCGGCCATATCGAGACGCCGAAAATTTTTACATCGCCGGAAATACGTTTGATGAGTCCTTGCAGAACCTTTCCGGGTCCGACTTCAACGAATGTATCGGCGCCGTCGGCGATCATCGACTGGATACTATCGCTCCAGAGAACGGGCGACGTCAATTGTTCGATCAGGCGTTGACGGATTTCCGCCAGATTTACCGACGCTTTTCCGGTGACGTTTAAATATACAGGGCAGGACGGCGGTCGGAAAACAGCGTCGTCGAGCGCTTTTTTCAATTCGACGCGAGCATCGGCCATTAATTCGGAATGAAAAGCGCCGCCGACTGTCAATTCTACGGCCATTTTTGCGCCGGCATTTTTCATTTCGCGCATCATCATCTGAACGGAATGCGTTTCACCGCTGATGACGATTTGGCTGGGCGAATTAAAGTTGGCGACGTTGCAAACGCCGGTCACCGAAGAATCCGCGATAATCTTACGAACATTTTCTATAGACAATCCAACGATTGCCGCCATTGTGCCAACAGTTTTTTCGGTTGCGATCTGCATCTGCTCGGAACGGATTTTGACGAGATTCAATCCTTCTTCAAAGGAGAGCGAGCCGGCGGCGACGAGCGCTGAATATTCGCCAAGACTGTGGCCGGCGACCATTTCCGGCAGGAAACCGCGTTGTTTCAATTCTTCGTAAACGATAAGCGACAGCGTGAAAATTGCCGGTTGCGTCACGGCGGTCTGGGTCAGTTTGTTCAATGGTCCGTTGAAGGAAAATTCTTTCAATGGAAAATCGAGCAGGGACTCGGCGGAATCGTAATATGAACGCGCCAGATCGCTTTTTTCATAGAAATCGGCGCCCATTCCGACGTATTGCGATGCCTGTCCCGGGAAAACGAATGCTTTCTTATGCATGACGCAAATGCCCCCAACGAATGAGGACGCTTCCCCATGTAAAACCGGCCCCGAATGCCGAAAGCAGAACGATGTCGCCGTCCTTGATCCTACCGTCATCAAAAGCCTCGACCAGACCGATCGGAATCGTCGCGCTGGTCGTATTGCCGTAGCGGTCGATATTGAGAAGAACCTGTTCGGGTTTGAGATTCAACCGTTCGACGCAAACGTCGATGATCCGTTTATTTGCCTGATGTGGGATGAACATGGCTACGTCTTTTCCGGTCAGGGAATTGCGGTTTAAAATTTCTTCCGAAACCGCAGTCATCCGGCTGACGGCGAATTTGAACACAGTTTTGCCTTCCTGATAGACGAAGTGCATTTTTTGATCGACGGTTTCGTACGTCGCTGGATGAAGGCTTCCGCCGCCCAGCATATAGAGAAAATCTTTGCCTGCGCCGTCCATTTTAAGGATGTGATCGAACACGCCGGAAGAGTCGTCATCTTCGGCGGCTTCCAGCAAAACGACGCCCGCGCCATCTCCGAAAAGAACGCAGTTATCGCGATTCGTATAGTCGGTGATGGAACTCATCGTGTCCGCCCCGACGACTAAAACCTTTTGGTATTGATTGTTCTCGATAAATTGGATGGCGATCACGAGCGCATACAGGAATCCGGAGCACGCGGCGGAAACGTCAAATCCGAAAGCATTTTTGGCGCCGATACCGTTTTGTATCAGCGCGGCTGTGGAAGGAAAGAACATGTCCGGCGTGACGGTAGCGACGACGATCAGATCGATCTCTTCCGGATCGACACTGAACCGTTTTTGCATATCCGCGAACGCCTGAATGCTCATCTGGGCTGTGGCTTCGCCTTTTGCGACGATATGTCGTTCGATGATACCGGTGCGCGTTCGAATCCATGCATCGGTCGTGTCAACCATTTTTTCCAAATCGGAATTGGTCAGCACGCGTTCCGGCGCATATTTTCCGAATGCTGAGATGACGGCTCGTTTTTTACTCATAACTACCCATAGACGAAAGAAATATTTCGATGGAAAAGGGGTTAGAAAATTCTGTTTCAAAATACAATGCTGTTCTTCCTGTCCCAAACTCTTTCTTTCCGAAAATTCACGTTCGGAGGAAAAAACTTTACTTTTCTTTTGCAGAAATAACCGGACGCCCTTTGTAATATCCGCAATTCAGACAGGCGCGGTGAGGCAATTTCGGCTCTCCGCACTGGGCGCATTTGCTAATCGTCTGCTCGTCAAGTTTTTTATGTGTTCTGCGTTTGTCCCGGCGTGATTTAGATGTCTTGCGTTTTGGTTGTGCCAATTCTTTATTCCTCCAAACTAAGTGTTACCATTTTTTTCAACGGTTCCAAGCGATTGTCGCTTTTATTCAAACCGCACCTGCATTTCTCAATGTTCAGATTCGCTCCGCACTGAGAACAAAGCCCGCGGCAATTCTCATTGCAGAGTTTTTTCATGGGTACGCTGAGCAATAAAGCGTCGTGAACATAAGCGGAGATGTCCACTTCCATCGTCGTTTGTGTGATGGGAATGATATTCTCGTCGGTCGGCTTGGGGCCGATTTTTCCGGTCGTTAGAATGACCTGAAATTTGGACTGAAGATTTTGCTTGAATGGAACGAGACAACGGTCGCATTCGAATTCGGCTTCAGCCCGAACAATTCCGTCGATACTGATTTCGCTGGAACCTTTGTTAATCGAAAGATCGACATCCACAAGCGGTCGGTTGAACCACTCATCGGAAATTTCGAAATATTCCCGCGGGAGGGAACCCTCGAGTTTTTGAAAACCTTCTCTTAACGCGTTCAGTCTAATCTGCATATCGACCAGCAAATTTATTTCAAAGCACCTTTATATTCAAGTTTTTTACTCCCGAAAAGAAAAGACATCCACTGAACGGACGCCTTTTCTGGAAACTTTCGGGAATCTGATTACTTGGTCTCTTCCGGTTTGACCTCGGATTTCTCCTCGGTTTCGGCGGAAGATTCGGAAGTCTTTTCTTCCTCTTCTTTCTTGTTTTTCTCTTCCTCGGCCAGTTCGTCTTCGTCTTTCCGCTCGATCAGATTTTCGTCATCTTTTTTCTTCCGGAGAATAATGTAGATGATCGACTGTCCGGCGGTGATGTTACAGAAAAAGTAGGCAACGACGGAAGCCGCAATGACGAACAAAGCGACGGTGATCAGGATGATGGTGATAACGTCGGTCGTAGTCAAAAAGAGTGGTTTGGTCATGCTCAAAGAAGCGTTGGTCGAGTAGCAAAAGAACCGACTGATCATTGGATTCAACGGCGAATTTACGCCAAACAGATAAGAAGAAGCCTGCTCGACGATGCGTGCCATTTTCCCGTTCATCAACCACGGGGCTCCGAAAATACAATTGAAAAATTTGTAACCGAAGATCAGCGCCCAGCCGTAAATAAACGTCGCAATTCCGCTTAATCCGACGACAATAGTTTCATATAACGCCAGTCTCCACGGTTGCGCCCACAGCGTCGAATAACTCTGAAAAACCGTTTCCATTGTATCTTCTTCGGCGGTTCCAACGATTGCCGGTGAAAGCACAAACGAAACAACGAAGACAGCCGCCGAATAAACGACAAAGGTCGAAACGATAAAGTACAGTAAATAGGGTAATCCCAGAATGAGAATATCCAGCACCGGCCATTTGGCGATCCACGCGGCGATGATGGCGCAAACGACGAAAAATGCGATAATGAGTAAAATGGAGATCGGTCCCATGACGACTGCAGTGCCGTGTTTCTTGATATATTTTACACTGTCGCCCGACGAAAAGAATTCGTCTCCTTTTAACTGCTTATACGTAATTCGGGATACGGCTAGCGAAGCCTCGAGAAACAGGATTACCCAGAGTACGATTCCGACTCCGCTGACCAGCCATGCATACCATGCGACGGGTAGAGTCGTCATGAACAGGCAGGGAAAGAAATGGAATGTATTCCAGATTTCGGTGACAGTTTGGCCGTTTAGGATGAGCGCCAAATATGTCAGGACGGTATAAATGCCCCAGCCGATGGCTAATCCAAGCGTATGAACCCAGATTTTTTTACCGCTAAGCGCCAGACGTGGCGTACGGAAAATATCACGAATATCAAAATAAGTCAATTTCATCATTTCCTCCTAAAATCATGTTTAATCTTGCCGAACGTTATCTATCCAGAACTTTTCGTTCGGAAATCTTTTCGTAAAATCGTTCAAGGCTAATGTCGCTTCGCCGCGCGAATCGAACATGCCGACGCGAATCCGATACCATGTTTCCTGAGTTTCTTTGAATATGGCCTTTTGGATGTAGGCGTCGAGCCCCATATTGGAAAGCCGAGAGAGTTCCTTTTCAGCAGCGTCATAACTCTTCCAGGAAGAAATCTGGATCGTATATTTTCCGCTGACTTTGGGAATCGTTTTTCCTTTGACACGAGCCTTTTGGACAGGTTTCTGGGTCGCTTCCTTTTTGGGTGCAAGGCTTGGTCCCGGCATCTTTTGTTTCTTTCCATATTCATAAACCGGAGCTGGAGCGTTTTCGGCGGCATCTAAGCCTGCTGAATCAGAGGCTTCGCCTTTCGTTGAATCCACCGCGATTTCACAGATGAAGTCGCTTTTGCTCTTATCTTTTCCATCCGCACCGATAATGGCGTTTTGAACGGTGTACTGACCGACAACATCCGGGACGAAATAGATGGAAAAACTCCGGCTGTCGGGCTGGAACGAGAGAATATCCAGATTACTTTCCGGCGGTTTCTGAGTGAAAACCCACCTGAACGTGCATCCGATCGTATCTTCGGGTGCTTCAATCACGGCGGATAGATGAACCGGATTGCCGACGAGACCGCGAATGGGTTCTTTCTTTCCGCACGATGCGAGCATTAGGGAAAAGGCAAGGATAACCAGAATCGACTTTTTCATATTTTCTCTCCTTCGAGGGTAAATCACTCAATAATTTCAATCGTGGAAAAGAAAAATGCAATTTCTTTTTTAGCGTTCTCTTCCGAATCGCTTCCGTGGACGACATTTTCTTGAACGCTACTCGCGTACATCCGTCGTAATGTTCCTTCCGCCGCATTCGATGGATCGGTGCTTCCAATGCAGTTTCGAAACGCCTGAACGGCATTTTCCTTTTCCAGTACCATTGGAATGCACGGGCCTGAAGTCATGAATCGGATTAATCCATCGAAAAACGGTTTGCCCTGATGCACGGCATAAAAACCTTCGGCTTCCCTTTGATCCATTTGAACGATTTTCATCGAACGAATGCTGAAGCCGCTTTCCTCGATAAAATGAATCGAGTTGCCGACTATTTTCCGCCGGACGCAATCCGGCTTGAGTATCGCTAAAGTC
>JBAZPZ010000113.1:0-6401 GCA_041645495.1 Fidelibacterota bacterium | reverse complement strand
GCCGAGCCCGTCGTCAGCGTCACCCCGGCGACGCGATTTCCGGGACGCGCGATCTTCCGGACAACTTCCTCCATCGCGTGACCGGTGACTTCATAGTGCCACAAATGATTGCCGAATTCGTCAAATTGGTTGAAAATTACAACATCGTTGCGGGTCTCTTTCAATTCCCAGCATTTGTCGTAAATCTCTTTCACGTTGCTTTCACAGCCGGGTGTGGCGATGATCTCGCCTGCGACAGTTTTCAGCCACTCAAAGCGCTCCCGGCTCATGCCTTCCGGAAGAATGGCGATCGACGAACAGCCAAGTAAAGCGGAGTTATACGCGCCGCCACGGCAATAATTTCCCGTCGATGGCCAGACGGCTTTTTGGCGGGTCGGGTCGAATTGCCCGGTGACGAGGCGCGGAACGAGACAACCGAAAGTCGCGCCCACTTTATGCGCGCCTGTCGGAAACCATTTGCCGACGAGCGCGACGATGCGCGCCGAAACGCCGGTAAGTTCCTTCGGCAACTCGATAAAATTCACGCCGCCGAACTGTCCGCCTTTTGAAACGGGTTCGTTTTTCCACGTGATCCGAAACAGGTTTCGCGGATTCACGTCCCAGAGCCCGATCGTTTTCAGATCGTTTCGGATTTCCGCCGGGATTTTTTCCGGATGTTTCTGCTGTTCGAATGTCGGAATGACGATATTGCGTTCACGGCAACGTTGCACCGCCTGTTTCAATTGCCGTTCGTTGACTGTCAGATCTATCATTTTATCTCCAATTTATTATCCATCAAAATCGTATTGATTTTAAGCTTTTTCGGCTGGAATTGGATGGATTTTTTCGCGGATGTCAGATCGGTTTTATTTCAGATTGATCCGGATTTGCTCCCCAAAAATTGTATCGCGGTCATAGTAATATCGTCGGATTGCGGCGCGCCGGAAGTGAATTCGGACAATACCCGCAACACACCCAAGATCATTTCTTTTACCGACTTGTCCTTTAAATTATCGATGGTGATTTGCAGGCTGTTTTCCGAAAAAAGTTCCTCTTTCCGGTTCATCGCTTCAGTAACGCCGTCTGTGTACAGGAAAAAAGTATCTCCCGGCTCCAGTAGTAAGCGTTCCTTTCGATAGGTGACACCCTCCATCACGCCGATGGCAAGACCACCGGTTCTTTCTAAATAACGAACTTCCTTTTTCCCCTTAATAATGATCGGCAAATTGTGCCCGCCGTTCGCATAAACGACTTCGCCGGTTTCCGTATCGAGAATGCCGCAGAAGATCGTCACGAACATGGCGACGTTGTTGTCGCGACTGATTTCCTGATTGACATGATACAAAATCTCGTCCGGATCGAGCTTTTGCATCGCAGTTGCCTTGATCAGCGTTTTGGTCACCGCCATGAACAGCGAAGCCGGAACGCCCTTGCCGGACACATCGCCGATGACAAAGCAAAAATGCTTGTCGTCGATTAAAAAGAAGTCGTAGAAATCACCGCCGACTTCCTTCGCGGGCTCGATCAGAGAATAAATATCAAATTCATCCCGCTCCGGGAACGCCGGAAATATCTTCGGCAGGATTCCCATCTGAATCTCCCGGGCGATGGACAATTCGCTTTCGATGCGCTCTTTGGCGGCAGTCGTATCGGTCAGTTTCCGGACATAATCCTTCAACGAATGCTCCATGTAAATGAACGATTCCGCGAGCCGCCCGACTTCGTCGTTGAATTTTTCAGGAAAGGCTTCGATCCCGGAAACGTATTCTTCGGCGGAAGTCAGATTGTGCGTCGGAAAATCCTTCGCGTATTGGCTGAGTTTTTTCAGCGGGATCGCGATGCGATCGACGAATACATAGGTGAAACCGAGACTGACGAGCAGGATTAACAAGACAATCCAAATTTGACGGAAAATGAGCGTCCGCGCCGGTTCTTTGATCTCATCTTTATAAACGCTCGATGCGACGTACCAATCCAGCGGCTCATAGTATTCGACATACGATTCCTTCGGAAAATTGTACCGGCCCTTGTCGGTCGGCTTGTCCCACAAATATTCGATCGGTTTGTCTGGTGTGGCGGATGCGGCGATAAAATCATCGATCAGCGAGCCACCGGTCGATGGATTCTTCATTTCCGTAACGTCCTGTCCCGATAAAACCGGATGAATGATCATCTTCTTTTTTCCGTCGAAAATGAACATGTAGCCGGTTTGAGCGATCCGGACTTTTGCGAACGATTCCGACAATCCCTGAATCATCGTGTCCATCTTTTTCTGAGCTTGTTTTTCGATCTCATCGATATAGACACCGGTGGCTATGACCCATTTCCATTCCGGCAGATGCTTGAAGTAGGTAAGTTTTTCCGAAGGCTCCGTTTCTCCTAATTTTCTCCACCAATAGGAATAAAAACCCTGTCCGTTTTTACGCGCGGAATCGACCACAACCGGAACGATCAGATTTCCCCGAACGTCCCGAACCTGCGAATAGTCGGCGCCGTGCAGTTTGGGATCCGGATGCGAAAGGAGCCGGGATGAGTAATCCGAAATCCAGATGTAATCGTTGTTGCCGTAAGTCAGTTTGCGAAAATCTTCCTGAATTTCTTTCTGCGCTTCCTGAAGCGTGATCTTATTCTGATTGACTTCAGCCATTTTATTCCGGATGATTTTTTCGCCGATGGAAAGGATGTCTCTCAGTTCGGCTTTCCGGGTCTCGAGCGTGTTTTCGCGGTAAAATACAAGATCGTTGTAACTGCTGTTCAAATTCAGCACCGACAGGCGAATGACATTTCTCGCGGATTGCTCTTCGATGTTGGTCATGCCGATGTCCACTTCGCGCTGGGTAAAAAGCATCATGATCAGCGACATCATGACGAGAATCCCGACGATCAACGCCAATATCTTTGTCTTGATCGAGCGGAAAAAGGTCAATTTGCGCCGTGTTTTCTTGCCGGCGTTTTCCGGATTTTTTATTGAATTGGAGGAGTCGTCGCGTGCTGATCTTTTGGCGTCCATACCTGATTCTCCCGAGCCGTTAAGTTGTTGAAAAATGTCATGGTATCTTTTGCCTGTTTAAACGTGATAACTCACGTAATGCCGGTAAGTTAATTACGAACCGATCTTTAATTCAAATAAAATGTCGCCGGTCGCCGGTTATCGCTCCGATTTCTTCAGTGCCTGAAATATTTTCTCCGCCGTGAACGGCAGTGAATGAAACCGGACGCCGATTGCGTCGAAAATTGCGTTGGCGATCGCCGGTGCCGGTCCGTTGATGCCGATTTCCGCCACGGATTTCGCGCCGTACGGTCCGGTCGGTTCCCATGTCGGAACAACGATCGTTTTGATGTCAGGCAAGTCGGCGGCGGTGAAAATTTTGTAGCGTCCGAAATTCGGATTCGTCAGTTTGCCTTTTTCGTTGAATAAGAATTCTTCCGTCAGTGCCCACGAGATTCCGTTGACGACCGCGCCTTCGATCTGACCCTCGACCAATTTCGGATTGATCGGCTGTCCGCAATCGACCGCCGCGACATATTTCACGACGCGAATATCACCGGTTTCGGTATCGATCTCGACTTCGGCAAAATGAGCCGCAAACGGCGGCGGTGAAGCGGTCGTGAAATGCGATTCCGACGCCTGAATCTGGAACTGGTTCGCCGTGTACATCGCGTAATGACAAATATCCTGAAACGACAATTCGCCGCCCGGATAGAAAACCTTTTTCTCTTTCATCGTCAGCGATTCGACCGGCATACGGCTCATTTCGGCGGCGACGCTCAAAATCTGCAGGTTGATCTTTACGGCGCATTTCCGGACCGCTTCGCCGGATAAATAAGTCGTTGACGAAGCGTAAGCGCCTACGTCGAACGGCGTGAAATCGGTGTCCGAAGAAGTCACGAGCATATCGTCAATCCCGACGCACAGCGTTTCGGCGGCAATCTGCCCCAAAATCGTATCGGAACCCGTGCCGATGTCCGTCGCGCCGATTTGCAGATTGAACGAGCCGTCTTCGTTCATTTTGATATAAGCGGCGCCCATATCGACGCGCGGAATCGACGAGCCTTGCATCATGCACGCCATGCCGACACCGCGAACCTTCGCGCCGTTGCGGATTTTTTTATTTCGTTTGTCTTTCCAGCCGATCTCCTGCGCGCCGCGGTCGATGCACTCGTCCAGACCACAGGACTCGATGATCTGTTCGACGCCTTCTTTGCCTTCGCCGAGTTTCTGAAAGATCGGCGACGTTTCGCCTTTCCGGATCGCATTCTTCCGGTATAGATCGAGGACATCGATGCCAAGTTTCCGCGCGATGATGTCCATCATTTGTCCGAAGGGAAAATAGCCTTGCGTCGCACCGTAGCCGCGATAGGCGCCCGCGACCGGCAGATTCGTATAGACGGTAATTCCGTTGAAGCGTTGATGCGGCGCCTTGTTGACCAACGGAAGCACTTTCGAACCGGCGTTCGACAAAACCGTCAGCGCATGCGCTCCGTAAGCACCGGTGTTCATCAACGCGTTCAACGCGATGGCATGAATCGTTCCATCCTTTTGAACGCCCGCCTGAACGGTAACCCGCATCGGATGTCGCGTCCGTGAAGAAATAAAAACCTCTTCCCGTGTCAACACGATTTTTGCAGGCCGTCCGGTTCTGAGTGTGAATATTCCGGCAATGTAATCGAGAAAAACTTCCTGCTTGGCACCGAATCCGCCGCCGATGCGCGGTTTGATGACGCGGATCTGTCGAATGGGAATCTGCAATAAGTGTGAACAAATCCGTCGCGCATGGAACGGAACCTGCGTCGTTGAAACGATGACCAGCCGGTTGCGCTCGTCGAGATACGAAAGCGCCGCGTGCGGTTCCAGCGCGGAATGCGAACCGTAATGGGAATAAAACGTCTCCGAAAACGTCAAGTCGCTTTCTTTCAAGCCCTGTTCCAGATTGCCGACGTCGATCAGGATTTTCGCGGCGATGTTTTTCTCCGGAAAATAAGGCGCGCCGATGAGATAGCCTTTCCCTTTTTCAGGATGAATTATCGGTGCGTCGTCGTCCGTTGCCTTCTCGAAATCCAACAGCGCCGGTAAAATTTCGTATTCGACTTTGATCCTGGAAACGGCGGCCTCGGCGATTTCCGGCGTCTCCGCCAGCACAGCCGCGACACGGTCGCCGACAAACCGCATGGTCGAATCGAACATCAGCGTATCGTAAGGCGACGGTTCGGGATAGCCCTGACCGGCGGTCGTGTGAAGAATCGCCGGAACGTTTCCGTGATGAATGATATCGATGACGCCGGGAATTTTCAGCGCATCAGACGCATCGAACGATATAATTTTTGCATGCGCGTGCGGCGAGTAGAGCAGTTTGATATGCGCGGTATTCGGAACGGAAAAATCGTCGGTGAACTGCGCGCGCCCTGTCGAAAGTGACAGCGCGTCGATCTTGTTGACCGAAACGCCGACCGTAGAAAAGTTTCGTGTTTCGAGTTTCGGGTTCCGGGTTTTGATAGATTCTTTCTTACTCATTTGTATTTGGATCCTTTGAAATTCGACTGTTTGATGTGCTTAATTAATCCGCCAATTTTGTTACTAACTTCTTTGACGGATGCGGACAGAGAATCAAAACTGCTTTGACTAATATATCCGAGATCTGTGGCGACGTACAAAAGTGATAAGACTTCTCCAGCCGAACCTTTGGCAATGTATAAAAACTGAAGGAATTCTGCGTTCCCGCTTCTCTCAAATCCTTCGGCGATATTCGATATTACAGAGAGGCTTGCGCTTCTGATTTGTTTGCGAAATTCGAAATCTTTCTGAAATACGGGATCGCTGGTTATCTCATACACCTTTTTATTCAGATCGCGGGCTTTCTGCCACGCTTCGATTTCCGTAAATGATTTGAAAGTGCTCATGTTACGTTCTTTTCAGATACAGATATCCATTTCATTTACGATGTTTTGCACGCGGAACTTTGAACTCTGAACCCGGAATATCTGTTCTTTCGGAAGCATTTCTGATGCCTTCGATAATTTTGACATAACCGGTACAGCGGCAGAGGTGACTGTCGATCGCCATCTTGATCTCTTCGTCCGTCGGATGAGGATTCCGGTTCAGCAACGCGACGGCGGATAAAACGATTCCCGGCGTGCAGTAACCGCACTGAACCGCGCCCGCTTTGACCAATTCCTCCTGAACCGGATGCGGCTTGTCCATCGTTCCGACGCCTTCGATCGTCGTGATCGATTCGCCCACGACCGATGCTGTCAAAACCTGGCAGGAATTCACCGGTTCGCCATTCAACAGAACCATACACGCGCCGCAATCGCCGGAGCCGCAACCATACTTGACGCCGGTGTAGCCATTCGCTCTCAGCGTCTCGAGCAAGGTTTCGCCCGGCTGGATTTCGAGACTTTTCTTCGTCTGATTGATGACTAGT
>JBAZPZ010000112.1:0-6430 GCA_041645495.1 Fidelibacterota bacterium | reverse complement strand
GATGCGCTGGAAGCGCTGGAAGACGCCGTTTCCGAGAACAAACAATTCACGCCGCCCTATCCGCTTATCGGTGAAATCCTGATTAAACAGAAAAAAGTCAACGATGCAGTCGAAGTTCTCTCCGATGCGCTGAAGATCTCTTATGACGCGGAAATACTTCTGACGCTTGCTCGCGCCTCTGAAAAAAGCGGCAACCTGACGGAAGCCAAGAAATACTTCGGCCTTTTCTCCTATCTCTTTCCCAAACATCCCGAAAATGCCACCGTTCTTAAATGGCTGAAAAGTAACGGCGTCGTTCAACCTTACACACATCGTTTCGTGCCTGTTCCGCCGAGAAACACTGCCGATCGATTTTTCCCCATCGGCGAAAATGTCGTCTATAGCGTCGAATGGGGACCTATTCGCGTCGGCGAACTGAATACGATCATTGCCGAAACGCTCCGCTTTCAAAATCATGACGCTTACAAAACAGTTTTCAGCCTCGATTCGAATCCCGCTCTGGAATTCATCGCCTCTCTTCACAGCGATTATATCACGATCATCGATCAAAGCACCAAACAGGTTCTCCAGCATTTTCTACACATCCGTGAAAATAACATCGTCAGCGATAAAGTGTATGACTTCGACCGCGAGACCGGCAAATTCGTCTGCCGGTTTGTCGAAGAAGACGGGCATATTCAACTGCTCGAAAAATACCTGCCGGAGAATACGATCGACGGAACATCCATTCTTTTCTATTCACGTCAGGTCGTCAAGGAAAAGCGCAACGAACGCGTCATGACGATTATCGACGAGAATTTCGTCATCACAGACATCAATTATGAAAACCGGAAAGAAGCCGTCAGCGTCCGTGACAAAAAGGAAAACGCTTTGGTGATTTCCGGTGAAAACTATTACAAAGGAATCGTCGGATTTACCGGCAATTTCCGGGGTTGGTTCCGCGACGATCGCACTTATCTCCCGGTTCGCTCGGACTTTGAAATTTGGGTCGGCAGGATCGCTGTCTCCATGGCAACCGAAGAAGAACAAAGGCAACATAAATATGCGCGTTAGGCTTTTAAAAACTTACATCTTATTAGCGTTTGCCGGTTTTGGACTGATGATGCACTCCGCTTGCAGTCTGAACCGGATCGTCATGAATGCCGCCGGCGGATTCATGGAAAGCGGCATCCAATCGGTCTATTCCGAAGGCGATCTGGAACTGGCGGAGCACTTCCTCGCAAGCAACCTGAAGATGATCGAAATACTGGCTTCCAAAGATACGTCGAATACGCGACTGAATTTGCTGGCGGCACAAGCTTTCGGCGCATATGCCATGGCTTTCGTCGAGGACGAAAATCCGGAGCGTGCGTCGGCTTTGTACAAACGCGGATTGGCTTATTCCTTTCGTTCTCTGCCGCAGAAAAAACGGTTCGACGAACAGATCACAATCGATCGTTTGGAGAACATTTTACCAACCTTCACTCAAAACGATGTTCCGGCGCTTTTCTGGCTCGGATATAACTGGGGACAGTTTATCCTCCAGCATCTCGACGATCCGATGACGATCGTTCATCTGTCGAAGGTCGAAATGATCATGCGGCGCGTCATGGAATTGGACGAAAGTTACAACTTCGCAGGTGTCGATCTTTTTTACGGATGTTTTTATGCCGCACGGCCTCCGTTTCTCGGCGGAAATCCCGAAAAAGGAAGGCAATATTTCGAGAGGAACAGCGAACTGAATGGCAATTCGTTCCTCATGAGTCAGTTATTTCTGGCAAAATATTACACCGTTCAAATTCAGGACCAGAAACTGTTCGACTCGCTTTTAAACGAAATCGAACAGGCGGATATCGACGCGCGCCCGGACATTCGCCTGATGAACGCTCTCGCAAAAGAAAAGGCAACAAGACTCAGACTAATGGAAGCGGACTTATTCGATGTCGGAGAGTGAGAAAATCATGACAATTAATCCGCGACGAGAACAATTTAAAAGAGGTAAATCCGTGTTTTCATCCAATCGAATCCTTATCGGTGTTTCAATTCTGCTTGGCTCCTTCATGACATTCCCGCTTTATTCGCAAGCGCCATATATTGTCAAAGTCGCGACTGTCGCTCCCGAAGGATCGAGTTGGATGAAAGAGTTCCGCGCATTCGAGAAGGATTTAAGCCAATCCACAAACGGACAAATCCAGTTTAAAATTTATCCGAACGCCGTGCAAGGCGGCGAAAAGGATGTCTTACGAAAAATGCACCTCGGACAAATCGACGTTGGGACTTTCACCGGCGTGGGACTCGGAGAGATTATCACGGAAGTCCGCATTCTCGATCTTCCATTCCTGTTCCGTACGAGCGAGGAAGTCGATTACGTTTACACGGCGCTGTTTGAAGAATTCCAGAAAAAGTTTATCGAAAAGGGATTCTTTCTCGTCGGTTGGGCGGAAGTCGGATTCGTTTACACCTTCACCAAGACGCCGATCGCCACGCCGGATGATTTCCGCAAAGTCAAGATGTGGCTCTGGAAAGGCGATCCGCTGGCAAAGGCGACTTTTGATGTGATGAAAATCCAGTCCGTTCCGTTAGACATCACCGACGTTCACACTTCCCTGCAAACCGGATTGGTCGATGGCGTTTACATTTCGCCTTATGGCGTGCTGGCGTTGCAATGGTTCACCAAAACCAAATACATGCTGAATTACCCGCTGACCAATTCCGTCGGCGCGATTCTCATCACGACGAAAAAATTGAATTCCATTCCGGAAAATCTCCGCGGCGTTTTCGTTGAAAAGACAAAGGAAAACATGCGGAAGATCATTGTTCAGAGCCGCAAAGACAATCTCGCTTCCATTCAGGCGCTCCATAAATCCGGCATCCATCTGACGACTGTCACCGACAAGAAAACGATCGCTGAATTCGACGAGATCGGCAGATTGACACGCGAAAAATTGGTCGGCTCCCTCTATTCTCAGGAACTGTTAAACCAAGTTCTCGCTCTTCTCAATGAATATCGGTCGAAACATGATCGCTAAAATCCGGAAAACCATCGACTTTTTCCTGACGGGAACGGCGATATTCCTCATGTTGTCGCTCGTCCTGTTTTCATTTTTACAGGTAGTCTTGCGGAATTTTTTCGCCATCAGCTTGAATGTGGCTGATGAGTTCATGCGAAATGGCGTTCTCTGGATCGCATTTGTCGGAGCAGTACTGACGACACTTCGCGGAAAACACATATCAATCGACATTCTTCCACGATATGTCAAAGGAAAGAGAAAAATATATCTTGACTGGACGCTTACCATCTCCGCCGCGCTGATTTGTCTTGTGATGACATGGTATTCGGTTCGGTTTATCATTCTGGAAATCGAAATGAAATCCGTCATTGCCGGATTTTGTCCGGCATGGATCATCGAGAGCATCATTCCGGTTGGATTTTTTCTGTTGGCAATTTCATTTCCATTGAGATTGCTGGATAAAAGCCGAAAGGCGGATTCATGACCGGCTTGTTTTTCGCAGGAATCATCGTTCTTCTTATTATTGCAGGACTTCCGCTCTTTGCGGCGATCGGCATTTCCGCGGTGCTCCTCTTCTTGTCGTCGGGAATCGATCCAACCGTCGTCATCGTCGAACTCTACCGCATCGCCTCCGCGCCGACTCTGCTGGCGATTCCGCTCTTCACTTTTGCCGGATTTATCTTAGCGGAAAGCAAAGCGCCAAAACGATTGTTGAACCTCGCCGATTCTCTGTTTGGTTGGGCGCCGGGCGGAGTCGCGATCGTTTCACTGATCACTTGCGCGCTGTTCACCTGTTTTACCGGCGCGTCTGGCATCACGATCATCGCCATCGGCGGATTGATCTATCCGATTTTACTCCAACACAACTACACGGAAAAATTCTCGCTGGGTTTGATCACCTGTTCCGGAAGTCTCGGTTTGCTCTTCGCGCCGAGTCTGCCGCTGATTCTCTATGGCGTCGTCGCGTCGGTTTCGATTGACCAATTGTTTCTGGCGGGCATTCTGCCGGGCGTCTTGCTGATTCTGATTCTGTCGCTGTACGCCGCACGGCAAGAAATCATCAGCCCGACAGTTCGAAAGCGGTTTTCAATCAAATCGCTGATTCAAACAACGAAAGCCGCCCGATGGGAACTGCCTATTCCGATCATCATACTTGGCGGCATCTACGGCGGAATATTTACCGCGGTTGAAGCCGCGGCGGCAACGGCTTTTTACGTCTTCATCGCCGAGTTTTTTCTATACCGCGACCTCTTCATTCGCAAGGATTTGGTGCGAATCGCAAGAGACGGAACGCAACTTGTCGGCGGAATTTTGATCATTCTCAGTGCGGCAATGGGATTGACGGCTTATTTGATCGACGCACAAATCCCGCAAAACCTGCTGACCGCCATTCAGGGAGTCATCCATTCCAAATTCGTATTTCTTATCGCTCTGAATATCTTCCTGCTGGTTACCGGCGCGTTGCTGGACATTTTTTCCGCAATTATCATCGTCGTGCCGTTGATCGTTCCAATCGCATTGAGTTATCAAGTCGATCCCGTTCATCTCGGCATCATTTTCCTGACGAATCTGGAAATTGGCTATCTCACGCCGCCGATCGGATTGAATCTGTTCATTTCCAGTTTCCGGTTCAAAAAGCCGATTCTGGAACTCTACCGCGTGAGCGTTCCTTTTCTTCTGCTCATGCTGTTCGCGTTAATTCTCATTACATATTTTCCATGGTTGAGTTTGTGGCTTGTTCACCTGTTTCAATGATCAAAAGAGAGTATTTTCATGGATAAAAGACTTCAGATTGTCCGTTTTACGATGTTGATGATTTTCTGCCTGATTTTCTGTCAATTTCTGCCGGGACAGGAAACGGGAAGAACCGACGATCATGTCTATATCGTCAGCGGAGATTACAACTATCCGCCGTACGAATATTTGAACGAGAAAAACGAACCGGAAGGTTATGTCGTCGATATGATGCGGGCCGTTGCCAAAACCGCCAACATCCGGATCGACATACAGCTGAAGCCCTGGACCGAAGCGCGCCGCGCTTTGGAGAATCGGGAAATTGACATTCTCGAAGGAATGTTTTATTCACAAGCCCGGGAAATAAATCTCGATTTCTCTAAACCGCATACGATCGTGATTCACGCGATTTTTGTCCGAACAGACTATACAACGATTCAATCTCCAAGAGACTTTGTCGGGAAAGAGGTAATCGTCCAAAAGGGCGACATCATGCACGATTATCTGATAGTTCGGAAAATCGACTGTAAAATTATTACCGTTGAAAATCCGACGCAAGCGCTGGATTTGCTCGCCGCCGGAAAACACGATTGCGCACTTCTAAGTGAATTGCAGAGTTTATCTTATATCAAATTAAAAAAAATAACCAATCTCACGGTCGCAGGCGCTCCATTTTTCGATGCGCGTTATTGCTTTGCCGTCGCTGAAGGCGACTCCGTTCTCCTCAAACGTTTGGATGAAGGATTAAGGATTGTCAAAGCAACCGGGGAATATTCCAAAATCTACAACCATTGGTTCGGCAAAACAGATTCCGGCAAACTGAAAACGCTCTTGTTTTACACTCTTCTTGTTCTGATCGCCTCGATTATCGTGATACTGTTCCTCATTTATTTCTGGACATTGATCCTTAAACGAAAAGTTAAAAAAGATACCACCGACTTGAGAAAAGAGATTTCAGACCGGCAGAAAATCGAGGATAAACTCGCCGAAGAAAAAATCCTTCTGCGTTCGGTCATCGATAGCATCCCGGATGAAATATATTTCAAAGACGTTCACAATCGATTCATTCTCGTCAATCAGACTGTTTTGAAAAATCATGGATTCACGTCGAATGAAGAGATCGTTGGGAAAACTGATTTCGATCTTTATCCTTCAGAACAGGCAAAGTATTTCTGGGAAGAAGAACAAGCCGTTTTCCGAACTACCAAACCCGTATTGAACGTTGAGAGTTCATACATGGGAAAGAACAACAAATTGGAATGGGTTTCGACGTCCAAGATTCAGATGAAAAATAGCCAAGGCGAGACCGTCGGACTCGTCGGCGTCAATCGGCTCGTAACCGACAGAAAACTCGCCGAAGAAGAAATACTGAGAGCGCGAAAAATCGAATCGCTTGGCGTACTCGCTGGTGGAATTGCACACGACTTCAATAATATCCTGACGATCATTCTTGGAAACATCTCGCTGTCTAAATCATTGATCGATCCTAATATTAACATTGTCAAATATCTGACTAACGCCGAAATCGCTTCGCTACGTGCCAGAGATCTGACGCAAAAATTGCTGACATTTTCAAAAGGCGGACAGCCTATTCGTAAACCGCTTGCCATCGGACATCTTCTGCAGGAAACTGTAAAGTTCGCGCTCAGCGGATCGAAAGCGCGATCGGTTTTCTCGATTCCAAGCGATCTTTGGACAGTTGAAGT
>JBAZPZ010000111.1:0-6687 GCA_041645495.1 Fidelibacterota bacterium | reverse complement strand
GCCGTTTTAGAACTCAACAAAGAAGATGGAGGCAACCGAAAATTTATTTTGGTGCAATTACCTGAAAAATGTGACGAAGAAAGCGAAGCATACAAAGCGGGTTACAAAACCATAGCGGATATTGCTAAAGAAAGAATACGAAGAGTAATAAAACGTCTGAACCATGATTCATCTGATTCAGAGATTACCATGATTAAAAATAAAGACCAACAAAAACTTTTTGCGGAAGAAAAAAATCAGGGCAATCAGGTTAATCCCAAAAATCAAGGTTCAGACGGTTTCAAAGTTTTTAAACTTTCCTCTTCTAATTTCAAAATTTGGAGAGGCAATGAAATCACTGAAGAAAATTTAGAAAACCAGTTGGACGCTTTTACGAACCCGGTAAGAGAAGGCAGTGAAAAAGAAAATATGCTGTATGAGTTAATCCTTAAAGCAGGGTATTTGCTTACCGACAAAGTAGCCCTTCGACACTTCGACAAGCTCAGTGCTCAGGGTGACAAGGGCAATTATTATTCAGTGAATGGCGGAGAACTCATCATTGCTTTGGAAGAAATGAATCAAGAACTCATTAACACCATCATTTCTGCCAAACCGAAAAAGGTCATTACGCTTGATAAACTGTTCACCGGCCACGACCAACTGAAAACAAATACGGTGTTGCAGATGAGAGATAATGAAATTGATTTTAGGACGATATAATTATGGAAGAGAAAATAATGAAAAATATCTTTGAAAACGGAGCAACCTGGCTTCGGGCAGATTTTCATCTGCATACAAAAGCGGATAATGCTTTTCCATACAACGGAGATCCAAATTTCTTTGTCACAAAATACATCGAGCAATTAAAGAGCGAGGAAATACGAATTGCAGTTATTTCCAACCACAACAAATTTGACATTGCAGAATTTAAAGAACTTCGAAAGAATGCGGAAAGAGAAGAAATTTATATGCTGCCCGGAGTGGAGTTTTCTGTAAAAGATGGTGCAAAGGGGTTGCACATTTTAATTGTGTTCAATGACGAGTGGATTTATAATGCTGAAAAGACCAACCACATTCAACAATTTTTGGATGCTGCTTTTTTAGGAATCTCGAACTATGATAATCCACCTTATGTAAATTCAAAGTTAAACCTTGAAGGAGCTTATGAATCATTAAATGCTTTCGGCAAAGATTATTTTTTCATATTGGCTCACATTGACGACCAGAATGGTTTGTTTGAAGAACTGAAAGGCAGAAATCTTGAAGATTGTATTTGCTCAGAAACTTTTGATAAAAAAGTTTTGGCACTACAAAAGAGCAGAAAGAACGACAACCGTAAGTGGTTACAAGATCTGCTTCCAAAGAAAAAATTAGCGTTTGTGGAAGGTACTGATTCTGCTCACAACGGCATTGAAGGAATTGGAAAAGGCAACGAAGTAGCCGGAAAAACACAAATGACTTTTTTAAAAATTGGTGCATACAACTTTGATGCAATTAAATTTGTATTGCTTGACCCTATTAATCGTGTTTCACCCATGAAGCCGGAATTAGATAAAGCATTTCTTAAATCAATCACATTTACCACAGTTAAATGGAAAGGGAAGAAAATTTCTTTCAATTCTGCGATGAATAATTTAATAGGAATAAGAGGAAGTGGAAAATCTACAATACTTGAAACGGTTCGTTACGCATTGGATATTCCGATAGGAAACAATGCACACGAACCACAATATAAGGAAAGATTGGTTCAGAATTTTTTAGGTAGTGGTGGTAAAATGGAAATAGAACTGGAAGACCATCACGGTAAAAAATATATTGCAGAAAAAATTTACGGTGAATCAACAAGCATTTATCAAAATGGAGAGTTGCAACATAATCTGAGAACAAATGCAATCATCAGTAAACCGCTTTACTACGGACAGAAAGATTTATCCGATATCGGTGGAGAAACTTCCACCGAAGATTTAATAAACAAACTCATGGGAGATAAAATCAAACCTATTCGTCAGCAGATTGAAGAACAATCTTCGCAAGTAATAAATCTCATTGCCGAGTTGCGTAAAATAGATAAACAACTTGCAACAAAAGAAGAAATAGAAGCAAAGAAAGCAGCAATTGAAAAGGATATAAAGATTTTTAAGGAGTTGGAAATTGATAAGAAACTAAATAAGCAAATTGAATATAATAAAGACAGCAACCGCTTTGACAACATTCTTGAGTTTGAAGATACAGTTATAGAAGCCATGCAAAGCTTGCACAACGAGTACAAAGATTTGTTTACTGGTTATGCTATTTATGAATCAAAGGAAAACGCTGATCTTTTTAAACAGTCATTTGAATCATACGGCAAATTTCAAAAGGCATTTCATCAATTAGCGGATATAATCAAGTTTCTTCAAACCGAAAAGAAAAATTTGGAGCAAATAAAAAAAGTTTTCCTTCAAAAGTATGACCAGTTAAAAGAAGAGTTTTCAGAAGTTAAGAGAACAATAAACTTGCCCAATATTGAAGCCGATACATATGTAAAACTTTCAAAAGACCTTGACTTCCAAAATGAGAAATTAGTAGAGATAAAAAAATTAGCTGATAAGAAAGCAACACTCAGGAAAAATTTGAATCAGGCACTTACCAATCTTCGTTCACTTTGGCATAAGGAATTTGTTTTGATTCAGGAAGAAGTTGATAAATTAAACAAAGACCAAGGAGCCATTCAGATTGAAGTAAACTTCAAAAAGAACAAAGACAAGTTCAAAGAATATATCAAAGCTTATGTAAAAGGTAGTGGACTTAGAGGAGATTTAATTGATACTATTGCTGACAATTATCCTGATTTAATTGAAGTGTATAACGACTTTGTAATTGCTAGTAGCCAAATAAACACCTTGCTTTCAGGAGGAAATAATCTTGCAAATTTCAGAACAAAGTTTGATGAGAATATGAATTCATTTCTTACTTATCGTGTTCCCGATAAGTTCATTGTTCTATACAAGGGCAGACCGTTAGGGGAACATTCATTGGGGCAGCGTGCATCTGCTTTAATCATTTTCATACTCACATTGAAAGAAAACGCTTTGATAATAATTGATCAACCGGAAGATGATTTGGATAACCAAACTATCTACTCTGATGTAATCAGCGAGCTCAAAAAATTAAAAGATCAGACACAATTTATTTTTGCAACCCACAATCCTAATATCCCCGTTCTTGGTGACTGTGAACAAATAATTTCTTGTTCATACAACAACAACTTAATTGAGACTGTTGTAGGAAGTATTGATAATACAGTAATACAAGAAAAAATTGTTGATATTTTGGAGGGTGGTGAAGACGCATTCAAACAACGAAAATTGATATACGAATTATGGAAGCATTAGAAATTATTCAGGCAATTGAACGAGGCTTCGAAACAAGCACGATTCAATTTAAAGTTACAATCAATAACATCAATCAGCTATCGCAGGAAATGGTAGCTTTCTCTAATACACTTGGAGGACTTTTGATTATTGGTGTTTCTGATAATGGCGAAGTTCATGGTCTTGCACCTGTCGACATTAGAAAAATAAATCAATGGGTTGGCAGTGCAAGCACCGAATTGATTAAACCGCCTATTTCTCCGTTGACCGATGTAATAAAAGTTCAAGGCAAAAATGTTCTTGTGGTTGAAGTTTTAAAAGGAACAAACAAACCATATTACACTAACGAAGGTATTTCTTATGTAAAAAAAGGAAGTGATAAAAGAATAGCACCACCGGAAGAAATTTTGAGAATGTTTCAGGCATCAGGTAAAATTTATGCTGACGAAGGAATTGTAAATAATACCTCTGTAAATGACATTGATGAAACTGTTTTTAAGGAATTTATCTACAATAAATTCATTAGAAGAATTACTGGAGACGAAATTAAAATTGATGACTATAAGAAACTGAGCATTGATGAAGCACTTGAAAGAATTGGCATAAAAACATCTTTTGCAACGGTATTAAAGAATATGGCATTTTATGATGGCAACAATCTGACTCTTGCAGGTTTATTGCTGTTTGGGAAAAACCCTCAACAATACAAACCAATGTTTACAATTCAATGCGTAAGCTATGTTGGTAATGATATTGCAGGAACTAAGTTTAGAGATAGTGAGCCACCCTATGAAGGTAATCTTCAAACGCTATTTGAAAGTGCCTTGAATTTTGTTAAGCGTAACTTGAAATCAATTCAAGTGGAAAATAGTTTTAATAGTTTAGGTAAATTAGAAATTCCACAAGAAACATTAGAAGAACTTTTAGTGAACTCATTAGCGCATCGTGATTATTTTATCAATTCATCAGTTAAAGTTTTGATGTTCGATAACAGAATAGAAATAATTAGCCCGGGAAAGCTTCCCAATTCAATAACCATTGAAAATATTATTAGCGGGCAATCAATTTCACGAAACCCTATACTTCATTCCAATTGCCAATTCCTTCTGCCTTACAGAGGACTTGGTAGTGGCATTCCCCGTGCTTTGGATAATTACAAGAACATAGAGTTTCAAAATAATGAGCAAGCAGAGCAGTTTAAAGCAATAATTCATCGTCAGGTTTAAAGCAAAGTGAAACTCCACTTTGACAGTAAGCAGGAATTTCAGTTGGAGGCAGTAAAAGCCATTACTGATATTTTTGAAGGACAGCCGTTAAGCAGTGGCGACTTTGAATTTTCTATCGGTCAGTCGGGTGCGTTGCTTACTGAAAATGGTTTCGGTAACAAGATTATTTTTTCCCACCTTGAACAGTTGACGGAAAACATTCAGCATATTCAGAAAAGAAACGATCTGAAAGTTCTTACTGAGGATGAAATAATAAGCAACGGATGGAATTTTTCTATTGAAATGGAAACAGGCACAGGAAAAACTTATGTCTATCTCCGCACTATTTATGAACTGAATAAACTTTACGGCTTCAAAAAATTTGTCATCGTTGTTCCTTCGGTTGCCATTCGTGAAGGCGTCATGAAAAATCTTGAAATCACTGAAGAACATTTTCAGAACCTTTACGACAAAGTTCCGATTACTTCCGATGTTTATGACAGCAAGAAAGTTTCTAATCTGAGAGGTTTTGCCTCTGCAAATACCATTCAGGTATTAGTCATCAACATCGATTCATTTGCGAAAGACGAAAACATAATCAACAAGCCAAACGATAAACTCACCGGGAAAAAACCGATTGAGTTTATTCAAAGTTGCAAGCCGATTGTAATTGTGGACGAACCGCAGAATATGGAAACGGACATTCGGAAAAAAGCCGTAGAAAATCTTAATCCGCTTTGCACGCTTCGCTATTCTGCAACGCATACGAACCTTTACAATCTGATGTATTCGCTCAATCCGGTAAAAGCGTACGATTTGGGTTTAGTGAAACAGATAGAGGTCGATTCTGTTTTTAGTGAAAATGATTTTAACTCTCCATTTCTCCAATTGGAAAATATCACACGAACCGGTAATGCAATTAAGGCTAAAGTAAAAATTGATGTCGCCACAAAAGATGGCATAAACAGGAAATCGGTTATCGTAAGCCGAAGAAATCTTGATTTGTTTTTGTTGTCAAACAAAAATGAAAAATATAACGGGCTGAAAATTTATGAAATAGATTATGGCAACGAGCAAATAAAACTTAGCAACGGGATCGTCTTGAAAAAAGGCGAAACGCAAGGCGGAATGAACGATGAAGTCATGCGTTTTATGATTAGTAAAACCGTTGAGGAACATCTTAAAAAAGAAAAAATTTACAGAGACAAAGGAATAAAAGTCCTTTCGCTTTTCTTTATTGACAGAGTGAAAAATTATCGCGAGTATGATTCCAACGGAAGCCCGCTCAAAGGAAAATTTGCTCAATGGTTTGAAGAAATCTTTCAGAAAGAAATTGCCAAACCTGTTTATAAGGGTTTGATTCCTTATTCGGTTGACGACATTCATAACGGATATTTTTCACAAGACAACAAAGGCAGAGTAAAAGACACCGGAGGAGAAACGCAGTTAGACGATGACACATACAAGCTCATCATGCAGGATAAAGAAAAGTTGCTTGATGTGAATATTCCGCTTCGTTTCATATTCAGTCATTCCGCTTTGCGCGAAGGTTGGGACAATCCCAATGTATTTCAGATTTGCACTCTGAACGAAACTAAATCGGAATTAAAAAAACGACAGGAAATCGGCAGAGGATTACGCTTGTCAGTAAATCAGGACGGACAAAGAATTTTTGACCGCAATATAAATAAACTTACAGTAGTTGCAAATGAACGCTATGAAGACTTTGCAAGGGCATTACAAAAAGAAATTCAGGAAGATTGCGGAGTAAATTTCTCAGGCAAAATAAAAGATAAAAGCAAAAGCGAGAAAGTTAATTACAGAAAGGGATTTGAAGCCGATCCCAACTTTTTACAGATTTGGGAGAAGATTAGGTATCAGACAAAATATAGTGTCAATTACGATACAGAAAAACTTATCACACTTGCGGCAAATGCAGTGAGTAAAATGGATGAAACGAAAAAGCCAACAATCAGGTCAATCAAGAAAAAAGTCTTAATTACCAATGAAGGTGTGGACGGACAATTAGTGTGCGACAGTTCAAATGACGATTACGGATTTGCTTTTGAGATTCCCGATATGTTGGCTTACATACAGAGCAAAACGGAACTAACCCGTAACACTATTTTGGAAATATTAAAAAAATCCGG
>JBAZPZ010000110.1:0-6732 GCA_041645495.1 Fidelibacterota bacterium | reverse complement strand
ACATAAAAAACATGGCATTTATGCGTCGCGTGATCGAGACAATCCCGCCCGCCGTTTCGACATCGGTAACGCTTTCGACGATGCACGGTTGCCCGCCGAATGAAATCGAGTCGATCTGCCGCTATCTTCTCACTGAAAAACGCCTGCATACGTTCGTCAAACTGAATCCGACTCTGCTCGGATTCGATTTCACGAATGTAACGTTAAAAGCCAACGGTTTCGATACGATCGAATTGAAGCGGGAATCGTTCGATCACGACCTGCAATTCTCCGATGCGATTCCGATGCTGAAGCGCCTGAAAGTTTTTGCCGCCGAAAACGGGCGTCAGTTCGGCGTAAAATTATCGAACACTTTGCCGGTGAAAAACACCAAAGGCGTTCTTCCCGGCGATGAAATGTACATGTCCGGAAAAGCGCTTTACCCGCTGACGATCCATCTCGCGGCGAAAATCGCAGAAGCATTTGACGGCGATCTTCACATCTCATACTCCGGCGGCGCGAACTATTTCCGTATCGGCAACATTTTACGGACAGGAATTTATCCGATCACGCTGGCAACAGACTTACTCAAACCGGGCGGTTACCTGCGTCTGCGTCAGATAGCCAAAACATCAGAAAAGTGTTTGCAGGACGGCTTGCCGGAAAAGATCGACGTTGACCGATTACAAGAGGTCGCGTCCCAAAGCATTCAAACCGCTTCCGTCGTTTCCGAATGCCGAAAAGATAAACCGCGAAAAAACGAAAAAACTCTGCCGCTTTTCGATTGTTTCATTGCACCGTGCCGGGAACGCTGCCCGATTCATCAGGACATCCCGACATATATCCGGCTAATCGGAGACAACCGTCACGAACAAGCGATGGAATCAATCATAATTCAAAATCCTCTGCCACACATTACCGGCCACATTTGCGATCATCAGTGCATGACGCGCTGTACGCGACGTTTTTACGATGAATCCGTCAGAATCCGCGACCTCAAACGCGTTGCCGCGGAAGCAGGCTTTTCGGGATGCTCCAACCCGACAAAATCTGACGTTTCTCCGAACAGGATCAACGTCGCCATTCTGGGCGCAGGTCCGGCGGGACTTTCAGCCGGTTACTTTTTGGCGCAGGCAGGCTTTTCAGTGACGATCTTCGACCGGAATCCACAGGCAGGCGGGACGGTTCGTTTCGTCATTCCCGGCTTTCGTCTTCCAGAAGAAGCGATTCGGAACGACATCGCGTTCATTGAAAAAACCGGCGTGAGATTTCAATTTGGCGTCGGCGGCGATCTTTCTGTCGAACAACTGAAAAAGCAGGGTTACCGCTACATTTTTCTGGCGATCGGCGCTGGTAAATCGAATCCGCTCGTTCTGCCGGGCGAAAACGCCAATCTTATCGACGCGATCGATTTTCTCAGAAAATATCGAAATTCACCGGCGGACATTCGGCTGGGAAAAGCTGTTGTGGTGATCGGCGGCGGGAATTCGGCGATGGATGCGGCGCGCGCGGCTTTAAAAGTTGACGGCGTTCGGAACGTTGCCATCATTTACCGACGGACAATTTCCGAAATGCCCGCCGACCGCGAAGAACTCGAAAACGCCTTCAACGATGGTGTCGTCATTCGCGAACTACTGGCGCCCGTCGAACTTTCCAAAGCCGGGATATTGAAGTGTCAGAAAATGAAACCCGGCGAAATAGACGACAGCGGCCGACGCCGACCGGTTCCGATCGATGGAGAATTCGAGGAAATTCAAGCCGATTTCGTGATTTCCGCCATCGGCGAAAGTGTAGAAACCGATTTTTTAAATCAGTCAGGGATCGACATTGACCGCGGCGGAAAAGCCGGCGCCGATCCGCTAACAAATGAAACGAATATTCGGAACGTTTTCATTGGCGGCGATGCGCGGTTGGGACCGGCAACCGTCGTCGAAGCGATTGCCGAAGGTAAAAAGGTCGCCGTGGCGATCATTCTGCGGGAAATTCCCGATTTCAAAGAATCGGAACCGTCTCGCCAACCGGTCGGACTGGAAGAAATTTACCGGCGAAAAGGGTTGCTAAAATCCGCCGAAAAAGATTTTACCGATCCCGACTGCATACGCCGCGAGGCAAGTCGCTGTCTCGATTGTCAGACTTTTTGCGGCATTTGCGTCGATGTCTGTCCGAACCGCGCCAATGTCGCCGTAGAGACAAAATCCGGCTGGCAAATCGTTCACATCGACGGTTTGTGCAACGAGTGCGGCAATTGCGCCACTTTTTGCCCATGGAATGGGAAGCCGTATCGGGACAAGTTCACCGTTTTTTGGAACGAACAGGATTTCACTGAAAGCGACGCTGACGGCGTTCTATTGGTTAAAAATGACGACAACCCGATTTTTCAATTGCGACTGAATTCCTGCATTAAAACGGTTTGCCTGTCCGATTTCCCCGGCGTCTGCGATGCTCAAGATTCAGCAACAGCATTGACGCTCGTGAAATCGATCTGGAATCGTTACCGGTTTTTATTGGAAAACTGACGAAACTCGGCTTCTCACTGCCGATGACAGGATCGCTCGCAGGTTTCACCGCTACAAGCGCAATCACCGCAATTTTTCCCCGGATCTTTTTTGTAACGGGAAAATTTCAAAGCGACCATCAACGAGATCAGCAAGAGCATCGCCGCCGAAACGATCACGGCAAAATAAGCGAACGCCGATTGCATCATCGTTTCCGTCCCCAGCGCCAGTTTTCGTAATATTCCCAGCTGACACTCTCAAGTTCCCGCGTTCTTTCAATCAGGCAGGCGCGAAAAACATCGCCGATAGAAAGTAATCCGATAATCATACTTTCCTGAACCACGAACAGATGCCGGATGAAAAGTCCCAGCATCAGGTCGGGCAATTTGTAAATCGGCTCGTCGAAATTGACTGTTTTCAGATCGCGCGACATATAATCCTGAATTTTGGCGGTTTTCGAATCGAAATCCGGTTGGACGATATTGTTCATCAGGTCGCGCTCTGTCCAGATACCGACGACATTTTCATCTTCTTTGACGACGATGGCGCCGATTTTGTCGGCAACCATCATTTGCAAAGCCTCCCAGATCGTTGTCTGCGGAGTAACACTGACCATCGGTCGATCTTTTTCTAAAATTATGTCTATGGCTCGTTTCATGACTTCGCTTCCTTTCTACGATTATCCGAAATTATCGAACATGATACTTTCGGATTCGACTCCAAGATCTTCCAGCATTTTAATGACGGCGCTGTTCATCAACGGCGGACCGCAGATGTAATATTCGCACTCTTCCGGAGCGGCATGGTCGAGCAGATATTGGTTCAAAACGACATTGTGAATGAAGCCGCAATGACTCTGCCAGTTATCTTCCGGCAACGGCGCCGACAACGCGACATGCCAGCGAAAATTCGGAAACTCGCGTTGCAAAGCATCGAAATCTTCCTGATAAAATACTTCTTTCAGACTGCGCGCACCGTACCAGAAGGAAATCTTCCGGTTCGTGTGCAGGCGTTTCAATTGGTCAAAAATATGCGACCGCATCGGCGCCATTCCCGCGCCGCCTCCGATGAAAACCATCTCTTTGTCGGTCTCTTTAGCGAAAAACTCTCCATATGGACCCGAAATCGTCACCTTATCGCCCGGCTTCAAACTAAACAAATAACTCGACATTTTTCCCGGCGGAACATTCGGCTGGTCGGGTGGCGGCGACGCGATCCGGATATTCAGCATGATAACGCCTTTTTCCTCCGGATAATTCGCTATCGAAAACGCACGGACGATCTCTTCATCGACAATCGAAACATATCGCCACATATCGAAACGATCCCAATCCGATCGATACTTTTCATCGATCTCAAAATCCCGGTAAGCAATCCGATTCGGCGGCGCAGAGACCTGAATGTAGCCGCCTGCACGGAAATCGACGTTTTCGCCCGGCGGAAGTTCGAGAACGATCTCTTTGATGAACGTCGCCACATTGTGGTTAGAGCGCACGGTGCAAATCCATTTACGGATAGCGAATATTTCTGTCGGGATTTTCAGTTTCAGATCGGATTTGACAGCCAGTTGACATGACAAGCGGTATCCTTCGCGGGCTTGTTTGCGGCTGATGTGAGCCATTTCAGTGGGCAGAAGTTCGCCGCCGCCTTCCAGAACTTTGACACGGCACAAGCCGCAGGTTCCGCCGCCGCATGCGGACGCTAAGTAAATCTTGCGTTCCGCTAATGTCGTCAGCAGTTTCCCGCCAAGCGGCGCTTCGAACGAGTATTCGGGATCGTCGTTGATATTGATTTTCACGTTACCGACCGGCACCAATTTCGCCTTGGCAAATAAAATGACGCCGACCAGCGCTAGCACGATAAACGTGAACATTCCGACAGCCAGAAGGATCAGCGATAGCGCGCTCACAAACTTCTCCGCATCACAATTGAACTCCCGAAAAAAGCATAAACGCGATAGCCATCAATCCCGCTGTTATAAAAGTGATTCCCAGTCCGCGTAAACCCGGCGGGACATTACTGTAGCGCATCTTTTCCCGAATCCCGGCCAGCCCAGCGATCGCCAACGCCCAACCCGCTCCGGAACCGATGCCATAAACGACGCTTTCGGTGAAATTGTAACTGCGCTCGACCATAAAAAGCGAACCGGCAAGAATCACGCAATTCACCGTGATCAATGGTAAAAATATGCCCAGCGCGTGATAGAGTTTCGGCACGAATTTGTCCAAAATCATTTCGAGAATCTGGACGATCGCGGCAATGACGCCGATGTACGTGATCAATCCGAGAAACGTCAGATCGACATTTCCGAGCCCCAGCCACGCCAGCGCTCCTTCTTTCAGCAGATAACGATAGATCAAATTATTAATCGGAACAGTGATCGCCTGAACGATGACGACGGCGATCCCGAGGCCGACCGCAGTGTCCAACCGTTTGGAAACCGCAAGGAAGGTGCACATTCCCAGAAAAAATGCCAGCGCCATATTTTCGATGAAGATGGATTTGACAAACAGGCTCAAATAATGTTCGAACATCGTTTACTCCTTCGCCGTTTCCGGTTTCCACGTGCGGAAAGCCCAAATCAGCAAACCGATCAGGAAAAAGGCGCTCGCGGGCAGAACCAGCAGTCCGTTCGGCACGTACCAACCACCGTCGGTGTAAGCCGGGAAAATCGTAAAGCCCAGCAATTTTCCCGCACCGAATAATTCCCGGAAAAACGCCACGATCAGTAAAATAAGGCTGTACCCGAAACCGTTGCCGAGTCCGTCGAGAAAACTCGCGATCGGCGGATTTTTCAGTGCAAAGGCTTCCGTACGTCCCATCAGAATGCAGTTGGTAATGATCAGACCGACGTAAACCGACAATTGTTTACTGACGTTGAAAGCAAAGGCTTTGATGATTTGGTCGGCGATGATGACCAACGAAGCAATGATCGTCATTTCGATGATGATGCGGATGCTGTTCGGCGTATGTGTGCGGATGGAACTGACCGCCATGTTCGCAAACGCCGTCACGAACGTTACCGCCAGCGACATGACGATGGCGGTTTCGAGTTTTGACGTCACTGCGAGCGAGGAGCAAATGCCGAGGACTTGAACCAGAACCGAATTCTCCTTGAAAATAGGAGTCGTAAAAACCGATCTGAGTTTACTCATGGCGGGAAGTCTCCCGTAATGCCGGCAAAATTCGTCCGTAACCATTTTCGCCGAGCCAGAATTTTACCATATTGTCGATTCCGCGCGTTGTCAGCGTCGCACCTGAAAGTCCATCGACCTGTGACTGCGCCCGTGGATTGGCGGGATCGGCGTGTCCTTTCAAAACCTCGAGGAGAACTTTCCCGTCCGGTGAAAGCGCTTTCTTGTCGTTCCAGCCGCGTCGCCAGAGCGGATTATCGACCTCGCCGCCCAACCCCGGCGTCTCGCCATGTTCATAAAAAATCAATCCTCTGACGGTCTGAAGATCGCTGTCGAATGCGATAAATCCGTAGAGCGTTGACCACAAGCCTTTTCCGTAAATCGGGAGGATCGTGCTGGCGACCTGCCCATTTTCGATGACCTGATAGATGACCATAAAATTGGGTCGGCGGAGAATATGCGCGATATCTTTTTCGACAGAAAGCGCCGAACTGTATTCGGGATTCCGGGCGTCCCGAACCTTCGGGACAAAACGAGCGGGAGCCAGTTCCGGCGCGGCTTTCGTCTCGGCGACCAATTCGCCGGTTTCGAGATTGACCAATTGTGCGCGCACTTTGGCGTTGAAGATTTGCTTCACCTCGGCGTCATTTGTGTAAAGATCGGCCGCGATGAGAATGTTTTTCAGTTTATCGAGTTGCTTGTTGTTTTCCTGCCGGCCTTTCAGTCCGACAACGGCCGTCGCGACGAGAACCGAGCAGACGAGACAGATGCCGAGCGCGACGAGCAGAATTTTTTTGGTGCTTTCAACGGGCATAGCGCGCTTGTCTCCTTTTCACGTGCAAATTGATGAAGATTCGGTCGATCAGCGGTGCGAACATATTGCCGAACAGGATCGCCAGCATCATTCCTTCCGGAAAAGCGGGATTGACGACGCGGATCAGCACAACAATCGTTCCGATCAAAAGTCCGTAAAGCCATTGACCGGGAATCGTCACTGCCGCCGAAACCGGATCGGTCGCCATGAAAACCGTTCCGAACGCGAATCCGCCCAACACCAAATGCCAAACCGGCAAAACCTGAAACATCGGATTGGTCGAACTGCCAATCAGGTTGAACAGAGATGA
>JBAZPZ010000109.1:0-6816 GCA_041645495.1 Fidelibacterota bacterium | reverse complement strand
TATGGAGTGCGTCAACCGAGTTGACGCTTTCGACGAAGTCGAAAGAACAGAAGCCCGTGATCGATACCCATCTTCTGATGTCCAAAGCCTGTTTTATTATCACTGGAAACTCTTAATTAGTGATACAATACTCTCGTCATTCCAAAAATTCTCGCTGACAATCAGCCCGATTTTATCGTTCAAACGAATTCGTCGCTGGGGAAAGTCAATTGCTTGATTGCCTGCCACATACGACCATCTGTTTCCGAATATTTCGCAGAAACAAACGTCCGCTCCTAACTCGTTTTTCAGTTTCTCTGCAAAGATCGTCAGTTTCTTTTTCAGTTCGGCGCTGTCCTGAATTTTACGGCTGATATTTTCTGTCGAATTCATGAATCGCCTTCCGGTTAAATAAAAATATCCCGTTCGCCGGAACTGACTTGCTCGTAAAACTTTAGAAATGTCTGAAGCAGATTTCCTTTTTGGAAAAACGGAATTTGCCGAATTTCGTCGAGTTCTTTTTGGATGATCTTTTCGCCGATTTCTTTTGTCGCCGGAGAAGCATAATCGTCGAGATATTCCCGAAAAGTCAGTACAGCGTTTAGTTTGCAGAATTTCCCTTCGACGCATCCTTTGAGAAGTCCCATGATCTTGTCGCCGGTTCTGCCGCATCGATAGCCCGCCGTGCAGAACGAAGTGATCATTCCCATTTCGGCTATTTCACGGATGACATCATCGAGGCTTCGCGTGTCGCCAAGTGTGAACTGCTGTTTTTCTTTGACCTGTGCAGTGGTTTGCGCCAGACTGAGCGCTTTTAATGCTTCGGTATAACCGCCGATTCCGATCTTCGTCGAAGCGTCCGTCTGCGTGCATCCGACCATTATGACATCTCGCTTGATCTCCGCCTCTTCCCTTGCGGTAATGATGAGACCGGAATATGGAACCGACAATCTCAGAACGGTGACGAGTTTTTTAAAATCGGCGTTATTCACGAGATGACTGGATTTTGTGCTGAGTTCCGCGCCGGAAGCGGGCGTCAGTCTGGGAAATGAAATCGTATGCGGACCGATGCCGAATTGCCGTTCGAGGTCGATCGTGTGATACAGAAGTCCCATCACGTCGAAACGCCACTCATAAACGCCAACCAAGGCACCGATAGCAATGTCGTCAATCCCGGCGTCCATTGCGCGGTGAAGCGCGTATAACCGCCAGCGATAGTTGCCTTTCAGTGTGTTTGCCGGATGAACCGCGGCGTACGTCGGTTTGTGATAGGTTTCCTGAAAAACCTGATAGGTTCCGATGCCGACTTCGTGCAATTTCCGGAGTTCGTCGATCGACATCGGCGCGGCGTTGACGTTCACGCGGCGAATAGAACTGTAACCGTTTCGCGCCTTGACCCGCACGTCGTAGATGGTTTCGATTGTCTTGGCAATGTAATCGGCGTCGGTTTTCGGATGTTCGCCATAGACGACGATCATGCGTTTGTGTCCTTCGGAGATCACGACTTTGGCTTCTTCGACGACTTCATCCATCGTCAGAATTCTGCGTTTTTCTTCTGCATTTTCTTTGCGAAAACCACAATAAGCGCAGTTGTTGACGCAGAGATTTCCGCAATAAAGCGGCGCGAAGAAGACGATTCGGTTGTCGTAAACTTTTCGCTTCACTTCCAGACCGGTCGCGTACATTTCCTTCCAGAGTTCGTCGTCGGTGACATTCAAAAGAGTTGCCGTTTCGTTGGGTTCGAGCCGTTCGATGGCGAGCGATTTCTGCAAAATGTCGCGGACTTCTTGTTTATCAGGATTAATAGTCGAGGACAAGTGCGAATTGATTTCTGTTTCGTTGATAAAATCTTCGCCGTTGACGAGATATTTATCGATCTCGTCCTGTTTGACAACCTGTTTTACCCATTCCTTGACACTAAATGAAGACATAAAAACTCCTCTATAAAATACTTTCTAATTATTTATGGTTCAACCAATTAGGCGATCCGCCAATAGAATCCGACCAGCGCAATCCGGCCTCCCGGATCATCTTCCGCACGGCTTCTATCGAATATTCCGTCGTATCCTGCGTGGCATTTTTACCGGGATAAATATTGTACAACGCTTTCACACGTTCAGGCGTCAACGACGGCATGATGACATTCGCACCGACTTTTAAGCCGGTCGTTCGGGCGCCTTTCTGCGCGGATTCCAGCGCGCTTGTCGATGGAATATTCGCCTGTGGATTCAATAGCCGAACGATGGCAAGCGTTCGCAGAGAAAGGAGAACATCGCCGTTCGATTCTTTTTTAAATGGCGTTTCGGGATGGGAAACGAACGGTCCGATGCCGATCATGTCCAGATTCAATTTCGTCAGATCCAGAATGGAATCGGCGAGTGAATCAATAGTTTCGCCCGGCAAGCCGACCATAAATCCGGAGCCGGTTTCAAAGTCAAGTTCCCTTAGCATTTGAACGCATTTCAGCCGATCGTTCCACAGATGTCCTTTCCGCGCATTTTCATAGACTTTTCGATTGAATGTTTCGATTCTGAGCAAATAACGGTCGGCGCCGGCATCCCGCCATAGTTTGTATGTTTCAAAACTACGTTCGCCGAGCGACAGCGTGATGGCGACGGAATATTTAGACTTGATTTCGGCTACTAACTCCGCAATCCATTTATCGGAAAAATACGGATCTTCCCCGCTTTGCAGGACGATGGTACGAATTCCCTGCTCTTTTCCGATTTCGACACAGTTCAGGATTTCCTCGCGCGTCAACCGATAACGGACGAGGTTTTTATTGGGCGCCCGAAGACCGCAGTACGAGCAATTTTGCTTACAATAGTTTGAAAATTCGATGATCCCGCGGATAAAGACACCATCGCCAAAGACTTTCCGCCGAATTGCGTCCGCTCTGGAAAATAATTCCGTATCGTCTTTTCCTAAGAGAAAAGATTTAACAGTCTCCAATCGGTTGAAATCCAGATCCATTTGTTGGCTAAGGTTTATATTTTCAGCGTCGTGGATTTGACTTTTACGGAAGGAATTTGACCGAGTTTACCGGTCAGCGCGCCGAGTTCGTCGGTCGTCATTTCCAGCATCAGGAAAATGACGGCGACATTTTGTTCCTTCATCGGATAGCCGACGCGCAGAAGGATTTCATTCGCGTACTGATGCAGAACTTCTCCGACAAGCAAGTAAGCCGCGTTCCGATTGTAGATGGTGATAGTTGCCGAGTGATGTCTTTTTTCCATAAAAAAATTCCCATTCTTTTTAGATCAAAGGATGGGAATTCTTGACAGTTTATGCCGCCGTGTGCGCTTTCCATCCCTTGATGTCAGATGATTCCTCCACCTCAGGTGAATTTGATTGCGTCAGTGCGCCTGATTTTGGCGCTTTTTAAAAAGCCCCGTCCACCGGAGTGAGGTTATGATCGAGGAGTGTATGGTACGTCATATCGAATCATTTTCAGTGGACGGATAAGTGTTTGCATTGAGAACGATCGTGAAAACTGAGCCGACGTCTGGCGTGCTGGTGACCGAAACATCGCCTTGATAGAGGGTCGCGATCTTCTTGACAATGGACAATCCAAGTCCGCTTCCCATGATGTTTCTCGTCTTTTCATTTTTGATCCGGAGAAACTCGCTAAACAATTTGGCGCTCTCTTCCGGAGTCAATCCGATGCCGGTGTCCTTTACCGCGATCGTTACTTTGTTCTCTTCATTCCAAATATCAATATCGACTTGTCCATTGTCTCGATTGTATTTAACGGCATTGGATATCAAATTGTTCAAAACAATTTCTATCTCGCCGGGATCGCAGTTCATTTCGACAGAATTCGGACTGTGCAATTGAATCCGGATGCTCTTTTCCTGCGCGGAAGGCTGAACGGCGCAACTACTGAGACCGAGGACTATCAATAAACCGAAACAAACACATTTCCTGAACGGCATAACCACTCCATTCAACTTTCAATCCCGAATAGTATCGGGACAAATTTAATCTTCTGAGCGGGCAAAGAGAACAGCAAAGTGTCACTTAACCGCGGAGATCAGTGAGGGCGCAGAGAAAGATTAGGAGGTACGGTTATGCGAGGGCTAAATAAATTTCCAAATGTCTTCAATAAGCAAATTGTCAAAGGTCTTAATGTGGTCTTTGAGAATACTTTCAGTTCGCATATTTGGTCTAATGTCGCAATAATAAACTCCATCAAGTGGATTTAGTTTTACTGTGTAACCCTTGAAGTGTCCCGGAAGAAAAGTTGCGTTGATACCATATTCATTTTCTCGTTTGGTATTTTTTCTTTGTACATCGTTCAAGAAAATGGCAATGTGTGGAGTTGCTTTTTCAGTAAGCTTGTTGTAAAGAAATTTGTCAATGAAAATTTTGTCAATGCGGTCTTTGCTTGATGTTTTGATAGAGCCGATAACTTTCACCTCATAGTTTTTCTCAATAATCAAATCATGCTGATAACTCATATTGAATTGTGGTTCTCCTTCAACAATTACCGGAACTTGAATTACTCCAGCGTTGCAAGGTATTCCGATTTCACGAATGATTAAACGAATGAAATGTTCAAACAAATCACCATTTAATTTTCTTGCTGTGTTTGATTTTCCTGCTGGCAAACCATCTAATGCAGAGCCAACAGATTGTTGAATAGTGTAAGTTGAGTTGTTAAGAATTTGTCGGATTGAATCGTCGTTACGGTCAATGTTTTTGATGCTTCGCAAAATTTTCAAAAACTCTTTTGATATTTTTGAAAATACTTCTGCCTCATACATCAAGTTTGAATTTATTGGTCTTGTAATTTGAAAATTACCTTCTTTGCGATACTGATAAAAACGATAATGATTCTCGTTTTGCGAAACTATCGTCGCTTGTAAGTTGTCGCTGATGTAGTTCAAATATTCAGAACAAAAAGCGATAAATCCTTTCAAGTCGGCAAAGTTCTTTTTATTTTTGGCTTTATTTACAAGTTGTTTCAGTTTCATCTTATAGAGTTTCGCCTTTTTTGGTTTTCAAAATCATACTGAATCCATTTGCTAATGTTCCAATCTTCAACTAATTCAATTCGGTTTGCCGCCCAATCCAAATATTCAGGTGATAAGTCGCAAGACAACCATTTTCTTTTAAGTTGCTCTGCACAAACAGGAGTTGTCCCAGAACCACAAAACGGGTCAAGTACAGTCTCGCCGACGTTTGATGAAGCTAAAATTATTTTTCGTAAAAGTTCTTCCGGCTTCTGTGTTGGGTGTGGAGTTTTTTCGTGCATTCCGTTGCAAGTTGTCGGCACTTCAATTATGTCTTGCGGTATTTCCAAAACATCTTTTGGTTTTGCACCCAAAGGATTTGGCTCCCAAATATGATTTCCGTTTTTACCGTTTCCGTATTGGCTTGTCTCCGCTTGCGGATGACTTGGGTATTTTAATGTATGTTCACTGTAAGGAATACGAATTTCGTCAATGTTGAAAGTGAAATTATTTGTCTTACGCAAATGTAAAATACTTTCGTGGCTCCGTCCCCAGTCGCTGCCAAGGTTTGCTTTGTTTTTATAATTCCAAATAATCCAGCGGCAACCTTTAAAATATTTTGTTGCTGGATGTTTCAAGTCAGCAAGAATTTCAGAGAAACCGCAAATAAAAAGTGTTCCGGTCGGTTTTAAAACTCTTGCAGATTGTTCAATCCATCGCATTGAAAATTTTATGTATTCTTCTTGACTTTCAAAGGTGTCCCAATCTGCTTTTTTTATGTTGTAGGGTGGGTCTGCAAAAATCAAATCAACACTTTCGTCTTTCAATGATTTCAACCATTCAATGCTATTGCCTTGCCAAAGTTCTCCGTGCGGATGCTGATAAAACAAATTCGGCTGTTCAATTTGTTTTTTTTCAAAGCCGACAAGTTTTCGTTCTCCTCTGAGTTGAATTTCTCCGAAGAATGTTGGCATTTTTTTATTTCTTACTAATGTTTTACCCATTTCCTAAAATGTTTGGTTGTTTTCTTAGCATTGGCTATAACTCTCCTTTAGCCGTCTGTTCGGTTTGTTTCTTTTTCCCGAAAGCCTTTTCCACGTTCATTCCCTTAAAAACATCGTTCCATCATCATCCTTTACCAAACAACATCGTGAAAATATTTACAATTCGGCTACTTCGCAAGGAAAATAATTGTCATCAGGCATCAGCATTGGTTTTCGATTACAGTTTGTTTTTGGGTTCTCATCATAGGTGAAATTTCCCCTGCCCCGACTCTCATCAGGGCAGGGTTCTGTTGACACTCCCAAGATTGTATCATTAATCCTTTTCACTGACTTCTCAGCCTTAATCTTAATCTTAGTCTTTCTCTCACTCACCCTCTCATCCATTCGTCCCAGTTTCCGGCTCGGTCGGCGTTGTCGTTTTCCGGGACTTATTGTTCGGGATGATGCTCCTGAATTCTGCCAGAATGATTTTGTTTTTGGCAAAGCAGACTGCGGCGCAGTTGCGGTAATTGCGGGGCGTATTCACGTCTGCCATAAATTATCAACCATGTATTTCATTCTTGTAGATTAATAGCGTCCCGAAGTCCCGATGAAGTCGGGATTTTGACAACCGAAGTTAGCCATATAGCCTGTGTTAGGCGCAGTCTCATGACTCCAACAAAGCCAAGAACTTGATAAAGATCATGGTGGACACTTTGCGCATATTGACCTGAATAGTGTAGTACTTAAGTAACGATCACCTCGGTCAGGTAGAATGACAACAATTGTGCCAGAATTCATCTTGTTTGCTATACGTAAAGCCCCTACCACTGCTGCACCACTTGACATACCAACAAATAGACCTTCTTTTGTGACAAGTAGCCTTGTTGTTTCAAATG
>JBAZPZ010000108.1:0-6832 GCA_041645495.1 Fidelibacterota bacterium | reverse complement strand
TCGATTTTGACTGGCTTGATAATCTCCGAGACTCAACTGATACATTTGACGTTCAACTCCCTTTTTTAAACAACCCAAATTTACCAAATTCTGAGGTGTTTATGAAGAGGTTTTGCAAAGAATTCTACTATTACAAAACATGATTATCTACCCTATACAGCGGTCACCGGCGGCAACTTCACCAGCGCCGAAACCTGGTTCGGGAATCTCCATCTGCGCGGCACCGTGACTTTTACTGGAAGCGGAGTCCTGACCGTTCTGCCGGGTACGAAAGTAATGATGGACGGCAATTACAGTATCGGCATTTATGACAACACCCGGTTGCTCGCCGAAGGCACTGAAAATGATCCGATTGTTTTTACCTCAACAAATGGAACAAGCAGGAAATCCTGGGGTACTTTATTTGTATATAGCAGTTATAATATTTTTAAATGGTGCATTGTTGAGTATGGAGATTGGGGACTTAAACTATATGGTTATCCTGATATAGCAAGTAATAATATAGTTGAGAACTGCGAATTCAGAAATAATGATCAGGGTCTGAGGATGGAAAAGAACGATGTTAATGTTATCAGTTGTAATATTCATGATAATCGCCACAATGTAGTTACGATTAACAATGCCCGGATAGATATGCAAGGGACAAGAATTTACAATGGAGATCGTGATGGGATTTATAGTTCCAGTGGAAATTTGTTAAACATTTACGGCAGTGTCATTGAGAACAATGGCAATGGCGGCACCTCAACCCGCAATGGGATTTTAGCCGGCTATAATGATGTCATCAATATCGGAAGAGTCAACTACCCCTACTGGTCTGGCTATAATACGATCCGCAATAACTACAGCAGTGAAGTTTACGCCTTGAGCGGTATCGCTCAGATTCAAATGATGTATAATTCAGTGCATGACGACGATGGGTATGAATTGTATAACGCCAGCAGTAGTAATCCCACGATTCCGACAATGTTTTGCTGGTGGGGCGAAGCGCCACCTAATTATGCGCAGTTTTATGGTAATGTGTCCATAATGGATGAGTTAGAATCACAACCCACGTGGGAAGGACAGACTTCATCCGGTGGCTTGAGCAAGCCAGTAGCCGTTCCGGCCAAATACATTAGTCCGGAAGAGCAAATCGTCCATCTCAAAAATCTGATTGCGACCAATCCCAAAACCACTCAGGCAGATTCAGCTTTAGTGTCATTGTTCTCGATAGTCCGGTCGGATTACGTTGACAATCAACATCAGGAACGGGATGATTTCTACAGTTACTTGTCTAAGTTGAACGATACATACGGGAAATATTCACTTGGGAAACGCGCTCTGCAATATATGATCGTCTGGAAGATGTTGGCAAATGAAAATGAAACCGCAATCAAGTTGTCATTGAATGCGTTGGATTGCATAGCCAACCCGGATCGGATGGGTGTAATGGGCAATTTAGTGAATTTATATACTTATTCTGATCAGTACGATCTGGCCGCTGATATTTTAACTCAATATAAAGAACAGTATAAATCTGATGAGGCGAGCATTGAGTTTTTGTCGGCATCGCTGGCAGATAAAAAAGAGATGTATGAATTGGAAAAAGCTTTGGCTAAAGGAACTACACCTCCGAAGGAAGAAATTGCCTCTCTTATACCGGATAAATTTAAATTGTATCAAGCTTATCCCAATCCGTTCAATCCTGTGACACAATTCGGATACGCAATTCCGACGAAATCTCAGGTACGGATCGATATTTACGATCTGAGAGGCCGCTTAATGGAAACGCTTGTAAATCAGGTTAAAGAGCCCGGCAATTATCAGGTAGCCTGGGACGCCTCGAAATATCCTTCCGGCGTTTATCTATACAAAATTCAGGCGGGAACTTACACCGAAACAAGAAAATGTTTGTTGATTAAATGATCGATTCACCTTACCATCCGGCAGGTTCAACCATACCTGCCGGATGGTGAAGATAGTTAATAGTAAAAAACGTAAACCAAAGGAGTTCACATGTCCAAAGAAAATGAAATTTCGATCGTCATTCCACCCGATGTTCTGCAGGCAGGACTTCAGGCAATGACAACTTTCGCGACTATTTTCAAACCGTATCTAAAGGCTCTCACGAAAGATGAACGGAAAGCCATGCTCAAAATGGGCGATAAATCCATACCCTTTGTTGAGAAGGTCATCGAATATACGGAATCGGAACCGGAATTCGTTCCCCCGTATATGAACGCCACGGAACTGAAGAACGATTTTGCGGCATTCACGGCGCTGAATCAGGTCTTTCGTCCATTGACCGAGCAAGCTTCCAACGTAAACGACACGATGTTGTTGACGGGTCATGACGCCTATAAGGTAGCGCTTCAGTTTTATAACTATGTCAAGCAAGCCGCTAAAAATAATGTTCCGAACGCGAAGATTATCTATGAGGAACTGAAGAAGCGGTTTGAAGGTCAGGGCAAAACCGAACCCACGCCGACTACGCCTGCGTAAGTAAGTACTCATTTTATTACAGAAACGATCCGGCAGGATATTGCCAATTTCGGTTGTCAATTCAGGACAATCGCAGGTGAACTGAGGGGTTCCAAAATATAACTCAGGTATGTTCGGAAGGTAACTGAGGGGCTCCCAGATATAACTTGGGGGCTCTAAAATATAACTACACCCTGAAAAAGTATACCGACAGGACGCTTTTTTCATAACTCAGGGGTTCTAAAACATAACTGAGGTACAAAAAAACTGAATGAGTTACGTTCGGAAGGTAGTGAGTTATGTTTGGGAGGGGTAACACGAAAGCGCGCCTGTCCGCCACAGGCGGAAAGACACGAAGAAATGGGAAAAATACCGTTTTTTCTGTTCCGTCAGGTTCTCAAACCTGTCGGATTCATGGATGCCGTGCTGGACAGCGCTCTGCGTCAGATTTGAGAATCTGACGCAACGGGAAAATGTCTGAATCGCTGATTAATCAGATTGCGCTGATTTCCCTGATTATTGATAATGAGATTGTGAAAGGAAATCTGTGAAATCCCTATTCGCCAAAGGCGAACTGACGGTGTTATGATGGATGCTGTGCCGGACAGCGCTTTGCGTCTAATTTGAGAATCTGACGCAACGGGAAAAATAGAACTGACCCCATTCGACCTAATCAACCTAATCAACATAATCCTACAAAACCTAACCAATCCGCCAGAGGTGGACAGACCTAATCTACCTAATCCAACCTAATCTACCTAATCCAACCCAATCTACCTATTGACGGATTCATGGATGCGGCGCTCTAATTCCAAAAAGTCATCACCCTGAAAACTTGTCTGTCTTGTTTTCAACTGTCCTGCGGTATCACATTTCAAGTGAACCGACAAATTTTAGGATAGAAAAACAGCAATTGTAAGAATTGCGTTCGGTCTTTATCTTTTAATTTGTCGTAAGAATTCCACGACTTCCGGAATGCCGCCCTGATAGATCAAATAGCCGTCGTACGGTTCGCGTTCGGTGATTTCCCCGGCAATGGAGGTCAGCATGATTTCTTTGACTTTTTCCGGATCATTCGTCTGTCCCAGCGCCCAGCCGAGTTTGACGTACGCGACTTCCGGAAGCAGGTTTGCCGCCGGAATGACGCCGAGTTGCATGATCTCACGCCCGGTTTCATAAACATACATCTGGACATAACCCCACAGTGTTTGAACCGTCATAAACACGGAAATTCCTTTGTCACAGGCGCGTTTCAAAGACGGATAAAGCGGCTTATTGACGTGTCCGAGACCGGTTCCGGCAATGACGATACCGCGATAATTGTTATCGATAAGCGAGTCGATGATGTCCGGTTTCATGTTTGGATAATAATAGACGATAGACACTTTTTCCTCGAATGCCGTGTTGAGCGTGACATTCTTGTCCGTCCGGCGACGCTGATAATCCTGTCTCAATGGAGTGATTTTCTCCCGATTGACCATTGCTAACGGAATGTCGCTGATCGTTCGAAAAGTCGAGCGGTAGCTGGAGTGCATTTTTCGGACGCGCGTGCCGCGATGCAGAAGCGCATATTGATCGGAAGTCGGTCCGAACATGCAAACCATCGTCTCAGCAATGTCGCTTTCCGCGGCGGTTTTGACGGCGTGAATCAGATTCGATGCCGCATCGGACGACGGACGATCCGACGAACGTTGCGAGCCGACCATAACGATCGGAACCGGTGAATTCTGAACCATGAATGAGAGAATCGCCGATGTGTGATGCATCGTGTCCGTTCCGTGACCGATGACGATTCCATGCGTTCCTTTTTGAATTTCCGCGGCGATCGCCTGAGCAGTCGCGATCCATTGCTCCGGTCCCATGTTTTCGCTGAAAACGCCGAACAATCGCTCGGTGTCCAAATTGCAATAATCGGCGAGTTCCGGAACCGAGCCGTACAATTCTCCCGGCGAAAATGCCGGAATGACGGCGCCAGTCCGATAATCGAGACGGCTGGCGATCGTTCCGCCCGTACCAAGCAATTTGACGTTCGGCTTCTTCGGATCGCGCGGAAATTCCTTTTCGGGAATCTGGTAATGCGCTTCTTTTCGTCCGATCTCTTTGATCGAACGGATCCGGTTGACGGCGATGCCGATGTTGTAACCGTTCCGTAGTTTCAAAACGACGTGTTTGGCGTCGGAGGTTTCACTGCGGGGCAGAATGATTCCCTTGAACTCTCCCTGATCGGTTAGAAGTTCGACGTCGCTCCAAACTTCGACGGTGTTTTCCTTTAAGACGGACAGCACCGGGTCGCGATAACCTTTGTAAGGATTGCTGCTCATGGCCGCCTCCCGTTTTTTACAAATTCACCGACGATGGGTAAAATGGTTTTCGCCGGAAGTTTGAACTGAAATTGCATCATTAATTTTCCCATAAAATACCGGATATTCGCCTCCGGTTGCGGCGATTTTGGCGGTTCGGATTTGTCGATGTTAACCAGCACCGCCCGGATGTCGTCCGACGAAATCGAAATCGGTGAAAACGCTTCTATGATCGTCGCAAGACTTTGCTCGGATGTGAGTAATTGGTGGAGGATACGTTCGGCGTTTGGCTGAAGCGACGGTTCGGCTGCTATTTTCCCGAAGAATTCCGTGAAGATCGCATCGGTCAATTTTTCAACCGGTAAACCGACACGGCGCCACGCGACGGCTTTTTCAAAGAAAATTCTTGCACAGAATTTTGATGACAGGTCGTTCGTTTCGATCAACCGATCGAAAAACACCGCACGCGGCGAGGCGGCGATCGGGATGATCAGATGGTCGGGAATTCCCGAAGTTTTATATCGAGCCCTGCGCTCCCAGATTGGGGGCGGAAGACTTTTCCGAAGAACTTCGACGCGTTCAGGCGGAAATTCCAAAGGAGGCAAATCCGTATCCGGATACATGCGTTCCGGTCCGGGTAAAATGCGTTCGAAGCCGTTCGTTCCGTCCACCAACGCCTGCCGGGTTTCACCCGGAACTCCAATCGTGGCTTCCCGGGCACGGATGACGATTTCCTGAACGGCGGTTTGCAAATCCTGCGGATTTCCCCAGACGATGACCAACGCGTCCTGCGAAGTTGCTCCGACGATTCTGCGGATTCTGTTCCAAACATGACTTCCGATGGTTTCTTCGGTGCTTTCGGAAGTCAAAATGTTCGGAAGTCGCGTGAGGCAGGCAATGACGCGGACGCGGTCGGAAATCTCTTTGGAAAAAACCTTACCGGTCTGCGTCGGATAACTGAGAATGCCGCTGTAACCCTTTAATTTCACGCAGGCGACTTTTTCGTCGTGTTGCAAAGCCCAGCGAATTGGATCCCACTGCGTGTTTGTCAGGAGATATGTCACGTCGGCGGTTTCCGCTTTGAACGTCGCTTCCGTAATTCCACGATTCCGTAAATCTTCACGAATCAACAGGAGCGACCGCTGGCGCATCGCCTCGTTATAAATAAGAAGCGGAATGAGCGGAATCCGGTGAACGCCTTTGATCTCGATGCGCGTTCCACCTGCGATGCTGACGTTCACATCCTGCCGCGCCGATCCGATGCCCGTCCGAACCAAACCGGAACTTTTGACTAACCAACGAAGAATATTTGCGACGTCGGCGACTTCCTGAGGCGTGTGCATTTCGGGATGCGTGACCGTTTCGATCAACGGCATTCCAAGCCGGTCTGCCCGATAGACGCGACGATGTCCGATGTCGCTGACTTCGCGGCATGAATCTTCTTCGAGCCCGAGCTGGATCAGACCGATATTCCGGTTTTTGTATGGAATGAAACCATCGACGCCGACGATGGTCGTGCGTTGAAATCCGGTTGGAATGCTTCCGTCGAGATATTGTTTCCGCGCGATGTGAATTTCATTTACAAGTTTGTAATTCATCAGCATCGCAATTTGAAAGGCGATTTCGAGCGCGTGAGGATTGATCTCGAAGGGCGGTGTGTCATCCATTTCATACGTGCAAACCGTTTCGCGGTTGATCTGGTAAATAATTTCCTTGCGCGTTTTGAATTCCATCAATGCCGTGCCGTCATATTCGCCGAGTTCCGACAACGTCGGGCGCATGTGCCGGAGAATTTCAGCGTCGTATGCGGTTGAATAATGCCCCGCAGGACATCGGCAAAACAACTTTTTTTCCGTCAGGATTTGCTGATGGATTTCCAGCCCCGACTGAAGTCCGAGTTCTGTGTAATCTTCGTCGGTCATCTGCTCGAACGGCTTCATCAGTTCCGTCATAAATCGCTTCTTTCTATCCGGGAAAAGGTGAATATTTTAGTCAAGTTTTCATTCGTCATACGACGAGAAATTAAAAAAAATGCTTCGAAAAACCAACGTGAAAAAGTTAAATAATTA
>JBAZPZ010000107.1:0-6892 GCA_041645495.1 Fidelibacterota bacterium | reverse complement strand
CCGAGCTTGCGTGCAATATTTCCTTTCGGTAAATAGGAGAGCGAATCCCAGACGCGCGTCTTGAAGCGCAGATATTTCGGATGCGTTACGATGCGTGTTAAGTAATTCGCCATCGCGCCGACGTTCCGGGAAATCGACATGCGATTATCGTTGAGAATGACTAAAAACTGACCTTTCAGTTTATCGACGTTGTTCAAACCTTCGTAAGCCAAACCGCCGGTCAGGGAACCGTCGCCGATGATGGCAACGATGCGTTCATTTCGTCCGGCTAAATCCCGCGCATAAGCCAATCCCAACGCCGCAGAGATCGAAGTGCTTGCATGACCTGCTCCGAAGGCGTCGTATTCACTCTCGGAAATCTTGCAGAATCCGCTGATACCGCCATATTGGCGAATATTCCGAATTTCTTCCTTCCTACCGGTCAGGATTTTATGCCCGTACGCCTGATGGCCGACATCCCAAACGAGTTTGTCCTCTGGTGTGTCGAAGACGGTGTGAAGCGCGACGGTGAGATCGACGACGCCGAGGCTCGGCGCCAGATGTCCGCCGGTGATCTGGATGGTGTCGATGATATAATTGCGCAGTTCGTCGCTCAGTGCGATTAACTCGTTAACCGTGAGTTTTTTCAAATCTTTCGGCGAGTCGATCTTCGACAGTAACCGGCATTTTGACAAAATTTGATTCATCGGTTGACCATCTCGACAAAATATTCGTGAATTCGTGGATCGTTCGTCAATTCGGGATGAAATGTCGAGAGCAAATATTGCCGGTGCCAAACGAGAACGATTTCGCCGTTGAACCGTCCGAGAATTTCGACTTCCGGAGAACAGTCGGTAATCCGCGGTGCGCGAATAAAAACCGCCGGAAAAGGCTTATCATCAAAACTCAGATTTACAGACTCCGTAAACGAATCAACCTGCCTGCCGTATGCATTTCGCCACGTCTTCACCGATACCTTTTTGAACGTATGGATATTCGGATCGTCGCACGTTTCCGATAGCAAAATTGCTCCCGCGCAGGTTCCGAAGATCGGTTTGTCGAACGCTTCCAGTTCCGGCAGGATTCCCATCTCCATGATGATCTTGGTCATCGTCGTCGATTCACCGCCCGGAATGATTAGCCCGTCGATCGCCCGCAGTTGTTCGCCGTATCGGATCGGTTCGCTTTTAACGCCGATTCGGTTGAGCATTTCTATATGTTTTTGGAAGGCGCCCTGAAGAGCCAGTACGCCGATTTTCAGATTACGATTCATTTAGAAATTTAGTGATTCTTACGAAATAAAAATTTACCAGCCTCTCGTCGCCAACCGTTCGGATTCCGGTAGCGTCGCGACATCGATTCCTTTCATGGCGGATTTCAGGTCGGCGGACACTTCGGCAACTTTTTCCGGATTGTCGTAATACGTCGTCGCCAAAACGATCGCTCTGGCTCTTGCCGCCGGGTCGTCAGATTTGAAAATGCCACTGCCAACGAAGACGGATTCGGCGCCGAGTTGCATCATCAGCGAAGCGTCTGCCGGCGTCGCGATTCCGCCCGCGGCAAAATTCGGGACGGGAAGTTTGCCGGTCTTGGCAACCTGTTTAACGATTTCGAACGGTGCGCCGAGTCGTTTGGCTTCCGCCATCAATTCATCGTCCAAAAGTGTCGTCAGTTTGCGTATTTCCTGCTGAACACACCGCATATGTCGAACGGCTTCGACGATATTGCCGGAACCGGCTTCACCTTTCGTGCGGATCATCGCCGCGCCTTCGCCGATCCGCCGTAAAGCTTCGCCCAAATCGCGGCATCCGCAAACGAACGGAACCTTAAAATCGTGTTTCCAGATATGATTCTCTTCGTCGGCGGGCGTGAGCACTTCACTTTCGTCGATAAAATCAACTTTCAACGCTTCCAGAACCTGCGCTTCGGCGAAGTGGCCGATCCGGCATTTTGCCATAACGGGAATAGAAACCGTTTTCTGTATGTCTTGTATGACTTTCGGGCTGGACATCCGCGCGATTCCGCCGTCAGCGCGGATATCGGCCGGAATGCGCTCCAACGCCATCACGGCAACAGCGCCAGCATCCTCGGCGATCTTCGCTTGTTCGGGCGTTGTAACATCCATAATCACGCCGCCTTTGAGCATTTCCGCGAGTCCGATTTTTACTTCAAATGAACTTTTTTCCATTTCATTTCTCCTTCAACTACCGGTGTAATTTACAATTTATGATGAAAACCGGGCGATTTTTTTCTCAATTTCTTTGATAGATTCAGCAGGCGTCGATGCGCCGGTCGAGATTCCGATCGTCAGCGCCGTCTCGAACCAACCCGGATTCAATTCATCCGCATTTTGAACTAAAAATGTTTGAGGATTGATGGCCGAAGCGATCTCCGCCAACCGTTTGGTATTCGCGCTCGTTCTGGAACCGACGATCAGCATGACATCGTTCGACGACGCCAATTCGATTACCTGACGCTGGCGGTCGCGCGTCGGATTGCAAATCGTGTTGATGAAGCGGAGGTCTTCGACTTTTCCGACGATTTTCGATATGATTTGTCCGACGTTTGCAATGTCCTGAGTCGATTGGACGACGACGCCCGCTTTCCGGATTCGGTGTAGAGATTCCACATCACGAACATCCGAAATCACGACTGCATTCGTCAACTCACTGACAATTGCCGTCACTTCATCGTGATCTTTGTCGCCGATGATGATAACCATTCGTCCATCGGCTTCGAGCCTTTGAGCGGCTTTGTGAATGTTGAGAACCAGCGGACAAGTCGCGTCGATGATCGTCAATCCGCGACGACGAGCCAATTCCCAAACATCTTTTTTCGTGCCGTGCGAGCGGAACAGGATCGGTTTCGCCGGATCGGCCGCATCCAGATTATCAACAACTTTCACGCCGGCATTTTTTAAATCTTCAATGACGCTTTCGTTGTGAACGATGTCGCCCAACATTTGCACTTCGCCGTACTTCCTGGCAGATTCAAGCGCCAGTTCGACTGCACGGCGAACGCCTGAACAGAAACCCGAATTTTTCGCTATCGTGATGCGACGTTCCATTTTCACTCACTGGCTGATTTTCGCTGTTGTAATGGTTTTCTGCGCCTGATATTTTCCTTTTTTATCGGCATAGGAAATCTGGCAGATTTCGTCGCTTTCCAGAAAAACGACCTGCGCGATGCCTTCCATTGCGTAGAGTTTGACCGGAAGCGGTGATGTATTTGAAATTGAAATCGTCACGAAGCCTTCCCATTCCGGCTCGAATGGTGTCACATTCACGATCACTCCACATCGCGCATAAGTCGATTTTCCCGACGTGAGCGTGATGATGTTTCGGGGAATCCGGAAGTATTCGACGCTTCTCGCCAGTACGTAAGAATTCGCCGGAATGACGCACTCTTTCCCGACAAATTTCTCGAAAAGGTTGTCTGAAAAATTCTTCGGGTCGAGAATCTTGGCGCCGGCACCGCGAAATATTTTGAATTCATCAGCAATTCGCATGTCATAACCGTAAGCCGAAACGCCGTACGAGACGACGCCTTTAGAAACCTGATTCTTCTCGAACGGCTCGATCATGCCGTAATTTTCAGACATTTCCTGTATCCACCGGTCCGATTTGACGCTCAATTTTGTGCTCCTTCCACTTCGTTGGTTTTTGAAAAGAGTTTCCTCAGTTCCATCAGAACCGTCGGCACCGCTTCCTGCAAAGACATTTCGATGGTCGCTCCGGCCGCTAAAGCGTGTCCGCCGCCGCTGAACTTGAACGCAACGCCATTGATGACGAATTTGCCTTTCGAACGCAGGCTGACGCGGATGCGATTCTGCGCTGTTTCCAAAAACACGATCGAGACTTCGACGCCGCGGATCGAGCGAACCGCCTCGGGAAAGCCGTCGATCTCTTCCATCAGTGCGCCCGCTTTTCCGATTTGTTCCTTCGTAACTGTCGCCCATGCGAGCTGGCCACAAAATTCATAATGAATATCCTGAAAAAGCATGCCGATCAACCGCATTCGACCGGGCGAATAATTCTCGTACACTTTTGAAAATATCTTACCGGGAATGACGCCGCGTGCCACCAAATCGGATGCCATGGAAAACGCATCTGCTGTCGTATTTTGATAACAAAACGATCCGGTGTCCGTCATCAGCCCGGTATAAAGCGCCTCGGCGACCGACAAGTCGATCAGATTAGAATCCATTTCCTGAATGAGTTCATAAACCAGCGAAGCTGTTGACGGCGCTTTTTCATCGACGACTTTGAGTGTAAAATGCGTGTGTTCGCCGGGATGGTGATCGATGCAGATCATCGGAATATTTTGGGATAACAACTTGCCGCTCATACTTCCGATTCGTTCCAGCGTTTCAATATCGAAAACAATGACCAGATCGAACCGACCGATCATTTCATGATGAATTGCGGAATCGTATTTTTGGAAAATTCCATCCGCGTTCATCAAAGAATATTCGTAAGGCAAGACGTCCGAATTCAGAATCACGGGATTTTTCCCGAGTTTTTTCAAAACATGAAAGAGCGCGGCAGTCGAACCCAATCCGTCTCCGTCGGGATTGACATGCGACGTCAACAGGATTCGGTCATGTTCGTTGATAAGGCGGATGATCGGGCGCCAGTCGTGTTTCTGCATAAACTCTTTCTGTTTAAAAACGAAAGAAATTTACCTTTTTATTCGATAAAGTCAAATTGCCCGCCGTCACCTTCCCGCTTTTTCATCACATAACGTTTCAACGGATCGAGTTCCATTTTCCGAAGCCGCACGCTTAGCGGCGTCACTTCGACCAATTCGTCTTCGGCGATGAATTCGATAGATTGATCGAGCGTCAGGATACGCGGCGGCCTCAAGGTCACCGTAGCGTCAGAATTCGATGCTCGCATGTTAGTCAACTTCTTTTCGCGGGCGATGTTGACATTCATGTCCATCGGCCGATTACGCTCTCCTATGATCATCCCGCAATAGACATCCGTTCCGGGAGCGACGAACAATTCACCGCGATCGACCATGCCGTAACTCGCATAGGCAGTAACTCTTCCCTGCCTGTCGGCAACCATCGCGCCGGTCGAGCGTTGGGGAATCGCGCCAAACCATGGTTCGTAGCCTTCGACGAGCATGTTCATCACGCCCATACCACGCGTATCCGTGAGAAATTGACTCCGGAAACCGATCAATCCGCGCGTCGGGATAACGATTTCCAGATTCACACGGCCGCTTCCGGTGTTCGTTAACTTGGTCATGCGGCCTTTTCGGACAGACAATTTTTCCGTGACAACGCCGATATATTCCTGCGGCACGTCGATAAATATCCGTTCGACTGGTTCAAAAACCTTACCGTCGCGCTGAATCGTGATGACCCGCGGTTTTGAAACCATCAATGCGTACCCTTCGCGACGCATGGTTTCGATCAAAATCGCCATCTGCAATTCGCCGCGTCCGCAGACTTCAAAAGCGTCACTTCGTTCTTTCAGCGGATTCACCTCAATCGCGACATTCCGGAGTGTCTCTTTTTCAAGCCGTTCGCGCAAATGACGCGACGTCATATATGTGGCTTCTTTTCCGGTAAACGGACTCGTGTTCACGTAAAAAATCATCGAAACCGTCGGACTATCGACATGGATTCGCGGCAGTGGCTTAGGATTGTCCTGCGACGAAATCGTGTCACCAATGGTCACATTTGGAACGCCCGCTACGGCGATAATGTCACCCGCTTCAACCTTCTCGACCGAAACCTTCACCAAACCGCGAAACGTGTAAATCGCGGAAAATTTCACGTTGTTGACGTTTTCCGTCTCGCCGCACAACGTATAGTTTTTATTGATTTCCAGCAACCCATGCGATAACCTGCCGATGGCGATTTGCCCGACGTATGAATCGTAATCGACGTTCGTGATCAAAAACTGCGGTTGTTCGTTATCGTCTGCTTCCGGTCCCGGAATGAATTCCAAAATCGCGTCAAAAAGCGGTTGGAGATTCTCAGAACCGTCATCCAATGTCGTATGCGCCACACCGGTTTTCGCCTGTGTATATCGAATGGGAAATCCGATCTGTTCGTCCGTTGCGCCAAGGTCGATGAATAAGTCGTAAACTTCATTCACGACTTCCTTGATCCGCGCATCCCGGCGATCGATTTTATTGATGACCAGAATGATTGGAAGCCCTTTCGCCAGCGCCTTTTTCAGGACAAACCGCGTCTGCGGCAAAGGTCCTTCGCTGGCATCCACCAGCAACAGCGCGCCGTCAACCATATTCAGACTCCGCTCGACTTCGCCGCCGAAATCGGCATGTCCGGGTGTATCTACGATATTAATTTTAACCGAATTGTACCAAATTGCCGTATTTTTTGCGGAAATGGTGATACCGCGCTCGCGCTCCAAATCCATCGAATCCATTACACGTTCTTCGACGCGCTGATTCTCGCGGAAAGTGCCGCTCTGTCTCAGCATGCCATCCAACAAAGTCGTCTTGCCGTGATCGACGTGAGCGATGATAGCGATGTTCCGTATATTTTGCTTTCTCATGATCTCGTTTCTAATCAAATACTCATTTTTTCAAGCCATAAGTATACGAACTTTAGACGGGATTTTTACGGGATTTTCTATGCTGGCCATTGGATCGAATATCCGGCTTAAATTTGATGGTGATCGTCTTAAAATCAAAAAGCCTCCCGCACAATCGTACGGAAGGCTTTTCTGGGAGAAACTAAATTCGTCTATTTGATCAGCGCGATGTCAAAGTTTTCCGGTCTGCCGATCGGTTTCATTTCGATGCGGTGCTTCTTCATTGCCCGTTTCAACGTAATTTGCTCGAAGAATAAGTAAATGAGCGGTACGAGAATCAACGTAAAGATAGTCGCAAAGGTTAAACCACCTATGACGGCACGCGCCAGGGGAACCCA
>JBAZPZ010000106.1:0-6899 GCA_041645495.1 Fidelibacterota bacterium | reverse complement strand
TGTGCAGACATCGTTGTCGAAAATAAGGTTATTGTAGAATTGAAAGCGGCTGAAGCGTTATGTGAGGAGAATGAGTTTCAGTTAATCAACTATTTGAAAGCGACGAATCTTGAGGTAGGATTATTACTCAACTTTGGGAAAAAGCCAGAAATCAAGCGGAAAATCTTTACTAACGACAGGAAAAACATAGAACACCGATAATCATAAATGAAGAAGTTCTGTGAAAATCTGCTAAATCAGTGTCATCTGTGTTCTCTTTCTTTTCAGACGGCATTTTTTTGTTTGTATCTTCGGAATTTCCGTATAGTTTAAGGCTGTTGAGTTTGTAGGTTGAATTGAAAGTTCTGCGAAATTAAATATATGTTTGTTGATTACACAAAAGTTGCTGTCAAATCCGGAAAGGGCGGGAAGGGAAGCGTCTCTTTCCGCCATGAAAAATTCGTTCCAAAAGGCGGCCCAAACGGCGGCGATGGCGGCGTCGGCGGAGATGTCCTTGTCAAAGCGGAATCGAATCTCTACACGTTACAAGACGTCAAATATCGAAAAAGCTATCGGGCGGAAGGCGGTCAGCAGGGAATGGGCGCTATGAAAAGCGGCTCGGACGCCGGCTCCATTATGATACCGGTTCCAATTGGTACGCTGATTACGGACGCTAATACGAAAGAAGTCATCGCCGATCTTGTCGAAGACGGCCAAAGCGTAATCGTCGCAAAAGGCGGAAAAGGCGGAAAAGGCAACGCGCATTTTGCGACCTCGACGAACCGCACGCCGCGTTATGCGCAACCCGGACTTCCCGGTGAAGAAAAAACTTTGAGCCTCGAATTGAAAATCCTTTCGGACGTCGGTTTGGTCGGATTGCCGAATGCCGGAAAATCCACGCTGATTTCCAAACTGACGGCGGCTCGTCCCAAGATTGCCGATTATCCGTTTACGACGCTGGTTCCCAATCTCGGCATCGTGAAATATGGGAATTACAGAAGTTTCGTCATGGCGGATGTGCCCGGCTTGATCGAAGGCGCGCATCTTGGAAAAGGGCTTGGTCATCGATTTCTGAGACATCTGGAACGGACGAGAGTTCTCGTGTTTTTAATCGAAGCAATCGATCCGCACCCCGACAAAACCTATCAATTGCTCAATAACGAATTAGTCCAGCATTATCATGAATTTGAAAATCGCGAACGTCTTATTTTATTGACCAAGTCAGACCTTCTGGAAACTCCGTCCAAAAAACGGAAAATTTGCGGCATCAACGTTCTGTCGATATCTGCGGTAAGCGGTTATGGATTGGGAACATTTGTCGATAAAGCCGTTCAAATATTAGAAGGAAATGGAAAATAACCGGATATTGCTGAAACTCCTTTCGGTTACCGGACTCGGTTCGCGGCGACTCATGAATCTGCACGCGCATTTTCCGAATCTGGAAGACATATTCGGTTCGACGGTTCGGGAACTCTGTAAAGTTCCGTTGATCGACACGATACTCGCTCAACGGATTCTTCGGGAATCGGACGAGGCATTTGTCGAGCGGCAAATGAAAATCCTGAATCAGAATCCATACAAGATGACGACGATTTTCGATCCGGATTATCCGGCGAGATTGCTGAACATCTACGATCCGCCGGCAGTGCTTTTCCATTTCGGAGATTTTTTAGATCGCGACGCCGATTCGATCGCCATCGTCGGAACGCGTCAACCGTCAGCTTACGGACGGGAGGCGGCCGCCTTACTCGCCAAGGGATTAGTCAGCCAAAACATCACAATCGTCAGCGGATTCGCGCGCGGCGTCGATACCGAAGCGCATAAAACGGCCATAGCAAATGGTGGAAGAACGATTGCCGTCCTTGGAAACGGGATCGACGTTATTTATCCGTCTGAAAACAAAAATCTGCGCAACCAATTGGTAAATAACGGAGTTTTTTGTTCGGAATTTCCGTTCGGAACCAAGCCGGACGCGGTCAATTTTCCGAGGCGAAACCGCATCATTTCCGGTTTATGTCTGGGGACGATCGTGATCGAAGCGGGAGAAAAAAGCGGTGCGTTATTAACGGCATATTATGCCCTCGATCAAAACCGTGAAGTCTTTGCCGTTCCGGGCAGAATCACGGACGCAAAGAGTGTCGGAACCAATCGCTTGATCCAGAGAGGCGCCAAACTCGTGACCAACATCGATGATATTTTATCGGAAATAGAATCCATCCGGAAATTTTCAACAAGTCCGAAGCAGATGGAGATGCACTTTTTCCTGGAAGGCGAAGAAAAGCGAGTCTATGAGTCGTTAACTTCCGATCCGATGCACATCGATGCCATCTCGGAAAAAATCAATAAACCGTCCTACGAAGCGCTTATAACTTTGCTGACGCTCGAGATCAAAGGAGCGGTGCGGCAGGTCGCCGGGAAAAATTTTGTCAGGGTAGGCTGAACTACGAAAAATATACTTCACATCGCGACCCATTTCCGAAAGACAATCAGCCTGTTATTCCTGCTGATATTGAATTTGACTGCTCAGGACATCAGCGACAAGCCGGTGCGTTTGTATCGCATGGGAGATTGGATTTCCTATAAAAATTGTAATTATCCAACGAGTTTGACGGAAGGGAACGAATATTATTATTTCGGAACGAGCGGCGGCGTGGTTCCGTATCAAAAGTATTCGCGTCGATGGGAAGAACCTTATACGACGAGTGACGGGATGGCGGGCGATTTTGTCACGGCGGTCTATTTCGATAAAACGACGAGTTATCTTTGGGCGGCGCACGAAGCCGGGATAAGCTATCTTACTCCGACGGCAGATCGCTGGGTAAACTATATCAATCCGCAATGGAGAATCGATCGGTTCGGTGCGGACAACTTTAATGTTTGGGCGCAGACATCGAATGGCGCTTACCATCGCATTTCCAGACTTGGCGGCAGCTTACAAGCGGACGAGTTCCAATTGCCTGCCGGTGTGACTTGGGCGCCTTGCGCTTTGGACCCTTTACCGAATTTCGGTCTGTATGCGATAAACGCCGATCTGCAATTCGATATGAAAGGAATTATCTACGATCTGGAATTTCGTCAGTTTCCGATCTGTCTTTTTCACTCGACGATCGAGAAAGACGTTTACGGCGGAGCGTGGGGACTGGGAATGATTAACGGCGACGATAACGTCAAACGACTGAATGTAACTCCGATGGGACCGCTTCAAAATTCCGTCAACGCGCTAACATTGACAGACGATGGCCTCTGGATGAGCAGTTCGATCATCGACGAGAATCCGGTTTTTAATCGAACCGGAATCAGTTTTTTGAATTTTTCCGACTGGACATGGAATTACGATGAAACTTATCTCGTTCAGGAATTGGCAACGACGCAGGTTTTTGACATCAATTATCGGAACCGACGTCTGTTGATCGGAACGGATATGGGATTGGTCATTTACGACAGCGAAAAAGACAAGTGGAAACGGATGGACATGACGGAAGGACTCTCGGATGAAATCGTTTCGACGATAGCGCTGGAAGATTCGCTGGCATGGATTGGAACGCCGCACGGCCTGACGCTCGTTTCATTGCCCGGTTTCAAAACGCGCCGCGTTCATTTGTCTCCTCTGAAAATCCCGGTTCGCATTAACAAAATCGTCATCGGCAAGGAAACCGTTTGGCTCGGAACGGATAACGGGATTTATTCCGTTGACAAAAAGAGCCACATTGTCGGGCATTATGACGCTTTCGGCGATGAAGTGGAACTCGATGATGCGGTTGGTGCCGATTTTACCGGCGTCGCCGTATCCGACTCGATGGTTGTCTTCAGCCGTCAGAACGGTTTAGTCAAACATACGCCTTCATCCGGCGAGTGGGATCTTATACCCAATCCAGTCGAACTGAATCAGGTGACGATTTTTGACATCGCGATCGAAGACGGTTTTCTATGGTTAGGAACCGATTCCGGCGCTCTGTTGGTTCGGCTCTCGGACAATTATACGGAACGATATACGACCGTGGATGGATTGGCAGGCAATTGCGTATATAAAATTATCATTGATGGTGAGTGGGTTTGGTTTGGCACTAACAAAGGTTTAACCAAATATCATTGGAGGTTATATGCTTCGGCGCATTAATATTCTGTTCATCTTTTTAATTCTGACGATTCAAACGATTCTGGCGCAGGAACCGGAACCGGGTATGAATTTTAAACCGGATGAGCCGGATGCGCCATTATTCTACTACGACGTAATCGAATATCCATCCGTCAATCGGGATTCGATCAACATAGAAATCATCATCAAGGCGCCGTTCGACGGTTTTCAATTTGTCAAAAACGATACCGGTTTTACGGCAAATTACGAGGTTTCCGTTCTATTGCTGGACGAAAACGAGATTCAGGCCGCGTCGAAAATCTGGAAACAGAACATTCACACGCAAAAATTTAAGGAAACCAATTCTCAGGAGCACTTCGACGTCAGTAAAATCAACTTCCGCGTAGCGCCAAACAAATTCTTCCTGACGCTTGGCATTTTAGATATGGACACGCGAAAGAGCGGATACCGCAAGAAAACGATGGATTACAAAGAATTTTATGCCAAACCGGTTGTTCTGAGTAAAATCAATATCATTGAAAAAGTCGTTCAAGGTATTGACGGTATCGCCGAAGAAATTCCTTCCGTCATCGGTTCGATCTCCGACGATAATCCCGATTTTCTCGTTTCGTTTTCCGTGCTTTCGGGCGGGGGCGAAGGAACCATCCGGTACATTATTTACGATCAGAAAAATAAGGTAGTCACCGAGGGAAATTTCGACCGCGAATTTCAACAGGGATTGACTCAGGAGAAACTAACGATTCCCAAGGAAAAATTGACATTCAACCGGTATCGTCTCGAAGTCATCGTCAAAATAGGCAACAACGAAACGAAGGGCGAACGGCTATTCCAACTTCGCTGGCTGGGCATGTCGAACTTGATCGACAATCTCGACCAGGCGATCGATCAACTGAAGTATATTGCCTCCAGTAGTCAAATCAGGGCGATGAAAAAGGCAAAACAGGAAGCCAAAAAGGATTTGTTTGTCGAGTTTTGGAACAAACGGGACCCGACGCCGAATACTCCAGACAACGAACTGATGAACGAATACTACAAGCGGGTTCGTTACACAATCGAACATTATTCCGGATTCATGCCCGGCTGGAAAACCGACATGGGAATGATTTTTATCTTGTTCGGCCCGCCGAACGACATCGAGCGTCATCCGTTTGAAATTCAGACGAAACCTTATGAAATCTGGTACTACTATGAAATCAACCGTTCGTTCGTTTTCGTCGATGAATCCGGCTTCGGCGAGTATCGGCTGATTTCGCCATATTACGATCTGGAACCCAACTACTGATGAATTCTGAGGGCTGAAATGAGTAGTCATCGCATCGCAATCATTCCCGGAGACGGAGTCGGACCGGAGATTTTTGCACAGGTAACGAAAATAATCGATGCACTGAACCGGAAACTGAACTCGGAGATCGATGCGAAAATCTATCCGTATTCGGCTGAAAATTACCTCCGAACCCATATCACGATTTCCGATTCGTTTCTGGAAGAACTCCGGAAAAATTTCGACGCAGTATTCGTCGGGCCGTTCGGTGATCCGCGCGTTCCGGATAATCGCCACGGACGGGAAATCATCACCAAACTTCGTCAGAAACTGGACTTGAATCTGACCATCTATCCCGTCATACTTAATGCGGACTGGCTGTGTCCCGTTCATGAATTGTACGATAAAAACATCAATCTGATCATCTTCAAAGAGAATATGGAGTATAGTGAAAACCTGATCAGCAGTATGACGAATCAGGGAAAAAGCACGGAGATTGCTCTTGAAACGAAAGTTTCTACCTATTGGGGAACAGAGAAATATTTTCGCGAGGCTTTGACGGTTGCTGGTAAAATGGGCAGAAACCGCGTTTGTCTCGTCGATAAAAGCAACGTGTTTCCTACTTCCAGAACATTATTTCAAAGAGCGCTCGAAACCGTCGCAAAGGATTTTCCCGAACTGACTATGAGTTACATGATTGCAGATCTGGCGTTTTACGAACTGCTCCAGAATCCGTCAAAATTCGATGTCATTCTCTCGACCGGTTTATCTGGAGATGAAATGTTCCAGATTGCGACGTTCCTGACCGGCGGACACGGATTATCTTACAGCTGCGAAGTCGGACCAGAGCGCCTGTCCATGTATCGCATTATGCAAAATTCATCGCCACGACTTGCCGGACACGATTCCGTCAATCCGCTGGGAGCCATTCTGGCGCTAAGCCGATTGTTGAAGCAACTTCATCTTTCGCAGGAGTCCAAAATTGTCGAAAACGCCGCTTTGGATTTGCTGACACAAAAGGCAGTAACATCGGATCTGAATGGAATTCTGACAACGCAGGAGACCGGATTCCGGATCGTCGATTTTATCAATGCAAATTGAACCGACGAAACAGCCGAAAAATCCTCATGGAAAATATCGACGAACGAACCGATGGAAGATATTTTTGTTTTCAGATAATTTTCATTTTATATTTCAGACAAAATTGAAGGAAGTGATTTATGCATCATTTTAAAATTCTCTGTCTTCTGTTGCTACTCGTCTGCGAAATGTTTCCGCAGACTATTGCCGTCGAACGCGTCGATTTTTCCGTCAAGGGACAGACCATTGACATTCGTTACGACCTGAACGGAAATCCGAAAACGAAATATCAGGTGTCGGTCGTTCTGTTACGCCGTGATCAGCCGGATTTTCAACTCGTTCCCAAAAAGGTTCAGGGTGACATCGGCAAAGGCAAATTCGCCGGACAAAACCGCTCGATCATCTGGGATTTCACCGATGAGTTTCAGATGGGAACGAACGTTGCCGACTATTATTTTCAGGTGACGGCAAAACCGGTCAAGA
>JBAZPZ010000105.1:0-6988 GCA_041645495.1 Fidelibacterota bacterium | reverse complement strand
TTAAATTTAAACAGGTAGTTTAATAAATCATGATGAACTTCAGCAATTTAGAATAATTTGGTTTTATGAAGGTTTTGAACAGAACTCTCCGTTGGATTGCCCTGATTCTGATCGCAACTGTTGCATTTTCCGAACCGATCGATTCTCTTCTGGTGCGGCTACCGACGGTAAGCGGAAAGGATAAGGTCAAACTACTCGCAGACATCTGTACCGGTTATCGGGAAATCGCTCCCCGCAAAGGTCTGGACTATGGGCGACTTGGTTGTAAACTGGCACGAGAAATCAGTGATAAGTTCGGCGAATCGGAAATTCTGGATGCCATGGCGTTCAATTATATCGTACTCGGCATGTACGATTCCACAATTTATTATTCGACTCTTTCACAAAAGATTGACGATAAAATTGGAAATAAGCGAGGATTGGCGCAATCACTCAACAATTGTGGTGTTGCATACTATTTCACCAGTAATTACACGCTGGCTCTGAGCAATCATATCCGGGCATTGCATCTGCGGGAGGAACTTCTTGATTCCGTCGGACTTTCCAAGTCATTCAACAATATTGGATTGGTTTATCTGGCAACCGACACATATGAAGATGCGCTCGTATATTTTAATAAATCCTTAGATTTGAAAAGGAAATTAGATGACCAATTCGGCATTGTTCGCACGATGGAAAATATCGGCGAAACATATTACCGTTCCGGTGATGTTCAACAAGCGAAACAATATCACGAAGGAGCACTCATTCTCAGCCGGAAAATTGGTTACGGACCCGGCACGGCTCTCACCGATATTAATCTTGGACAAATCTACATCCGGCTGGGTGAATATGAAAAAGCGCTGAAATTCCTCTATGAAGCGATTCCGCTTTATGAAAAAGTCGAAAATCGCGGTGGTCTCACCGAAGCCAGGAATCTCATCGGCTTGGCCTACTCGAAAATGGGGAAGTACGATTTGGCGATACGAGAAATTCGCAAAGCGCTGGAAATTGGGAAGTTCATCAACGCTCTCAATCATATCAAAGACAGTTATAAATATCTATCGGAAATCTACGAAAAACAGGGCAAACCGAAACTCGCACTTGAAAATTATAAATTTTATGAAATAATCAAGGATTCGGTTTTCAGCACCAACAATATGAAAAAGATCGCTGCCATGGAGTTCAAGTGGCGTTTGGAAGACCGCGAGAAAGAAGAGCAAATTAGGATCAAAGATCAACAGATTAAGGATTTGGTCGTCAAACGCGGGAAAATTGTCAAAAATGCAATAATTATGATTCTGATAATGGTGCTGATTGTTCTTTTGATCCTCCATAACCGCTACCGCCTGAAAATTAAAACAATGGACGAGATTTCCAAACTTCAAGAACTTTTGCCGATCTGTTCCAACTGCAAGAGCATTCGCGACGATTCCGGGTATTGGCATCAGGTGGAGGAATATTTCAAGGAACATTCGGGGACTATTTTTACACATGGTATTTGTCCGGACTGCGCTAAAATATTGTACCCGGATTATTATGATAAAATGTTCGCGAAAGAATCAAAAAACGAGCGTCCTGCATGATGGCGAACGATCGTTTAAGCGATATAAACCTTTCGCCTCAATATGAAATTAAATATCTATGAACTATCTCATCACCAAAATCGAAAAGGAGGTTTCTTTTTATGAAAAAATTAATTGTTGCCGGGTTAGCCGCGCTGATGCTGATGTCTTGCGGCAAGAATAAGAACGATGAAGCCGCTCAGGTTTTTATCGATACTTTAACGACGGTCATCACGCCGCTCTATAAAGGTTCTGCATTGGCGTACTGGGACGCCACAGCCACAGGCAAAACCGAATGTTACGATCATTATGCGCAGTTGAACATGGACATTACAAAAGTCTTTTCCAATAAAGCGGATTTTGAAAAAATCAAGAAATTCCGTGAAGAGGGTGTAAAAGACACGCTGTTGTCACGTCAGTTGGACATTTTTTACAACGAATATGTCACGAATCAGGCGGATACCGCGCTGTTGAATCAGATTACACGTCTGGCAACAGCGGTCGAAGGAAGATTCAACACATTCCGCGGAAAAATCGACGGCAAAGAAGTCTCCGGCAATGACATCAAACAAATATTAATGACTTCCACGAATATGAATCAGCGGAAGAAGGCGTGGGAAGCGTCGAAACAAGTCGCTCAGACCGTTGAATCCGATATGTTGAAGTTAATACGACTGCGGAACGAAGCCGCCCGACAGACGGGTTATAAAAATTTCTACGAAATGAGCCTGCTGTCCGACGAACAGAACCCCGCTGAAATCACCCGCATTTTTGACGAACTCGAAATTGTCACGCGCGAGCCGTACCAGCAAGCGAAAACCGAGATCGATGCGATCCTCGCTAAACGCTTCAAAATCAAACCCGAAAATATTGCGCCGTGGCATTATGCCGATCCGTTCTTTCAGGAAGTGCCGCAGTTGTCGGAAGTCAATCTCGATCGGTATTATGAAAAACAGGATGTAATCAAATTGGCGGCGAAATTCTATCAGGAAATTGGACTGCCGGTCGATAATATTCTCGCGAAAAGCGATCTGTACGAGCGTCCCAATAAATATCCGCACGCCTATTGCACGGATATCGATCGTCTTGGCGACGTCCGAATCATGGTAAATGTCCGGAACAACACGGATTGGGCTGGAACCGTTCTGCATGAACTTGGGCATGCGGTTTATAGTTACAATGTGGATCGCACACTTCCGTATCTACTAAGGAGCGAGGCGCACACATTCGCGACGGAAGCGGTTGCCATGTTCTTTGAAAAATTGTCCCGGAATCCTGAGTGGATTCAGCAAATGACCGGCATTTCCGATGAAGAAAAGGCGAAAATCACTGACTTGACCGTGAAGACACTGAGTTATGAAAGTCTGATCTTCGCACGCTGGTCATTAGTAATGTATAATTTTGAGAAGAATATGTACGAAAATCCCGATCAGGATTTGAACAAACTCTGGTGGGATTTGGTTGAAAAGTACCAGATGGTGAAACGCCCGGAAAACCGGAATATGCCGGATTGGGCATCGAAGATTCATGTCTGTTCGTATCCGGTTTATTATCATAATTATCAGTTGGGCGGTCTGCTGGCCGCGCAATTCCTGAACACAGTCGCGAAATCCCAGAATGTCGCTTCGGTCAAGGACATCACATTCGCGAATAATCCCGCAATCGGTGACTTCTTCAAGACGAAGGTATTTTTCCCCGGCAGAAAATATCCGTGGGAAAAGATGGTCATCGGCGCAACCGGCGAAAAACTGACCGCTAAATATTTCGTGGAACAGTTGTAGCCGTCAGTTAAACAGAATACAGGTTATCAAAAGGGCGCAGTCATATGCGTCCTTTTATTTTGAAGCGATCCAAGTGCTAGAAAAAACATTTTAGGCGAAATAATTTGTTTTTAAGGCATCCGAAAAACATTTTAAGCGGAATAATTTATATTTCTATACGAATAATTTGTTCTTGTATAGAAACATTTTATTTTCATGAAGAAAAAATGAGGTTAAAAGACGAGAAATTTGTTCACGAAGAGGAATAATTGGATTTAGAATTCAAATAATTTGTTCCAGATCTAAAAAGGAGATTTTAAAAAATCGAAATATTGTAGAGACACGGCATGCCGTGTCTCTACTACTTGTTAAAAGGAAGAGTCTTGAACTATGATTGGATGGAGCAGAAAAATGTCTGAATCGCTGATTACACAGATTGCGTTGATTTCACAGATTAAAAATATTGAAATGAAAAAGATTGAACGGATAGGAATTGTTTTATTCGAGTACGAATCAGCGGAATCCATAAATCCGCGTAATCTGTGATTCTGACGGTGTTATAACTGAAGTGTACAAGATTATGATTACGAGAGAGAGCGATAATAAAATCATAGTCAATCAGAAAATCAGAAAAATCATAGTGCAGACGGATTGGCAAAATGAATATGAATCGCTATATTAACAGCGATTTGTTTAGCGTGACCTATTTGAAAGGATAAATCTGATGAAGTTGAAATTCACGTTTGTTTTTTGGATGATAGCACTTTTCACAACGTCTGTTTGGGCACAAAACAAGGCAGTTTATATTCCGAAAACGATCGATGCGATTCTCGATAGTCTGGATAAAGTCGCCGAAGCAACGACCGCACAAAATGATTCCATCACCACTGAGATCAAAAAGCGGCAAGACCAGCATAAAGAGATAGAAAAAAAAGAGAAAAAGGTTCTCAAGAGCGATCTCGCCGGTATCGTCAAACCGAAGTCATTGGAAGAATTCAAGCAGATCGCGTTTTATTTTCCGCCGGTCGCGCAATACAATACCGGTACGTGCTGGTGTTTCAGCGGAACGAGTTACATCGAATCGGAAGTCGAACGTCTGACTAAACAGAAGATCAAACTCTCCGAGTTGCATACTATTTACTGGGAATATGTCGAAAAAGCGCGGCGATTTGTTGCCGAGCGCGGCGAGTCGGTGTTTGAAGAAGGTTCGGAATGCAACGCTCTATTCAGAATCATGAACAAGTATGGAGCAGTTCCTGCGGAAGCCTTTACCGGATTGGTCGGTGGTCAGATGCACAATCACGTCCTGTTGATCAAGGAAATGAAAGATTATTTTGAATATTGCAAGACGAACAATTACTGGGACGAAGAGACAGTAATCGCTTCGATCAAGATCATTCTAAATAAACATCTCGGTGTTCCGCCGACGACTATCGTCTGGAACGGAAAAACGCTCACACCGACGGAATTTTACAAAAACGTACTAAAGATTAATTCCAGTGATTATGTCGATCTGATGTCAACGACTTCGGTTCCTTTTTACGAATACGGCGAGTTCAAGGTGCCGGACAACTGGTGGCACGATAAAAATTATTACAATGTTCCGTTAGACAAATGGTACACCGTCATCAAGCAGGCGATCGGCAATGGAATGTCGGTGGCAATCGGAGGCGACGTTAGCGAAGCAGGTTATATCGGCAAGGAAGATGTCGGATTCATTCCCGATTTCGATATTCCGTATGCTTACATCAATCAGGATTCGAGAGAATTCCGGATCGAGAATGCCACGACGGAAGACGACCACGGATTACATTTGGTGGGAATGGCGAAAGTGGGGAAGTTTGATTGGTTTCTGATCAAAGATTCCGGGCGGAGTTCACGCTATGGACAATTCAAGGGATTTTATTTTTGGCGGGAAGATTTCGTGAAGATGAAAATGCTTACCTTTACCGTGCATAAAGACGCTGTCAAGGCGATTATTTCGCAATTCAAATAATTCAGAATTAAAGTAAATTGTTCGGCCGGAGAGTAAGCGATTATTCTTCGGCTTTTTCTTTTTGAGGATCAAGCCGGTCCAAACCGATCAGAATAAAATAGCCGATCAGACTGCCGATCACATAGTATAAAAAATCCAGCCAAACGAAAGTCGTCCCAAAGATTGTTCGTCCAAGAAAAGTTGAGCGGATAGCGACCAGAAACGGCGGATGCCAGAGTTGAGCGACTTCTAGGATGGAAGTAACGAGAAAAACGTAAAATGCATTCAACCACGGACGTAGCTTTTGAAAGATGAGGAAGAGGACCAGACACCAAAAGATTTCGTACAAAATCGCGCCGCCGTAATTGTGCATCCATCTTTCACCGACGCCTTCATAAGATTTTGTGGCAAAACCGATAGGAGTGATGACCAGAATTATCAGGATCGTCAGAAAATATTTTAGATTCAATTTACTCATATGTTTCTTTCCTGCGTTTTTGTGTGTGATTTCGAGGCAATGACGATGAATTCGCCTGAGTTTTCCGAAAGCGGATTGCCCTGAAAATCGCCAAGGATCGTTTGCAGAGTCAATCGGGAGCGGGCGATCAGGTGTTCTAGTTCATATCGGAAAAAATATCGCATCCGGAATTCTCATCTGCTTGAGAATTTTTTTCCGTTTTCTTCCCAGTCGAATTGCATCATGGAGTTCGTGGTTTGATCGATCAGATTTGGGTGCATCGAAATAATCCGTTTGAATTTGCGTCCGGTTTCGTCAATGCCCTCAAAATCGGTCATGGCGTCGATTCCATCAATTAACATTTTCAGGTTCGGAACAAAAACATCGAAAATGAATGTGCCGCCGTCTGTCAGATGGTCATAAATATTTTTCAATGTCGTTAACTGGTCGTCAACCGACAGGAGGTGGGAAAACATTCTAAACGGAGCGATAATCAAATCGAACTTTCGGTTAAAATGGAAATTGACGGCGTTTTGGATAGAAACACGGTGATGATCTCCTGGATTGATTTTTTCTTTCAACCGAGCGATCATAGCAGGACTCAGATCGAAGCCGTAGATGTCGGTTCCTTTTTCCAAAGCTGTGCAGAATATTCTGCCGGTACCGACGCCTATTTCCAGCACGGCTCCATTGACTTTATGAATTTCACTCAGATAGAAATCGCGGTCGATTTGTGTTCGGATCGAATCGTAAACCGCATTATAAAAGCGTGCGATAGTTTTGGGATAAACAGTGGAGTTTGTCATGAGGAAGCCTCTATATGGAAAATAAAGGAAACGACGGAACAGAACGATTTACCAAATCCTGAGTCTGACCAATATAAAAGCGATCTTTAATCTGACTGTAGATAATATAGACGGTGATTGCCATGTTTGTCGGGGCGCGGAGATTTGAACTCCGGGCCTCTTGGTCCCGAACCAAGCGCGCTAACCGGGCTGCGCTACGCCCCGAATTTCTTACTTCCAAAAAGCGTCTGAATTTATCACAATCAAGCAGTTATTTCAATCAAAAAGTTAAAAGTTATCTGATACCTAACCTGAATAATTCACCGCAGCCACCGCCGTTGGCGGGATTCAGCACGCGGAGAACACAGAGAATAATTAATAACAAATAGTTAAGTCAATAATGAGATGAAATTTAACAAGATAAAAAAGAAATTAAAATCCCGAATAGTCGGGACTGCGTTCTCTGT
>JBAZPZ010000104.1:0-7040 GCA_041645495.1 Fidelibacterota bacterium | reverse complement strand
TTCTTTTAAACCAATCAGCCATATGCTTCCATTACAAAATACGGGTTAAAATAAACGCATCGTCTCTATTTTCATAATATTTTATTCGTTTGCCGACCTGTTTAAACTCGTTTTTTTCATAAAGCGCAAACGCTGCGACGTTCTTCTCGTTGACTTCCAGTGTAATCATTTTTGCACCTTTCGACCGGGAAAAATGAATGGCAAATTTCAAGAGATTATCTCCCAGGTCGTGTCTCCGGTAATCGGGATGAACGGCGAGATTGGCGATGTGCGATTCGTCGGCGATCACCCAAAAAACGATATAACCGACGACGATTTTATCAAAAGTCGCAACGAAAAAATGGCTCAACGGGTTGTACATCTCATGCCGGAAAAAGTCAACTGTCCAGGCGGACGGAAACGATTTTTCCTCGATCGCCATGACAGCCGGTAAATCCGACTCGTCCGCCCGTCGAATCTTCACCTGCTTTTCCGCGCCCAGCTGACTACCTCCAGATTCGAATGATATTCCGGTTCCAATTCGGCCGAACATTTTTGGATCAGATCGTCGTAATTTTGAAAGGCAAGCGCCGCGACGTGATCGCCTTGCGGATACCGCAGAAAAAGATGTTTCCCCTCCGGCATGGAAAACTCGGAGTCGCCGATAAAAATAGAAACGTCCGGAAAGCACCCGATCACATTTTGGAACGTATCATGCGCGACGGGAAATTGCCTCGAACCGGCAGATGATGCGCAATAATAAACAAATTCCTGATGAGAGCGCATGAAAAGAACGACATCTTCGCTCCATTCCTGACGGACGACATAGTTCAATGCGGAAAATGTCGGAACGGGAAGAACCGGCAGGTTTTTCGGAAGAGCAAGCCCTTTGGCAGTCGCCAAACCGATTCGCAGGCCGGTGTACGAACCGGGACCGATGCTGACAGCAATAGCGTCAACGTCGTTAAACGAATAGCCGGTTTGAAATAGTTCATCTGTCAGCGAAAGGAGTTTTTCGGAGGCGACGGACTTTCCGAAAACCGAACGAACGCCTATTGATTTTCCGTCTTCTACCAGCCCGACGCTCGTATTTTGTGTCGATGTATCGATGCCTAAAATCAGCATTTGCAGTCCTCTTTGCAGGAGATAAGATGGAGCAAAGCCGCTTCGATGTCCGGATCGGCGGTCAGTTCGATCCGCCGGAACGATTCGTCCGAAATATCCTGTTCGATGACGATGCGAATGGCATTTGCGGGCAGAAGCGATGCGATGCCTTCAGCCCACTCGACCAGGGCAACGCCGTCGCCGAACAAATATTCCAGAATTCCGAGTTCCAGCCACTCTTCAATGCGATGTTCCCGATAACAATCAATGTGATAGACGGGAAATCTGCCGGAATATTCGTTGACGAGCGTGAAGGTCGGACTGTCAACATTTTGGCTAACGTTTAGCCCGGCGCAGATTCCTTTGATCATCGTCGTTTTTCCGGCGGCAAGATTGCCGGTAAACGCAATAACGTCGCCCGGTTTGAGAAATCCGGCGACGATTTTGCCGATACGAACCGTTTCCGTAGCGGAATGCGTTTGAATTTCCATCATCGTTTTATTTCGGCGAAAGTGTGATGATCGGCAGAATCATTTCTTCCATCGAGACGCCGCCATGCTGGAACGTATCCCGGTAATAAGATTCGAATTTGTGATAGTTCGTCGGATAGACGAAATAGAAATTCTCTTTGGCGATCAGGTAATTATTGTTGATGCCGAGGTCGGGAAGCAGATATTTGGCCGGATCCTTGATGACGATGGAATATTTCGGCGAGCAGTTCAGATTTCGTCCGTATTTGAACCGAATATTCGGCGAGGTGTCTTTATCGCCGATGACCTTGACGTCATTCCGGACGCGGATGCTTCCGTGGTCGCTGGTCAGGATGACGGTAAAATCGTGTTCGGCAAATTTCCGCAGGACGGAATAGATCCATGAATGCTGAAACCATGTCCGGACGACCGAGCGGTAACTGGCTTCGTTGGGAACGATCTCCCTGATGATTTCGGAATCACTGCGCCGGTGAGCCAGCACATCGACGAAATTGACGACCAGTGCGATGAAAGAACTCTCCAAAAGCGACGAGAGTTTTTTATCCGTCGCCCAACCGGCCGCCGAGTCGAGAACTTTGATATATTTCATTCCGTTCTTCAGATCGATCGATTCGCGCCGGAACAGGTTTTCGAGCAGTTGCGACTCGTATCGGTTCATCGAGGTTTCGTCCTCGTCGGCCCTTTCCCAGATGTCCGGATGAAGTTTCTGCACCTCGTTGGGAAAAAGTCCGCTGAAGATAGAATTCCGGGAATACGGTGTTGAAGAAGGAATCGTGGAAAAGTAATAATCTGTCCGCACGTTGTAAAAATCATACAGAAGCGGCTCGAAAGTCAGCCATTGATCCAGCCGCATGCAATCGATCACGACGAACAGCACTTTCTCTTTGTTTTTCAAATACGGAAAGGCGTATTTATAGAGGACGTCCGGCGAGATCGTGGGGCGAAAATGGCGATCTTCCTTTAGCCAATCGGCATATTTTTTTTCGATAAATTTTCCGAACTCGATGTTGCAGTCGCGCACCTGATCTTCCAGCGTCTCTTTGAGACCCAAATCCGGATGATCGTCGAATTCAATGTCCCAACCGGCCAATTTTTTATAGATGTTGATCCAGTCATCGCTTCCCAGATCTTCGTACAGCATCTGGGATATTTTCTGAAACTCTTCCATGTAATTCTTCGATGCATGTTCGGATGCGATGCTTTTATGTTCGAGTATTTTTTTACATGCCATCAAAATTTGGCTGGGATTCACCGGCTTGGTCAAATAATCGGTGATCTTGCTTCCGATGGCTTTTTCCATCAGGCTTTCTTCTTCATTTTTGGTGATCATGATGACCGGCAAACCTGGTTTGATGACCTTCATTTCCGAAAGCGTTGTGAGTCCATCTTTTCCCGTCATCATCTCGTCAAGCAAAACGATGTCGATGTTTTCCTGCGCGACGATCTTGATGGCGTCGTTTCCATTCGATACGGGAATCACATCGAATCCGCGGCTTTTCAAAAAGAGTACATGCGCTCTGAGCAAGTCGATTTCATCATCGACCCAGAGTATTTTTCCGCGTCTGGTTCCCATTTTTTCTCCTGCTAATCCGGATCATTTTATCTGTTAGTCCCGTCGATAATCGAGCAGAACGATGTCAGTTCTTCATCCATCTAAAAAATCGATATAATATACCCACTCCCGCCTGTTTCTCAAGGTATAATTCTGAGTTTTCGTTCCGTCGCGACCGGCTCGGTAGGTGAAGCGCGACCTATTTAGTTGTCATGACGAACTCGCCCTGCCAGTTTTCGCCGGGCGGATTATTCTTGAAAATCTCGCATCTGCCGATAAAAATGGCCGATGGCGCATCGGCTCCGGTCACGGCGATCGCGTTTTGGAAATTCCTGATCGCAGAGTCCCAGTTCCGTTCCCAGTATAGTTCGATCCCGCGAGTAAAATGGCCGCAGATTTCCTGCTGAGAATTGGTGAGCGCGCCTTTTTTACTCATCAGTTCATAGACGGTGATCGGTATCAGTTTTCCTTTGACCACGAGTCTATCCAGAACGCGGACTTCGATATGATCTTTGGCGCGTTTATAGGTTTCTTCGCCGACCATCATATAGGTTCCGTACTGCTTGTTGGCGCCCTCGAATCGCGACGCCTGATTGACCGCATCGCCCATGACGGTATATTGAAAGCGCTGGGTCGAGCCCATGTTTCCGGCGGAGACGATCCCGGAGTTGACGCCCATTCTAACGTAAATGTTGCAACCGTGATCGCGTTTGATCTCGGGACGGATTTCGTTCAGTTTTTCCTGCTGTTCGATGGTCGCGAAACAGGCTTTCCATGCGTGATCGGGGTCTTCCATCGGCACGCCGAAATCGCACATAATAGCGTCGCCTTCGTATTTATCGACATAACCGTCGTATTTCATCAGGATTTCGGTCATTGGCGAGAGATATTTATTCAAAACAAGAGCGAGTTCCTCGGCGGAAAGGCTCTCGGAAATCGTCGTAAAATTGGCGACATCCGAGAAAAACATCGTCGCCTCGCGTTTCTCGCCCGACAAGCTGAACGCATCCGGATGGTCTTCCAGATATTTTAAAACCTTCGGCGACATGTAGGTCTGGAACATGCCGCGGATTTTTTTCTTTTCCTTCTGTTCCGACAGGAACTGATACACGACGCCGCCAACATAACTGAGCACGATGCCGGTCAGAATCGGAAACAGATAAATCCAGACGGAACGATGGGAAAACATCCAAAACGAGCCGCCCAAGGTGAGAACCGAAAACGCAAGCATCGCGACGCCGCCGACTACCGGACGCCCGACGGACACGAGTAGAGCTGTAATGAGCGAAAAGACAATAATGAGAATGATGTCCGTCGTTAACGGTAAAGCGGTAATGAATTTTCCGTCGAGCATCGTCTGAATGGCGTGCGCGTGCGTCTCCACGCCCGGCATTAGCCGCCGGTTGCCCGCGAAGTTGTAGTATGGCATGAATTTATTGTCGTGGAGTTCTTCGATGGAAACGCCGATCAGCGCGATTTTACCCTTGAACGGATTCATCGCGTCGAGAACCGAATCGACTTTTGCGGTGTCACCGACAGCGAGCGCAGACAGCGCCAATGCCTGGCCGACGGAATCGCCGAGCATGGCTAACCGCAGTTCGTACGGATAGGTCGAATTTTTCTTAAAAATCTCCAGATAGTCCGTATCCTCTTCGTCTCTGAGATCGAAGTCGGCGTCGTCGAGAACGGCCGACATCGAGTAGGTCGGGAAGGTCGCGGCTGGTCCGCTGTAATTGATCAGGATCGTCTGTTCAAACCCCTGACTGCCGCGATGTCCGAGAACACGGGCGGTATGCGAATCGCTGGAATCGGAAAAGATAAAATAGCCGTTTTCAAACCGGAGTTTCGGATTTCCGAGAATTCCGTTTTCATGAAGGAAGATTTTACTGCCCAAAGAATAAATATATTTGCCCTTATATTCTTCAAAAATGGCATAGCGGCGAGTAAAACCATCCGGGTCCTGCATTTCTCCGACGACGCCCCATTCACTGCCGGTTTCCAGCAACACAGGAAGCGGTACGTCGGCGTAGCTGTAAACACCACCACGCGTGAATTCCCGTGCGATTTTTCCCGCCAAAATCACGTTTCCGTATTTACGGATGGCATCCGCCAGAATCTGATCGCCCTTCGGATTTTTATAGTCCGGCTCCGTGAATTGAATATCGAACATGATCTGCTTGATACCGACTTCGTTCAGGTTTTCGACCAGCGTGGCGTAATATTCCCGAGGATACGGATAGCGGTCAACACAGCTCTTGAAAGTCTGGTCGTCAACCGCCACGATGATGAGGTTGGATTTCGAGATATCCAGAACCCCTCGCGATTTGAACCGCATGTCGAGTAATTTCAGTTCGAATTCTCTGAACGCACCAAAGAGGAAGAGAACCGAAACGATCAAAGAGATGACTGCCGCGATGGAGAGCCCCCATCCGGCTTGTTTGATGACGTTTTTCTTCATATGTTCAGCCGACGGTTTTAGAGTTCAACGGAATACGATAGGCTAAAACTCAGGTCATTAAATCTTTCATCGGAAAGACGGTCTGAGATCAAAGTCTCGTTCACCCTTCCGCGAAGCATGTGTATTTTGAAAATTCGGTAATATGCTCCGATGTAGATATTGTGCTGGGAAAAGTCGACGAGTCCGGAACCGTTCATCAGATTGTACCCGCCCAGAACGCTGATCTGACCGTTTAGAAAGTCATATTGCCCCTGCGTAGCTAACGACAAAAATTGGTAAGGTTTGCTGGCAAGTCCGCTTTCGTTTTTATTGGTCGATATTTTGAGATAAGTCTTCAGCGGGAACTTGAACGTCGAGTTGATGCCGAAACTGATCATCGACGTGGACATGGAATTGAATTGGAATCCGGCGACTCGGCCACTTACCAGGTCACTCCGGTCGGAATTCGCGTACGAAAGGTTAATGTTATGTTTGACGCCGCCAAATTCGATGAGGTGTGAAATCGTGATGTCCTGTCGCATCGTCATATTGGATTCGCGTTTATCCCGCAATTTAAAGGAATCGATCAAAGTCGGCGTCGTCAGATTGTAGTAAAAAGTGGTGTCGATTGTCTCGATGTCGTTCTTTCGACTGTACTGCATTGTGTTGAAATTGATCGTCGGTAATCCTTCGCCCGGATAAAGCGAGATTCCGGCGGAAAATGTCGTCGTTGTTGTTGTGCCGCTTTTATCTTTGTTCAGGTTGTCGCGCAATTGTTCAAAGTTTAGCGTTACGAAAAGCCGGTTACCGAAGAGACGGATTTTATCGCCGACCTGAAAACCCTGAACGTCAGTGCGCTGGTACGGATTTCCGAGCGACACAAATTCCGGCCCGACGCGCTGATATTTAAATGTGAAGTAGTTGTTGAAATAATTAAGCGTTAAAAAGGTTTTAAAAGCCGATGAAGGCATATTTAAAAACGAGTAAAGTCCGACGACGCCTGTAGTGTCTAAATCAATGGGAAAGAACGGCTTGATATTCCGGTTTATAATAAAAAGCCAGCCGATGTCATCCAAGTCGAACGGAATATCTTTCAACGCGATATCCTTACCTTGAAAAGTAAGCGTATCATTCCGAATGGTATCACCGGGTGCGAAAGTATCCAGTTCTTCGTTGTCTAACGGACCGCCGGTAATATTGCGGTTTGCATAGGAAACGGCAAAGTCGGTTTTCCAGACAAAGCGCCGGTTGTCGAACGACAATAGCAGGTCGGTGCCGAGGGCGATATTGTCCTGCGGTTTATTGGAACCGGTCATGTTGATGTTGACGCCGGAACCATCACGGATGCCGCCGTAATTTTTCTTCACCGACAGCGTATCGTCCAGAGCTTTTAAAAACGAAAGTCCGAACTGAAAATGTTTACCGCTTCCGAAATACGGGCGAAACGCCCACAATTTTCGGGAATAAGTATAACCGG
>JBAZPZ010000103.1:0-7046 GCA_041645495.1 Fidelibacterota bacterium | reverse complement strand
ACATGGTGAATCGAAAATTGGTTTTCAGTGTGATGACAATTGCCCTTTTCACCTCGACCGGTTTTGCCCAGACTGGCGCGATCACCAGCGAAATGCTGACGCGATTCGAGAAAACCATTGCGGCGGATGCAACCATTCCGGCGGCGCAAAATGCAGTCACCAATAACGACATTAAAAAAGTCGCGCTGAACCGAAGCCTGATCGGCACGCTCGATCACCATTTTGCGCACACGATCAAAACATCCGGAATCACCGACCAAAAATCGTCCGGCCGGTGCTGGCTGTTCAGCTCGCTGAACGTCATCCGCCCGAAAGTCATCAAGAAATACGACATGAAGTCGTTCGGGTTTTCGCAGAATTACCTGTTTTTCTACGACCAGTTGGAAAAGGCGAACCTGTTTCTGACGGCGATCGTTCAGACGCGCGAAAAGCCGATAGACGACCGAACGGTCGATTGGCTTTTCCGGAATCCGATCGGCGACGGCGGCGTCTGGAGCATGACGCCGAGTTTGATCGAAAAATACGGCGTTGTCCCGGCGGAAAATATGCCCGATACCTACAACAGTGAAAATACGCGGCGGATGAACGAGTTGATCAGCCGAAAGCTGCGCGACGGCGGTTTGAAACTCCGCGCCCAGCATCAGGAAGGCAAGCCGGTAGCGTCGCTGGAAAAATCGAAAGAGAACATGCTCGGGGAAATCTACCACATTCTCGTGATCTCGCTGGGAACGCCGCCGAAGGAATTCGTCTGGCGGTTTGCCGATAAAAAAGACAGCCTGATCGTCAAAGGAAAATTCACGCCGGTTCGGTTTTACAATGAAGTCGTTCAGGCGAACCTCGGCGACTATGTGATGCTGATGGACGATCCGTCGCGGGATTATTACAAACTTTACGAAATCGAATTCGACCGCAACCGGTACGACAGTCAGAACTGGACATTCGTCAACGTTCCATCTTCGGATATGAAAAGTTGGGCGAAAACGTCCATCCTCGCCGATGAGCCGATGTACTTTTCCTGCGACGTCGGTAAGCAACTCGATTCCGAACGCGGAATCCTGGCCACGAACGCTTTCGATTATCAATCGCTTTTCGGCGTTTCGTTTGACATGAGTAAAAAGGATCAGGTTTTAAGTTACGAAAGCGCCTCTTCGCACGGCATGGCGCTTGTCGGCGTCGATACATCCGCTACCGGCGCGCCGACGAAATGGCTGTTGGAAAACAGTTGGGGCGAGGAAGCCGCTTACAAAGGAAATTTGACGATGACAGACGACTGGTTCGATCAATACATGTACCGGATCGTCATTTTGAAACGATTCCTGCCGGAAAAAGTGCTAGTGGTTCTCGCGCAGAAACCGGTCAAACTGCCGCCGTGGGACAGAATGTATTAATGAAAAGTGAAAAGAGATACCTATTGCAAACCGTACTGCATTTCAGTACATTTCTAACGGTTCATTTAACGGAAGGATGTTTGTATGGCTGAAATGACAGTCAATCAGTTTCGGGCGAATCTCAAGAACGCCGTTGACAGCGCCCTCACCATTCACGAACCGCTCGTTGTCAGGCGGCGGGCGGGAAAGGATTTTGTCGTCATCGGCGCCGAAGACTGGGAGCGCGAACAGGAAACGCTGTTTATTCTGCAAAACCAGTCATTGATGGAACAAGTGATAAAATCGCTGAAAACCCATCAGGAAGCAACCGGATACCGTCCTTCGCAAGAGGAATTGGATGCGCTCTATCGTTTTTGAGGGTGACACATGGGAACGATATGAACGCCTGCGGGAGAAAGACCCGCGTCTTCATCGAAATCTCTGCAAAATCCTCAAAGAACTTCAGAGCGGCGATCCCGAAGCATCGGGACTCGGAAAACCGGAACCGCTGAAACACAATTTAACCGGTTTGTGGTCCAGGAGGATTTCGGCGCACGACCGGCTTATATATTCGTTTGATGGGCAAACGATTTATATCTTTGCCATCGGCGGGCATTATGATTCGATGTGAAAAACGGATAAAATTCAAGGCTTAGAATATCCGAGAGAACTGAATGAATAATATGAGGAATTTTATGAAAAGGATTGAAATTATACATCGTTCAGTGGTTGGTTTATTGATGGCGGGACTGACGCTTTCCGCATTTGCGGAATCTTCGCTGAACCTGATGCCTTTTCCGCAAAAGGTCGTCGTGAACGCCGGCGAATTCCGGCTGAATGCGGATTTTTCCATCGCGCTGGAAGGCGTTGGCGGGCAACGGATTTACCTGAATGCGACGCGAATGTTGCGAAGGCTTTCCAACCGCACCGGACTTTTCTTTCCGCAGGATTTTATCATCGCCGAAACGCGCTCGGATACCGCGGACATGATCATCAAAACGACGCGGATCGGACGACTCGGCCTCGGCGAAGACGAGTCCTACAAACTGGTCGTGACACCGGAAAAGGTCAATCTGTCGGCGGAAACCGATCTCGGCGTGATTCGCGGACTGGAAACTCTGTTACAACTGCTCTCTGCCGACGAAAACGGTTACTTTTTCCCGACTGTCGAAATCGACGACGCGCCGCGATTTCCGTGGCGCGGACTAATGATCGACGTTAGCCGTCATTTCATGCCGGTCGAAGTCATCAAGCGAAATCTCGACGGCATGGCGGCAGTTAAACTGAACGTTTTTCACTGGCATTTGTCCGACAATCAGGGCATTCGCGTCGAGAGTAAATCGCTCCCGAATCTTCAGTCGATGTGCTCGGACGGTACGTTTTACACACAGGAGCAAATCCGCGAAATCATCGCATATGCCGATGAACGCGGAATTCGTGTCATTCCGGAATTCGACGTTCCGGCGCATTGCACCGCTTGGATGGTTGGCTATCCGTTCCTCGCCAGCGCGCCCGGTCCATACAAGATCGCGCGATACTGGGGTGTTTTTGACCCGACAATGAATCCGGCCAAGGAATCGACCTATGAATTTCTGGACGTTTTTTTCAAGGAAATGGCCGCGCTTTTTCCCGACGAATATTTGCATATCGGCGGCGACGAAAATACCGGCAAGGAATGGAGCGCCAATCCGGAGATTCAGGCATTCATGAAAGTGAACGGCATCGACGATAATCACGCGCTTCAGAAGCATTTCAATCTCCGTGTTCTGGAAATTCTCACACGCTACAACAAAAAGATGATCGGCTGGGACGAAATTTTTCAACCCGCTCTCCCGAAAAATATCGTCATTCACTCGTGGCGCGGATACAAAGCGCTTGACGAAGCCGCCCGGAAAGGCTACATGGGCATTTTGTCCAACGGCTATTACATCGACCTCATTCAACCGGCGGAATATCACTATTTGATAGATCCGATCCCGGAAGGTTCAACGCTTTCGGAAGAACAGAAAAAATTCATTCTCGGCGGCGAAGCAACCAGTTGGGGCGAACTCGTCGTTCCGGAAACAATTGATTCGCGAATCTGGCCGCGAACAGCTTGTATCGCTGAAAGATTCTGGTCGCCGCAAAGCGTCAGAGATGTCGAAAGCATGTACCGGCGGATGGAAATCGTCAGCGGTCAACTCGAAGAACTCGAGCTCCAGCACATTAAAAATTACGAATATATGTTGAGACGGCTGACGAACGGCAACAATATCTCTGCTTTAAAACGCTTTGTTGATGTCGTCGAACCGGTGAAAATCTACAACCGGCACTTTCAGGGTATCAAATATGCCACATTCTCGCCTTATACGCGCGTCGTTGACGCCGCCCGTCCGGAATCTATGACCGCGCGCCGATTCCGAAAATTGACCGACGAGCTTATTGATTCTAAAAAGAATGAAAACATCTCCGAAATGACGGACATGCTCCAATCGTGGATTGCGAACCATGCCGGGTTAGCAAAAACGATCAAAACCTCGCCGGTTTTAAAGGAGATCGATACGTTGTCGCAGGATTTATCGACCGTTTCAAAAGTTGGGCTTGAGGCGATTGAATACTTGAAAAAAGGAAAAAAGGCGCCTGAGAAGTGGATTGCCGAAAGCAAAGCGGCGTTGGCTCAGGCGAAAAAGCCGCGCGGTCAGACAGAACTCGCGATCCTGCCCACAATCGAGAAACTTATCAAATCTTGTGAAAAATAAATGGAGTCAAACATGGAAAAGAGATTCATGATCGTTCTGATCAATCTTCGGAAAAAAGACGCCGTTACCGTATAAAAAATTCTGACGGAGTGGGGCTGTCTGATCAAGACGCGTCTCGGACTTCACGAAGGTGTTCTCGATCGATGTTCGGATTTCGGGTCGATCGTTCTCGAATTGGTCGGCGAGAAGGAAAAGCACGTCGAGTTGACGAGAAAACTGAATCTGTTGACCGGCGTTCAGGCCAAACTGATCGAAATGGAAGTCGCAAAATAGCCTTCTAACCAAATCTGAGACAGGAAGACAGTCCTGATTGAAGGAATACGTCTTTTCGGGCGTTGGTTTGTACCGGGTTATTTCTGTAAATTCCGGCTGAAAAATGAAAAGACTAAATACGAGGAAAATATGGCAGATGTGAAAAGAATAGCCGTTTTGACAAGCGGCGGCGACGCGCCCGGAATGAATGCCGCTATCCGAGCCGTCGTCCGTACCTCTCTGGTCGAGGGTATCAATGTTTTTGGCATCTCCAGCGGATATGAAGGCCTGATCTCAGGCGACATCATACCGCTTTCCCGCCGGTCGGTCAGTAATATCATTCAAAAAGGCGGTACGTTTCTGAAAACATCCCGGTGTGAATCGTTTGAGCACGCCGCGGGCAGAAAACGCGCGGCTGATGTCTTGAAAGAGTGGGAAATCGACGGGCTGATCGTCATCGGCGGCGACGGAAGTTTCCACGGCGCGCATGCGCTTTACATGGAACAGAAAATCAACGTCGTCGGGATTCCGGGAACGATCGATAACGACATCTATGGCACCGATCTAACTGTTGGCTACGATACGGCGGTTTCAACGGCGCTGGATTCCATCGATAAAATCCGCGACACTGCGGCTTCGCACGACCGACTTTTCATCGTCGAAGTCATGGGACGCCACGCCGGATTCATCGCGCTGGAAGTCGGAATCTGCGGCGGAGCCGAAGAGATACTCGTACCCGAGATGAAACACACGATGGAAGACCTGGGCAGTTTGATTACCACATGGTCACGAACCGGAAAGACCAGCAGTCTCATTGTCGTCGCCGAGGGCGATGAGCTGGGAAACGCGCATGATCTTGCCAAAGAAATTCAAACTCACTTCCACAAAGATTGTCATGTCTGCGTTCTGGGACATACGCAAAGAGGCGGAAGTCCGACGGCAACGGATCGGCTTTTGGCGAGCCGCCTCGGCTACCATGCGGTTCAGGCGCTGAAAGCGGGAAAAACCGACATCATGGTCGGTTGGGCGAGCAATGCCGTCTCGTATGTTTCCTTGCCGGAAACGTGGGAAAAGAAAAAACCGCTCGATGACGAATTGCTGAAGATTTACCGAATCCTTTCAGTCTGATCGTTCGGAAAGACTTTTTCAACGGCTTAAACAGGATGAACCGCGACCTGCAAATGATCGAAAGGCGACGATACCTCGAACAACTCCGACTGCTCCTGATTACGACGGTCGTTTTTTCTTCTCTTTTGGGCGGCGCGCGGCCGAAGATCGGATTGACGCTTTCTGGCGGCGGCGCACTGGGATTCGCGCACATTCCGCTTCTGAAAGCGCTCGACTCGCTCGAAATTCCCATCGATTATATCACCGGCACAAGCATGGGCGGACTCGTCGGCGCGCTCTACGCCATCGGCTATTCGGGCAAGGAAATCGAAACGATGTCGCTGGCTACCGATTGGCAAAAAGTTTTTACGGATAAGCCGCCGCGCGAAACACTGCCGTATTTTCAGAAGAAAGATGCCGACCGCTATCAATATGAAGTTGGCATAGAAGGTTTCATACCGATCGGCAAAGGCGGTGTCATCGCCGGGCAAAACATCATGATGCTGTTTTCGAACCTGACCTCGCAGTATGCTCACAACACGGATTTCGACAAATTGCCGATCCCGTTTCGGTGCGTCGCCGTCAATTTGGTGGACGGCAAAGAGGTTATTTTGAAAAGCGGTTCGCTGGCCAAGGCGATGCGCGCGACGATGTCGGTGCCAACAATTTTTAGTCCCGTCGAGTGGGGCGATTCGCTCCTCGTGGACGGCGGTCTGCTGAACAATCTTCCCGTCGATGTCATCAAAGAAATGGGCGCGGAAATCGTCATCGCTTCTGCGGTCGGTTTTCAGTTCAGAGAGCGGGAAAAGATCAAAGGAACGCTGGAAGTATTGATTCAATCATACAACGTCGCGCGGGACAGTAAAATGGCCGGGAACGCGGTATTGGCGGATATTCTGGTCGATGTCAGACTGCACGGCGTCACGCCCGTCGATTTTACCAATCCAAAGATCGAGAAGATTATCGCACAGGGCAACGACGCCATGACCGAAGCATTACCGCGTCTCGTCGAATTAAAAACAAAATACAAATTGTCCCGAAATGTTCATATCGATCCTCAAGCGATTTCATTCTCACAGCCGAAAGTTCAGAAAATCGACGTAATCGGAAATATTGCCATTCCGAACGAGGCAATCCGCGCATTGATGAACATTCCTATCGGCGAAAATTATCGACCCGATTCGCTATCGGTAGCCATCACGCGGCTTCGGGCGACTGGCGATTTCAATCATATCAATGTCAATGTCAAGCCGATGATAGACCAATCCGTGCGCCTGATCGTCACGGTCGAAGAGAAAAACCGTCCGATCATCAATGAAATCCAAATTGTGGGGAATCAAACACTGCCGGATGAGTTCATCATTCGGCTTCTTGGCGTCAAACCCGGAGCGATTTTCATTCTGCCAAATATCGAAGAACGCATCGCCTATTTATAGAGTCTCGGCTATTTCGAGACGGTCTATTACGAGGTCAAGACGTTGTCGAAAAACAGCATCCGCTTCATTCTGCGCGTCAAGGAATTGCCGATGAGCAAACTTCGGATCGGCGCCCGGTACGATACCCGACATGGGCTGGTCGGCGC
>JBAZPZ010000102.1:0-7075 GCA_041645495.1 Fidelibacterota bacterium | reverse complement strand
CGGCCTGTATGTTTCCCGTATGAAAATAGTAATAAGCGAACACACTGCATCCGACGGGACTGATAAAGATCGCCCGGTCACGCACGCCAAATTCTTCCAGTGCTTCGGCGATCAACTTGTGCAGATTTCCATGCCCGCAACCCGGACAGTAAGTCGTCGTCAGTTTATCGGCGCCGGGTTTGCGCTCGTAAACATCGTAAAAAACTTCCGATTTTCGCAAAATATCTTTCATGACATCCTCATCAGTTTCATCAGTTCATCCTGAATTTCCTTCATCGTTGGGACGTTTCCGCCGAGCCTCGAATAGAGATAGACCGGTTTTTTGCCGTTGACGGCCAGACGAACGTCATCCACCAATTGCCCGTTGCTCAATTCGATTGTGAGAAAGAATTTTACTGTGTCGGCAAGCCGGGCGATGGTTTTCTTCGGGAATGGGAAAAGCGTCTGCGGCCGCAACATGCCCGCCTTGACGCCGATTCCCCGAAGAATATCGACGATGGATTGAGCAATTCGTGAAACGATGCCAAAGGCGACGATCACGATTTCGGCGTCTTCGAGATGGTATTCTTCCGCGCGAACTTCCTGTTCTTCGATGATCGCATATTTCCGTTGAAGTTTGAGATTGTGCCGTTCCAGATCGTTAGGTTCGAGGTCAATGGACGTGATCAAGTTGTTGGTCGTCTCGTCGGTACCTTTGATCGCCCATGGTTTTTCGGGAATTTTTTCAACCGGTTGCGGGAATTCTACAGGTTCCATCATCTGGCCGATGAATCCGTCGGTCAGAATTATGACAGGATTCCGGTATTTATCAGCGAGATCGAAGCCGAGCATTCCGAAATCGCACATTTCCTGGACGGAGTTCGGCGCCAGCACGATGTTCTTGTAATTTCCGTGACCACCGCCTTTGACGACCTGATTGTAGTCGCCTTGTTCGGGAGCGATGTTACCCAAACCTGGACCGCCGCGCATGACATCGACGATTACGCATGGAAGCTCGGCTCCGGCGCAGTACGAAATGCCTTCCTGCTTCAAACTGAATCCCGGACTCGATGATGCCGTCATAGTTCGGTCGCCCACCGATGCCGCGCCGTAAACCATGTTGATCGCGGCGATCTCGCTTTCCGCCTGAACGAATGTTCCGCCTGCCAGCGGGAGATATTTGGCGGCGGCATGCGCGATTTCGCTCGCCGGCGTGATCGGATAGCCGTAATACGACTTGCAACCTGCCAGAATCGCGGCTTTGACGACCGCTTCGTTGCCTTTTAAAAATTGTTTAGCCATAAAATCCTCGCTCTCTACTTTTCGGAAAGTTGATTTTTTTCTTCATTGACCGGTTGGCCGCATTCGGCGCAAAGCAGAATATCCGGCGCGGAATCCCGCGAAAAGACTTTCCGTTCGACTCCGCACGACGGGCAAAACCGCTTTTCAGTCATCAAATCCCAGCGTTTGAAAACCGTGATCGCGCCCGGTTCCGGGCAAGTGTAAAAACAGATGCCACAACCGCTGCAACCTTCGCCGACATACGATGACGTATGGTAGCCGTGGGTGTTGAATATTTCGGAAAGCGACAAGACCTTCATCGGGCAAGCCGCGATGCAAAGTTCACAGCCCTTGCATTCCTCGGCGTTGATCGCCACATGTCCTCTGCTTTTTACTTCACTCATAAGATTCTCTATCTTTATTGTGTTTAATCGTTATTTAAATTGGTCGAAAACCGCTTTGAAACCGGGAATCGCCCGGCGAATGATTTCTTCGGAAACGCAAAAAGCGATCCGGAAATATCCTTTTCGATGAAAACCCGTTCCTGGCGTCGTGAGTATCAGTTTTTCCTGAAGCGCCTGTACGAACCGGATATCGTCGTCGATCGGACATTTTGGGAAAATATAAAATGTGCCTTGTGGTTTGATGACTTCGTATCCGATTTCCGTCAGGGCGGAAAATAGCAAATCCCGGCGTCGCTGATAAATCGTTACGTTCACCTGTGCATCCAGAACGTGTGGAATCACTCTCTGCATCAGTGCGGGTGCGTTGACGTAGCCGAGAACGCGATTACAGAATGTTGCGGCGTTGATGATGTCTTTGTCGTCGTCAGCGAACGGACTGACCGCGAGGTAGCCGATTCGCTCGCCCGCCAGTGACAGGTCTTTGGAGAACGACGTCGCCAGAATCGCGTTTCGGTAAAACAGAAACGGCGAAATACAGGATAATCCGTCATAAATGATTTTTTTGTACGGACCGTCGGCGATGAGGTAAATGGGTTTCCCGAATTTTTTACTCGCCGATTCTAACATCGTGCTCAGGTTTCTCAGCACGGTTTCATCATAAACGCGACCGGACGGATTGTTTGGGCTGTTGATCAGTAGAGCACGCGTTTTTGATGTGATTTTCGACCGGATTTTTCCGATGTCCGGCAACAAATCCGGCGTCGATTCGGCGATGACCCGGACACCCTGATGATTGTCGATATAAAAATCGTATTCGGCGAAAAAAGGTGCGATGACGATAACCTCTTCGCCGGGTTCGAGGATAGATTTGAACAGGACATTCAACGCGCCCGCCGCTCCAACAGTCATCATCACATGATCGGCAGTAAAATCGATGTCGCTCTCCTGTGTCAGCATATCCGCAATTGCCTGACGTGTTTGCACAAAACCGGCGTTTGGCATGTAACCGTGAACGAGCGGTCCTGTTTTTTTGGATTCTTCGATAAGTGCGGCTGTGAATTCCGGCGGCGATTCGAGGTCGGGATTTCCAAGCGAAAAGTCATAGACATTATCCGCGCCGTATTGTTTTTTGAGTGCTAAGCCGATTTCAAACATTCTCCGAATCCATGAAGCATTGGTCAGAGCAGTGTATATTTTGGAAGAGACCGGCATAGCGTCCTTGTTGATTTAAGGCGTCGGTAGAGCGGTTGGAGCGCTTTCGTTCCAAGCGCCGGTTTTGATAAATTCGTCGATGGATTTAGCGGCGTCGCGTCCCGCGCCCATTGCCAGAATTACCGTTGCACTGCCCGAAACGATGTCGCCGCCCGCAAAAATACCGCGCTTTGACGTGCGTCCTTCTGCGCCGTTGACGAGAATATTTCCCCATTTATTGCATTTCAGATCGGGCGTCGTCTGAGAAATCAGCGGATTCGAACCGTTGCCGATCGCCACGACGACCAGATCGGCATCGATGTCAAATTCCGAGCCGGGAATCGCAATCGGTCGGCGTCTTCCGGAAGAATCCGGTTCGCCGAGTTCCATCCGAATACAGCGGACACTTTTCACCCAACCATTCTCGTCGGAAATGAATTCGACGGGATTGGTTAGCATGCGGAAAACGATGCCTTCCTCTTTGGCGTGATGAATCTCTTCGATTCGCGCGGGCATTTCCACTTCCGAGCGGCGATAGACGATGGTAGCGGTTTCGGCGCCGAGTCGCATCGATGTTCGAACCGCGTCCATGGCCGTGTTTCCACCGCCGATGACGATGGCGTTTTTCCCGATATGAATCGGCGTGTCAGCGTCCGGAAATTGATAGGCTTTCATCAGATTGACGCGCGTTAAAAATTCGTTCGCGGAATAGACACCCATCAGGCTTTCGCCGGGAATGTTCATAAACCATGGCAGACCGGCGCCGACGCACAGATAGACCGCGTCAAAGCCTTCTTCGGTCATCAATTCGTCGATCGTCAGCGTTTTTCCGACGATAAAATTATCGACGAACTTGACGCCGATCTTTTTCAGGTTATTGACTTCGTACCGGAGAATTTCTTTCGGCAGACGAAATTCCGGGATGCCATAAACGAGCACGCCGCCGAATTCATGAAGCGCTTCGAATATCGTCACGTTATAACCCCACTGAATCAAATCGCTGGCGCAGGCAAGCCCGGACGGACCACTGCCGACGATGGCGACCTTCTTGCTGTTCGATGGCAAAACATGTGGTGGCGTGAAATTCCCGAATTTCCGCTCGTAATCGGCGACAAATCGTTCCAATCTACCGATTGAAACCGCCTGAAATTTACCGCGAAGTACACAGGTTTTTTCGCATTGCTCTTCCTGCGGACAGACGCGCCCGCAGACCAATGGCAGAAGATTATCTTCCTTGATTTTTTTTGCCGCGCCGAGGAAATCTCTCTGCGTGATCATCCGAATGAAATCGGGGATTTTGATGCGAACCGGGCAACCGTCGATGCACGTCGGACGCGGACAATCCAGACAACGGTTTGCCTCAAGAACGGCGGTTTCTTCATCTAATCCGAGATTGACTTCGTTGAAATTGCGCTTTCGGATTTCCGGCGCCTGTTCGGGCATTTTTTGCCGGGGAATCGCCATGCGGTTTTTTTTGGTGAGAATCGGTGAATTTTCCATCGTTGAAATTGTTACTGTTTCTCCGGTTGATTGATGAACGGTTCCAGTTTGCAGGTGTGATTTTCCTGCGTGAATCGATCTAATGAGATTTTTTCCTGAGCATTGAACTGTTTTTGGCGTTTCGCGATCTGGTCGAAATCGACCTGATGCGCGTCAAATTCCGGGCCATCGACGCAGACGAATTGCGTTTTTCCGCCGATGTTGGCGCGACAGCCGCCGCACATGCCGGTTCCGTCGATCATAATGCTGTTGAGCGAAACCTCGGTGCGAATCTGATACGGACGCGTCATCTCGGCGATGGCTTTCATCATCGGTAATGGACCAACCGCCAGCACAAAGTCCGGTTTCCGGCCGCTTTGTAAAATCGCGGATAGCGCCTCGGTCACGAATCCTTTCTTGCCGTAGGTTCCGTCGTCGGTCGTGACGATCACTTCGTCGCAAACGGTTCGCATTTCCGATTCAGCAATGACGAGTTCTTTGGTGCGTGCGCCGATGATTGTGATGACGTAGTTTCCCGCCTCTTTGAGCGCCTTGGCAATGGGCAGGACTTCCGCCGTCCCGACGCCTCCGCAGACGCAAACGGCGACACCGTATTTTTCGATGTGCGTCGGTTTGCCGAGCGGTCCGACGACGTCGCGGACAAAATCGCCTGCCTCAAGTTGATTCATCGTTTTCGTCGTCTTGCCGATTCCCTGAACCATGAGCGTGATGAAGCCGGTTTCGGGAGAGCCGTCAACGATCGTCAGCGGGATGCGCTCGCCGTTTTCCCGAACGCGGACGATGACGAATTGTCCCGGCTTGCGTTTGCGGGCGATGAGCGGTGCCTCGACGACAAATCGTTTGATGTCGGGCGCGATGAATTCTGCGGAAATGATTTTATTCATAGTTTTTCATTTGTTACCGGATCGAATCCTGAGTTGACGTTTCTACTGCAGATCGCTGTACGCGCTTTCGAGTTCTTCCAATTCTTTCAGCGTGAACGAAAGCATTTTCAAAACGGTCGATAAACCGACGATCGGAATCGTCAAAATGAGCGTATCGACGATTTCATCTCGGGTCGCGCCGGTGCGGACGATTTTGGGAATGAGTATCTTGATGGCTTCCGGTGACGGACTGTTGACCTGAATCGCCAGCATGATCAATTGCCGCGTTTTTTCGTCGAGGTACGTGCCGAGCGAACCGACCATTTTCTGGTAATTTTTAACGACGTCTTTCCGGTTTTCCATCAAATAGGTCAAACCGTCCTTGTCTAAATCCTCCCATTTGAAATTGTCCGTAACCATGATTACTGTCCTTGCCTGATTTTGTTATTTGATTTCTTCGAGCCAGCCGCGTGTATCCGGAACGTCCCCGACCTGCAATCCTGTCAACTGTTTGTATAACCGGGTCGTTATCGGACCGGGTTCTTTGCCTTCTGCGTAAAAGGTGTAGCGCTTGTCGAAATAACTGAGACAACCGACGGGAGTGACGACAGCGGCGGTTCCGCATGCGCCGACTTCCGCAAAATTTCCGATTTCATCGACACTAACCGGACGCTCTTCCATTTTCAATCCGAAATCCTCGCGCGCGACATCGACCAACGACCGTCGGGTAATGCTGTACAAAATGGAATCCGATTTCGGCGTAGCCAGCGAACCGTCTTTGAAAACGAAGAAAACGTTCGACGCGCCCGTCTCTTCAAAGTATTTATGTTCCTTCGGATCGAGATAAACCACTTCGTTGAATCCTTCGTCTTTGGCCTTTTTCAACGGGAGAAGTGAAGCGGAATAATTTCCGCCAGCCTTTGCCTGACCGATACCGTGAGAAGCGGCTCTGTCGTAAAACGATTCAACTTTCAAACTGATCGTCTTGAATCCGGCTTTGAAATATGGGCCGACCGGCGTTACAAAAACGACGAACAGGTATTCGTAAGCCGCGCGAACGCCGAGATTTTCGCCAATCCCGATCTGGAACGGCCGCAGGTAAAGCGATGCGCCCGTACCGTAAGGTGGAACGTAGTCGATATTAGCTTTGACCGCAGAGATGATGCCTTTCATGAACAATTCTTCCGGAACTTCCGCCATGAGCAGACGTCTGGCCGATTCGCGGAAGCGTTTGGCATTTTCGCGCGGGCGGAAAAGCAGGATGCGCCCATCTTTTGCTCTTTGAGCCTTCATCCCTTCAAAGATTTGCTGACCGTAATGAAGACAGGTTGCTCCTTCGTCTATCGTAATCTTGTTCTCGGTCGTCAGAATTCCTTCATCCCAGGAACCATTTTTCCAGTGCGCATGAAAACGATACGGAACATACCTGTAACTAAAATCCAGTTTACTCCATTCAGTTGTTTTGGGATCCATGATTTTCCTTTCTTTTTAAATCGTTTCCCTTCAGTGGGAAGGTCGAAAGGCCTGACTGTCGGGAAAAGAACGTTCAACAATCAAACAGAAGTATCGACAAATGTCATGCCATTGAAAATCCTTGCGTTTTCCGGCTCGTTCTGTGGCGTTAGAAAGCGAATCCGAACATCAATCGGAAAGGCGGATTTGTAACACCGATCGATTCCTAAAATTGGAAATGGCTTCGGAAAATCTTTATTGGATTTAGGAATTAAATATTTGTTCGGCACGTCATCGCTCAAACAGAAAATTGTTGTGGAATCACTGGAATATATCTTTAAAATTGGAAGGTAGGATATGGTAAAACAACGACCGTTTGCAGATGAAAAAGAGATTGGCAAGGAA
>JBAZPZ010000101.1:0-7184 GCA_041645495.1 Fidelibacterota bacterium | reverse complement strand
CATAGCAGCACGGCAGACGACGGCATGGAACCCTGGGATATTTTGTCAAAAGACGGGAATGAAATCGCTTACGGAATTTATATCTTTCACGTGGATGCGCCGGGCGTTGGCACAAAAATCGGTAAGTTTGCACTTATCAAATGAAAAAAGATCGGTTCAAATACTTCCGTTTTTTCCTTTCTGTGAGTTTGCTGGCGATTTGTGCCCAATTCTTCACCTGTTCCCGCAAGGCTGAAGACAAACCGGTCGCTCGGGTCGCAGGCCGGGTGATTACTGCTGGAGAATTTGCCTTTGCTTACGAAATGGCGCCGCGTTCATTGACCGGTTTGAAAAATGACAAAGCGCGCCAGGCTGTGCTGGACCAGCTGATTGATACGATTATACTGGCGCGTCAGGCCGAGCGGCAGAAATTAGATAACGATCCGCTCTTACAAAAGTCGGTCGATTTTTATACGCGCTTGGCCATTAATCGCGAACTGTATCTGAAGCATGTCCGCAAGTCTGTCACAGTCGCGGAAGCGGAAGAACGCGCGACATTCCAACAGCGGAAAACAACGCTATTTGTTCGGCATTTTGTAAGCGAACAGGCCGATATCGCGCGGCAAGTCTCGTTCGGTACCCGGCGACTCAAACATACGCCGCTTTTTCCCGGCGCCCGACAGGTGAATGTCCCAAATTACGGTTTATCCGATCGGGTCAAGTGGTCTGATGTACCGGCGGATTTGACCGACTTGCTCTACAATTTGCCCGTAAAACAGAATTCCGTCCCGTTTTTTGACGGTCGGCTATACCATGTTTTTCAGGTAGTCGAGAAAGAGCGGGAAGTTCTGCTCCGCGAGAACGACTTTCTGGCAAACCGCGAAAGTATTCACGGAGTATTGAGAAGACGCAAAGAACAAAAAGTCGCCTCGCAGTACGTCCAGCAGGTCATGGATCCGCAGAACGTGACTATCAAAGCCGCGGCTCTCAATGCACTGACCGCGCATATCTGGAAAAACCGACCGACCAAGAATACGCCGCTCACGCAATATATTTCCAATGAGGAAATCAATACGATCTCATCCGACAGGCGCGACTTTCTGAATGATGACATTGCGGTTTTCAAATCCGGACGAATGTCTGTGGCTGATATGCTTTTGAATTACAAAGTCAATCCGGTGAAAATTTCGTACAAAAGCGAGCGACATCTTCGTGAAAGTCTTACAAATGCCGTTGGAATGTACGCCCGCGATTGGGTTTTATCCGAACAGGGAAAAAAGGAGAGGCTTAACCGTCGGTCGTCTGTGATCGCCGAAAAAGTTACCCGCGAAGAGCATCTTTTGGCCCGTAAGATGATTTCACAACTGGGTCGGCAATTTTATGCGCAGAATCCCGACACGGCTGACGCATCTCCGAAGATCGGAAAATATATTGCCGATTATACCAAACAGTTGAGAAAAACGGAAAACATCAAAATATTTACAGAAAATCTGATGGCCGTCAAGACCACGGATATCGGACTGGCCCGCAAAATCGACTTTGTGGCCTTTCATACGCAATGATTGAGGGAAAATATGACGTCAAATTTTAAAAGATTATTTGCGATCGTTTTATTAACAGCCTCGGTAATGTACGCCGGTTCGGGGCGACTGACGAATGTCGGTACGACCGCGGCGCCGTTTCTCGAAGTTGGCGTCGGATCACGGGCGATCGGGATGGGTGGCGCTTTCGTTGCCATCGCGAATGACGTTTCGGCGCTTTACTGGAATCCGGCCGGGATCGCTCGAATGCAAAATGCAGAGGCGGTCTTTGAAAGAGTCGAATGGGTGGCCGACATCAGTTTTAATTATCTGGGCGCCGTAATTCCATTTGGTCGGTGGGGTTCCGCCGGTGTTTTCTTAGACGCGATGTCTGTTCCCAGGATGGTTGTGCGCACCGTTGATTATCCGGACGGAACCGGCGAGGAATTCGATGCCACCAGTTACGCTTTCGGTCTGACGTACTCCTTTGCTTTGACCGACCGGTTTTCAGTCGGCATGACCGGAAAATATATCGAGGAACGCGTCTGGCACGAAAAAGCCCGGAGCGTAGCCTTTGACATCGGGACTCTTTACCGGACAAATTTCCGCGGTCTGCGGATCGGCGCAACGATCACCAATTTTGGTCCGTCAATGACAATGGACGGCAGCGACCTGATCATTTATTACGACGCCGATGAAAGTATCGACGGCAATAACGATCGCATCATGGGAAAACTCATTACCGATGAATGGCCTCTGCCGTTGAACATGCAGATCGGCATCGCATACGACCTGCTCGATAAAAAGTACTACCGGATGACGATAGCCGCGGACGCCTTTCATCCCATTAATAACACCGAGAGCGTCAACGTCGGCACCGAAATCTCGATCCTGGAAACGCTGTATATTCGTGGCGGTTTTCAGGCGATCGGTCAGACGGACACGGAAGAAGGCCTGACGCTGGGCGGCGGATTGCGGTACAAATTATTCGGCCAATCGTACATCAAACTCGATTATGCGTACGCCGATTTTGGGCGTTTGCAGACGATCAGTCGATTTACTTTGCGATTGGACTTTTAAAATGAAATCTCCTAATTTCAATTGATGGTGCCGAGAAGAAGAATAAACTGTATAAGACAACCGGATTAGATCTATGAACTCTTCTCGTAAATTTTTCCGGTTTCTGGTGCTTTTCATGGGGATCGTTATGGCGCGAGGATATTCCCAACAAATTTCCATTTCGCGGGTCGAGCAGATGCCTAATCTGCCGTCGCCGTATCTGATGCGCGATTGGAAGCAGGTCGCGCAAGGCTACGACAACCTCGTTTTCGATCTGACCCGCACCGGTCAATATCTGCCGCTGGTCTGGATCAATACGAACACCATTAATTACCCGAGTCATTCAAGCTTCGGACTTCATACGGTCGTCGGTACGCCTTATCCATCGAAGGCCGAAGCGATTAATATTCTTCCGGCAGTCGTCGGCGCTTCGCTGGCCGGAGTGGATAAAAGCGATCAGAACGGTTACAACTGGGTTCTGGGTTGCGAGGAATTCTTCAACCGCCGACCGGAAGAGAATGTCTATCTGAATGGCCCAACGGCGCAAAGCGGCGATGACTGGTGGTACGCCGTAATGCCGAACGTTTTCTTCTATCAACTTTATGATTTATATCCGGGGACCGGCGATTTCGGGTATCAGTTTACTTCCGTTGCCGATCAGTGGTTAAAAGCGGTCGAAACCATGGGCGGTGATGCCACACCGTGGAAAAAAGCTGCGATGAATTATCGCGGCTGGTATCTTTCGACAATGAGGCCGTATACCACAAGTGTGGACTTTCCCCCATTCTTTAGACTGACCGAACCGGAAGCCGCCGGAGCGATCGCCTGGTTGTTATATAATGCTTATGTCAAAACCGGCGTGGTTAAATACCGTTTCGGCGCGGAATGGGCTCTGGAATTTCTTAGCGACTTCAACCAGAACGCCGCCTACGAACTGCAATTACCCTACGGTGTCTATACTGCTGCGAGAATGAACGCTGAATTAGGCACTAATTACGATGTTGAGAAAATGTTAAACTGGTGCTTCAATCCGGAGGACAATGTCCGCCAATGGGGCGTTACCCTTGGAAATTGGGGCGGCTACGATTGTCACGGATTGGTCGGCGAAGCGAAAAACGCCGGTTACGCCTTCACCATGAACGGTTTCGAAATGGCGGGCGCGCTGGTGCCGATGGTTCGCTATGATGACCTCTTTGCCCGGGCTATCGGGAAATGGATGCTGAATCTCGCCAACGCCTCGCGCCTGTTTTACGCAAATTATCTGCCTAATGACCATCAGGACGGCGAAGCCTGGGCGCACCAATATGACCCAAATGCCTATATTGCTCATGAATCAATGCGGGAATTTGCGTTATATACCGGCGTTAGCCCATATGCCACGGGCGACGCTATTTCCGGTGGCTGGGGCGACACTAATTTTACGCTGTACGGTTCGTCGCATGTCGGCATTCTTGGCGGAATCGTCGATACGACTGATGTTGCAGGAATTTTAAAACTCGATTTGCGGAAGACGGACTATTATCAAGAGAATGCCTATCCGAGTTTTTTATTTTACAATCCCTATGACCAGACGAAGACAATTTCTCTGGATGCGGGCGTGCAATCGGTAGATATTTATGATGCCGTCAGTAACGGTTTTATTGCTTCCGGCGTCAGCGGTTTGACGCATATTTCAATTCCGGCCGATGGAGCGATAATCGCGGTTCTGACTCCCGGTGGCGGTACGGTCAGTTATGAATATGACAAGATGCTCGTCAACGGTGTGGTAGTCGATTACAATTCGGTACGCCCGGTCACAAATTATTCACCGCGAATCAAAGCAGTAATGACCGATTCGACCATAGTTCTAGATGGTCAACAGATTGAAATCTATTGTACCGCATACGACCGGGATTCCGATGAACTGTCGTACACATGGATGGACGGGAAAGATATCCTCGCGATCGATACCACAATATTACTCTGGACAGCACCGAAAAAAGATTCAACTTTTACGATTGTCTGCCGGGTCAGTGACGGGGTGAATTCACCGGTATCGGACAGTGTTCAGATCAGGGTGTACGTAACAATCAACCATCCTCCCATAAAATAGGTGATATTGTAGGTATTGATATGCGATCAACATTTCTAATATGCCTGTCATTGAGTCTTTTAATTGTAACCGGCGTTCAAGCCCAACAAATCGCCATCAACCGGGTCGAGCAAATGCATAATCTGCCGTCGCCGTATTTGATGCGCGATTGGAAGCAGGTTGCGCTGGGCTACGACAGCCTCGTTTTCGATCTGACCCGTACCGGTCAGTATCTGCCGCTTATCTGGATCAACACTAACACGATCAATTACCCGAATCATTCCAGCTTCGGCCTGCATACGGTTGTCGGGACGCCCTACCCGTCCAATGCCGAAGCGATCAACACACTTCCGGCCGTCGTCGGCGCCTCACTGGTCGGAATTAACAAGAGTAACCAGAACGGCCATAACTGGGTGCTGGGTTGCGAGGAGTGGTTCAATAAACGACCGGAAGAGAATGTCTATCTGAATGGCCCAACGGCGCAAAGCGGCGACGACTGGTGGTATGCTCTGATGCCGAACGTGTTTTTTTATCAATTATACGACCTTTATCCGGGAACCGGCGATTTCGGGTATCAGTTGACTTCCATCGCCGATCAGTGGCTGAAGGCGGTGATCGCAATGGGCGGCAGTGCTGCGCCCTGGCATAAACCGTCGATGAATTATCGCGGCTGGTACCTTTCGACGATGAAGCCCTACACTTCCGGCGTCACGGAACCGGAAGCCGCCGGCGCAATTGCCTGGCTTTTATACAATGCTTATGTCAAGACCGGCGACTCCAAATACCGGATCGGCGCCGAATGGGCCATGGAATTTCTCAGCGATTTCAACCAGAACGCCGCCTACGAACTGCAATTGCCGTATGGCGTGTATGCCGCCGCCCGGATGAACGCCGAACTCGGTACGACTTTCAACGTTGAGAAAATGCTGAATTGGTGTTTCGATCCGGAAAATAACGTGCGGGAATGGGGCGTGACGCTCGGCAATTGGGGCGGCTATGATTGTTACGGCTTGGTCGGCGAGGCCAAAAACGACGGTTACGCTTTTGCCATGAACGGTTTTGAGATGGCGGGCGCGCTGGTGCCGATGGTGCGCTACGACGAACGTTTTGCCCGTGCCATCGGGAAATGGATGCTGAATCTGGCCAACGCCTCGCGCCTGTTCTATTCACCATTTTTACCGGACAGTTTGCAAGATGGGGAAGCCTGGGCCAAAGTATATGATCCAAATGGTTACATTGCCCACGAATCCATGCGGAAATTTGCGTTTGGCTCTGCCGTTAGTCCGTTTGCGACTGGCGACGCCATGTCCGGCGGCTGGGGCGCGACCAATTTTGCACTATACGGTTCGTCGCATGTCGGCATTCTCGGCGGAATCATCGATACGACGAACGTTACGGGCATTATAAAACTCGACCTGCGTAAAACCGATTATTTCCAGAAAGACGCCTATCCGAGTTATCTTTTCTATAATCCGTATACCGAAGTAAAATCGGTCGTTCTGGATGTCGGAGCACAAACGGTCGATCTCTACGACGCCGTCAGTAAAACTTTTCAGGCAACCGGCATCAGCGGTCAGACCAACATAAATATTCCGGCCGATGCGGCAATTCTGGCCGTTCTGACTCCATCCGGTGGAACCGTCCGCTATGTTGGCAAAAAAATGCTGGTGAACGATGTCGTCGTCGATTACAATTCCGGACAAACGGTAGCCAATTTTCCGCCGCGCATCAAGACAGTGGCGGCTGACTCGACTGCCATCAAAGCCGGCCAAACGCTCAATGTTTACTGCACCGCCGTTGACCGCGACTCGGACGAATTGCATTATTCATGGATGATCGGCGACTCAGCGATTGGTGCCGATACGGCTATGATCGAATGGATGGCTCCGGCGAAGGATTCGACCTTTACGATCGTTTGTCAGGTCAGTGACGATGTGAACGAATCCGTCGCTGACAGCATCCGGATACAGGTTTACATCACGCTGAATCATGCACCGGTTATTTCCGGCCTGACGGCTTCGGCGCGCAAAATCACCCCGGCGGACACTACATTTTTACGATGCGACGCCACCGATCCTGACGGCGATTCGCTGACCTTCAACTGGTCGGCCGAATCCGGAAAACTGGAAGCCGCCGACTCGCTGGCGACCTGGATTGCGCCGGACTCAACCGGATATTTTTTCATCAAATGCATCGTTACCGATTCGCGCGGCGGCGCGACTACGGACAGCATCGGCATTGTCGTCAGCGATACGTCAAGCCATATCATCGGCGCGCCTGTCGCCTATTATTCTTTTGCCGGAAATGCCGACGATCTCAGCGGAATGAATAACCACGGTACGGTCAACGGCGCCGATTTAACCACCAATCGTTTTGGCAATACGAACAGCGCCTATTATTTCAACGGCACATCCGACAATATCCGCGTACCGGTCAATTCCAGCCTGAACTTCACCGAGGCGATTACGGTCAGTTTCTGGATGAATCCCGCCGAACTGTACACCAGTCGCGAATCCTATCCGATTTCCCACGGCAACTGGGAAAACCGCTGGAAG
>JBAZPZ010000100.1:0-7186 GCA_041645495.1 Fidelibacterota bacterium | reverse complement strand
ATATTGGTGTTTATTCCCCGCCTGTGGCGGGATTTTGTGTTAAGAAGTTTATCCCGATACTGTTCGGGATGGTTAAAGCTCTTCTTTCCTCTAAGCACGGCTCCGCTCCGTCAGTCACATGTCACGACGGAGCGATAACGAGATATTCCCGAAAAACTGTTACATAAAAGCGTTAGCATGTTAAAATGGATATTTTCAAAAAGCAATAATTTTTTTATGAGAAAGAGTTTCGGATCACTGATCACTGATTTTCCTCCTTCAGCGGACTGGCTGTTGTCATAATATTGGTGTCTATTAGCGTTAATTCGCGGTTAATATATCTAACCGCAAAGGCACCAAGGCACGAAGGTTTATAAAATTTGCTATTAAAATATTTCGTCTTCGTTCGTGTTTTTCGTGGTTTCTTCTTCGGCGGACAGGCGCGTCTTCGCGGTTACGCTTCCGTCTTTTTCCGGATCAAAATCTTGTCGATCCGGTTACCGTCAATGTCAACAATCTCGATGAGATAGCCGGCGAAATCGAACTTATCGCCGATTTGCGGTATTTTGTTGATGTTGGAAAGGACAAATCCGGCGACGGATGAATAGTCGATTTGATCGAAATCGATAGTTAAACCTTCGATGATCTCGGTCAAAGTTTCCACGGGCGCATCGCCACTGACCAGAACGGATTTATCGTCTCTTACAAAAACATCCGGCTCGTAAGATTCGCCTTCGTCCGGGATTTCACCGAGTATATTTTCCATGATGTCGTGCAGAGTGATGATTCCTTCAAAACCGCCGAATTCGTTGACGACGATGCAAAAATGCGGCTGTTTCAGTTTGAAGAGATTCAGCACTTTCTGAGCGTCGGCATTTTCCGGAATGACGAGCGGATGAATGAGCAAATTTGAAATGTCGATTTTTTCGCCCGCGTTCAAAGCGATCAAGTAATCTTTCACGGTCAATATTCCGATAAAATGGTCTAAATCGTCGTTACAACAGATAATCTTGCTGTGGCGCGATTCCAGAATCCTGCGATGAACTTCTTCCGACGATTCGTTGATGTCAAACCATTCGACGTCGGTGCGATGCGTCATGATGTGTTTCGCTTTTTTGTCAGCGAAGTAAAATACTTTCTCGTGGATCAGATTTTGTTCTTTTTCGATGACGCCTTCGTGCGAGGCGATTTTGATCATCTGTCTCAGTTCGGATTCCGTCAGATGTTCCGGCTGTTTTTTGATTCCGAAAAAGTCGTTGACCAAATTTGTCGAAAAGGCGAGAACTTTCACGAGAGGATAACAGAGCGTGCTGAAATAGAATATTGCCGGGGCTACTTTCCGGGCGATTTTTTCCGGATTGCTCAGAGCGATGGTTTTAGGAACCAACTCCCCGATGACGATAGAAACGAACGTGATCAGAATGACGGTCAGCGTCAGGGCGATTTCATGAGAATATCCCCGGGTAAATTCAAACCGGTTGAAGAAAGGCGTGACGTTGTCGGCGATATTCACTCCGCCATAAACGCCTGTCACGATTCCGATCAATGTAATTCCCAACTGAATAGCGGAGAGGAAATTTTCCGAGTTATCAAGTAATCGCAAAGCGACACCGGCGCCTTTACTTCCTTCGATTCTCGATTGTTCGAGCCGGGTTCTTTTGCTGGAAACCAATGCAATTTCGGAAAGTGCAAAGAATCCGTTGAGAAAAAATAAAAATCCTAAGATCAGCAATTCCATTTGCCGACCTCGTTTGTTCTCTCATTTATCCATGATTCAATATCGTAACAACCTTTTTTCATTGAGAAGAAATTATCGAAAATTATTAACAAATGTAAGGCTGGATTTGCCGATTTTTTGAGCCATGGCATGGATTCTCTTGTCTCCAAAGTAAGAATGTCTTTCAATATTAAAAAAAGTCCGGCATTGCCGGACTTTTTTAGTGATATTGAATTGTCGATTAGTAATACATATTCGCCCGGTTATCAATGATCTTCACGTTTGCTTTGAGTTCGTTGACCCAGTCGGTGTAGATCGACATTTTCTTACGATTGTTTATGTTGTCTCTCAGTGTCGCTTTTTGGGCGTCGAAACTCGCCTGATCGAAAGGCGTCTTTGCTATGACTTTGAGAATCGCCGTGCGCGTGCCGATGTCGATCGGTTTGGATGTCTGTCCGGGTTGAAGTCCGCGAAGAGTTCCGATGACCTTCGGCGTACGTCCGATGCCGGGAAGCATTGAAGACAGCGTAACGTCCGGCATATTGCTAAACTGGATCGCCGGATTGAGTTTTGCCGTTTCGGCGAGACTCTTCGTTTTGTCGATCTTCGTGTAGAAATCCTCGGCAAATTCTGTTAACTTCTCGATTTTCTTTTTCTGCAGGATCGAAGCGCGAATCTGGTCGCTGACTTTTTCGACAGGCGTATAGGATTTTTCCTGAACGGAAGAGAGACGCAGAAGGACGTAACCATCGTCCATGTTTAGAAGTTCGGAAAGTGTGCCGACCGGTTTATTGCTGAAGGCAAATTTCGTCGCGCTGGGAAGTGTGCCGATTCCCGGAATGATGCGATCTTCTTTTCCGAACAACGGCGTCTTTTGAATTTTAACGTTGTGGCTGTCGGCGGCGGCGGCAAATCCGAATTCGTTGGCGTCATAGGCGAACACATTGGCCGCGGCACGCTGACTTTCGGAAGTCTCAGGACCTGCTTTGATTTTCAGTAAAATATGTCTGGCTTTAACTTGCGGCATACTGGCTTCAACGCGGCGGTCTTCGACTTTGATCAAATGATAACCGAAACTCGTCAAAATCGGTCCGACGACCTGACCTCTTCCAGCCGAAAAGGCTACGCGGTCGAATTCGGGAACCATTTGACCTTTGCTGATCCAACCCAGTTCGCCACCGGACTGTTTCCCGCTCGGATCTTCGGTGAATTCTGCGGCGACGGTTTCGAACGCTTCTCCGCCGTTGATTCTGTTTTTCAATCCGACGATTGTCTGATAAACCGCATGAGAATCGACCTGCGTCGCTTTGACATCGAAGGCAACATATTCGAGTTCGCGTTTTTCATCGACAAAATAATCTTTCTTATGTTCGGAGTAGAAGGCGCGGATTTCGCTTTCTTCCACCGGAACCGATTCGTTGCCGAGAACTTCCATCGGAATGATCGCCGCTTCGATCGTATATTTCTGGTTGTTGGTCAAATATTCTTCCATGACTTCTTCATCCGTGGTCATCGCGAGATTTGTGATAAGACTGCGGATTTTCTCGAAAGGCAGGTAATTGCGGACGTACTCTTCGACGCCCAACCATTCGTTGCCCTGCGGATTTTGCAGAATCTGGAGGTATTTTTGATAATCGAATTGTCCGTTGGTCATGAACGCTTCGTTTTGAGTCAAAAACTGAGGCGGATTATCGACTAAATACTCATAGACTTCCTTGTCCGATGCTTGAAGCCCGAATTTTTTAATTTCTTTTCCGACTAAAATTTCATGAACGTATTGGTTCCAAACCTGCTCGGAAATGCGGTTCATGGTGGCGTCGTCAACGTCCTGATCGGCTTCGCGATACTGCGTCAGTTGACTGTCCAACATTTTGGAAAACTGGATGGCGTCGAGTTTCTCGCCGTCCACGATTCCGGCGGTGTTCTGCATCCGTGAAGAACTGGAAAATAAATCGAGAATATCGGCGCCTCCGACGAGTCCGCCAACTGTCATGCTGAGTAAAAAGAGGATCAGCAAAGCCCATAGAATAACGTGGGTCTGGTCTCTGAGTTTCTGCATTATCGGCATAAGAAAACTTACCTCCTGTTAAATTTCAACCGCCTTCGGCGGACGCTAAATATAATGATTAATCAAAACGCAGGCAAATCCTTCGTGCCAACTCAATATAGATTCATTAAACGTTCTCATTTCGACTGCTGGTTTTAATTCCGTAATTCCGTAAATTCGACCGCTTTTTAATTATGACTGAAATATGAAAAAACGACTGATTTATACCGCTCTGACCGCTTTATTCTGGATGACATTCTTCCTCGTCACCAGAGTACTTTTCTTTCTCTTCAATTTTTACGAAACCGCCGGGCTTTCTCCCGTCGATCTGCTCGCCGTTCAGTGGCACGGCATGAAAATGGATTTGTCGGTAACGGCCTATCTGCTGGTTCTGCCGTTCTTGTTTTTGATCGGGACTTCGTTTACGCGAAAACCGGTCTTTTACGTGTTTTCCAAAATTTACACGGTTGTCATGCTGATACTGACGATCCTGATCGCCGGCATCGACGCCAGACTCTACCGGTATTGGGGATTCCGGCTCGACATTACGCCGCTGATTTATCTCGAAACGCCCAAAGAAGCGTTCGCTTCCGTTACTTTCGGAGATTTCTTTCTGCCAATTTTAGTCGGAATTGTTTTATTCGTGTTGTTTTGGATTCTTAATAAACGAGTGATTGTTCCGGTGATCAAAAAGTTTCGCCCGGATTATCTTCTCAGTCCGGTGAGTTTCCTGATCCTGACGGTTCTGCTTGTCATTCCGATGCGCGGCGGGCTCGGCATCGCGCCGCTCAACGTCGGTTCGGTTTATTTCCATGAAAATATGTTCGCCAATCATGCCGCGATCAACGTGAACTGGAACGCCATCTATTCGCTGACGAAAAAGGACAGGTTGACAAAGCAATACCGTTACATGCCGACCGCGCAGGCGGATTCCCTTTTTACCGAACTTCAGGCAAAACCGGGAAAGCCGGTCAGTTTGCTGAAATCTTCGATGCCGAATATCATTCTGATCCTCATGGAGAGTTTTACCGCCAAGATCATCGAACCGCTCGGCGGAAAGTCCGGGATCACACCGAATTTCAACCGTCTGGTTTCCGAAGGCATTCTGTTCACGAATTTCTTCGCCAACGGCGATCGTTCCGATAAGGGAATCGTCTGCGTGCTGAGCGGCTATCCGGCTCAACCGCAAAACTCGATCGTCAAATACGCCAATAAAACCCAAAAACTTCCCAACCTGATTCGCGACCTGAAAGACGACGGTTACGCTACCGCTTTTTATTACGGCGGCGAGATCGATTTCGCCAATCTCAACTCCTATTTTGTCTTGAGCGGCGTCGATCGGCTGATCACGATGGACGATTTCGACGCATCGACCTTTAACGCCAAGTGGGGCGTGCACGACCACATCATGTTCGATCGGTTCGCTGATGATCTTGACGGAATGAATCAACCATTCTTTTCAACTTTGTTCACGCTCAGCAGTCACGAGCCGTTCGATGTGCCGATGCAGCCCGTCTTTATTGGCGACGACAGCGAAACGAAATATTTGAATTCCGCGTATTATGCCGACAGCTGTCTCGGCGAATTCATTGCCCGCGCCAAAAAAACGAAGTGGTGGAATAATACGCTGATCGTTATTACCGCCGACCACGGAATCCGTCATCCCGGCAAGTCGCCGAATCATTCCATCGAAAAATTCAAAGTCCCGATGCTCTGGATCGGCGGCGCTCTGAAAAAGACCGGCTTGCGGATCGATTCCTACGCTTCGCAAATCGATATTCCCGCGACTCTGGCGGCGCAGATCGGACTCTCTTCGGCAGATTACCGGTTCAGCAAAGACATTCTGAATCCGAAAAACCGCGACTTCGCATTCTACACATTCAATAACGGATTCGGATTTATCACGGATTTGGCTAAGGTGGTTTACGGTAACGATAAAAAGCATGCTATTTTCAAATCCGGAACCCAAGTCGATCGCGCTACCGAATACGGAAAAGCCTACATGCAGACGCTGTCGGACGATTTTTTCAAGAAGTAGCCGAATATTTTCAAATAGGTTCAGGCCGGAATCGTTCAATTTATCGGATCATTCCCATCTTTCCGAATTCAGGTTTTAAATAAAATAATATTGCTAAAAAATGAGTATTTGTTCGCTTGTCGGATACAAAATAAAATATTTTTCCACGGATAGAAAAAATTCTTGACACGTTAATGCAAGATGATTAATATTGGCCGTACTTGGTTTTTTAATTGTTTGTACCAGCAATCCGCTTTTTCGCAGAAATTGAGTTTCTTTTAATGACTTGTTTAAGGATTCTTCAATGAGATTGAAAATCAGCGCCTCGTCGGAAAAACCGGTTTTTATTCCGTTCAACTACCAGTACCAGTTGAGTGCGGCGATCTATAATCTGCTCGCAAAATCCTCCGGCGAATACGCGCAATTCCTGCATGATTCCGGCTTCCGGCTTGAAGATACACCTAAAAAATCCACTGCCGCAAAACCGACCGATCAAAACCACATCGTCAAAATATTCAAACTCTTCACATTCTCGAAACTGCATTTCTTCCCGTACTCTATGAACCGCAATGGCTTTGACGGAATCCGCAATATCGAATTCATTTTCTCGACACCCGTCTCCGACAGTTTCAAACATCTGGTCTTCGGTATCTTTTCCGATCAAATCATCAATCTGAACTTCTTCGGACAGAATATTGTCTTTCACGTCGAACATATCGAATCATTAGCGGAACCCATATTTACTCAGGAACACACTTTTACCTGTCTCTCGCCGATTACTGTTTCGACCTCACGTACGACGCCATTCGGCAAGCGCGAACAACATTTCCTCGATTATCTCCAACCCGAAGAGCGCATCAAATTTGAAGAAAACATCCAGAAAAACCTGATCCGCAAATATAAGGTACTGACCGGGAAAACCGTCAGACCGTCGAAAAGGTTCGAATTCGCATTCGATTTGGACTATATCATCCGAAAACAAGGGCTGATCAGCAAACTCATCCACTTTAAAGACGACATCAAGATCAAAGCCTTCGAAGCGCCGTTTACGATCAAAGCCAAACCGGAACTGATTCAGGTCGGCTACACCTGCGGCTTTGGCGAAAAAAACTCTGACGGCTTCGGTTGTGCGGAGCTGATCGACAACGGGGAGAGAAAATTAGACGCTGAAAGACGCTGATTAGTTATGAAAAAAGAAATAGAAAATGTCATAAGGAACCATAAAAGATCAGCATCTGAAAACAAGACGCTGAAGGATGGAGAAGAGCAGGAATTTTAGACGCAGATTTACGCAGATTAGTTATGAAGAAAGAATCAGAAAAAATAGACGCAGAAAAACGCTGATTGAATATGAAAAAAGAAAAAAATATCATAAGAAATCATAAAAGATCAGTGTCTGAATTAAAAACCATTTTCATAAGTAATC
>JBAZPZ010000099.1:0-7190 GCA_041645495.1 Fidelibacterota bacterium | reverse complement strand
ATTTCACCTTCGGACGGGCGTTTTTTGGCATGACGGCGTTCCGTTTACCGCAAAAGACGTGGTGTTTACTCATGAGATCGAAGTGAATCCGAAGATATTCTGGGACGGCTCAGCATTCAAGGCCGACATCAAAAAGGTGACGGCGCCCGACGACTCGACAGTTGTGTTTTATTTCGCTAAAAAATCGCCGATGATGCTCATGGATGCCGTTGAAGGATTTATTCTTCCGGAACATTTGCTGAAAAACGTGCCGCCGGAAAAAATGCCGACGATCGCCTTCAATCGCCACCCGATAGGAACAGGACCTTTCCGATTCAAAGAGTGGAAAAGTCAGCAATATGTAACGTTAACCCGGTTCGATCGTTATTATGAATCCGGTAAGCCGCGTCTCGACAGCGTGATTTTTAAAATTATCCCGGACGGAGCTGGTATGGTGCGCCAATTGCTCAGCGGCGACATCGATTTTACCGAAGTCATTCCGCCGCGGGATTTCGTCCGCCTGCAGAAAGAGTGGAAAGCCGGGAATTCGCCTCTTCGTCCGGTGAGTTATCTCGGACGAACGTATGATTTCATCGGATGGAATCTGATCGACGGCGCAAATTTCCAGCGGATGCGTGAAAAATACGGCGAAGATAATTCACGGATTTTAAAATATATCCAACCGCATCCTCTTTTCGGAAGCCAGACGGTCAGAACGGCGCTGACAATGGCGATCGATCGCGTCGCAATCGCGAGAATCGTCAACGACGGAATGGCAATGCCAATGAACGGCCCGATTCCGCTGGTTCTTTGGGCTTACAACGAAAAAGCCAATCGCGTCGTTCCGTTCGATCCCGAACGCGCCACCAAACTTCTAAAAGAAGAAGGCTGGAAGGATTCCAATGGTGACGGCGTTCTGGAAAAAGGCGGGAAGGAATTCAGGTTCGAAATGATAACCAACGCAGGAAATACCCGACGCGAACAGGCTTTGACCCTGATTCAAAATCAATTGAAAAAGGTCGGCGTTGAAATGATTCCGAGAATCGCAGATTCCGGTCTTTTGTTTGGAAGAATGTTGCCGGAGCGGGATTTTGACGCGGTTCTGATTGGCTGGAATGTCGGCCTGAAAATGGATTTATCGCCGCTGTTTCACCGGTCGTCTTTCTTCATTCCGTTTCATTTCAACGGTTATTATTCTCCGGGGTTCGATCGGCTGGAAGAGTTGGCGGAATCGACGATTTCTCCTCAAGAAGCACAAAAATATTGGGACGGGATCGCGACGCTGTTGTCAACCGATCTGCCGTACACGTGGCTTTACTATAAAATGGAATGTTCGGCGATTCATCGCCGGTTCAAGAATGTCGTCATCGATCAGCGGGGCGCATACAACAACCTCGAAGATTGGTGGATTCCGGTGAAAGAGCGCCGGGCAATCGGCGATTAACGGAAAGGTTTGAAGAAGTGTCCGCCTTTTTATTCAGGCGTCTGATCGGGATTGTGCCGGTCGTTTTGATCGGCGCGACACTGATTTTTATCATCGTTCACCTTGCTCCGGGCGATCCAACGACGATCTTTCTCGATCCAAATGCCGGAGCAAATACACGGGAGCAGATTGCCGAGCGGTTCGGTTTAGATCGACCGTTGGCGACGCAATATCTAAAGTGGCTTTCCGGCGTGATCGTTCACTTCGATTTCGGTAACTCTTTCAGCACCGGTCGGCCGGCGACCGAAATGATCGTCGAAGCGCTGGGACCAACGCTAATCCTGACCGGTTTTTCACTGATTTTCGGTATTCTTATCGGGACGCTTTTGGGAATTTTCGCCGCCATTCGGGAAGGACGTGCTTTCGATAAAACGATCTCTGCGGTAATGCTTTTCTTCTATTCCATGCCGTCGTTTCTAATCGGTGTTTTACTTTTGGGATTATTTGCCGTCCGGTTGGATTGGCTTCCATCTTCGCAAATGACTTCACTTTTTCACGAGCAGTTATCATTCAATGGGCGTATCGTCGATTCCATCCGACATCTGATCTTACCGGTAACGACATTGGGCGTTTCGTTTTCCGCCGTCTTTTTCAAATATATCCGCGGAAGCATGGTTGAATCTCTGCACTCGAACTATATTTTGGCGGCGCGTGCGCGGGGCGTATCGAGCGGAAAAATATTTTTTAAATACTCTTTAAGGAACTCACTGTTGCCGCTCATCAGCACGATCGGGCTCAGTCTTCCAATGCTGTTCAGCGGCGCGTTGATCGTTGAAGTTGTCTTTTCTCTGCCCGGAATGGGACGCGTGATGTTTTATGCGGCGCTCGCCCGAGATTATCCGGTCATCATCGCCGCCGGTTCGCTGGCGTTTTTGTCTGTCGTCTTGGGAAACCTGCTGGCGGATATTCTGTACATGGTTGCCGATCCGAGAATTCGATTGAAAGGGCGGTCGTCTTGAAGCGGATGTGGGGCGAAAAGACTTTTCGGTGCGGAACCGTATTGATTTTAACGATTCTTCTTCTGTGTGTCTGCTTGCCGTGGGTTATGCCGCAGGATCCGTACGCGCAGAATCTTGAGGAGATTTCGCAACCGCCGTCGCTGGCTCATCCGTTTGGGACGGATTTCTTCGGGCGCGATCTTTTCAGCCGGATTTTGTACGGCGGAAGATTATCGCTGACGATCGGTATCGTAGTGACATTTTTTGCCGTCGTCATCGGAACGATTATCGGAATGGTTTCCGGTTATTTCGGCGGATGGCCGGATGCCGCGTTGATGCGATTCGTCGATGTCATGCTGGGTTTTCCGAGATTGTTCATTCTCCTGACGGTGATCGGATTCACCCGGCCGTCGTTCGGATTGATGCTCGCGGTTCTCTCTTTGTTTTCGTGGATGGAAGTGGCGCGGATCGTGCGAGCGGAGGTTTTAACCGTTAGAGAGCGGTTGTACGTGAAGTCAGCCGTCGCGCTCGGATTGAGTCGGCGGCGTGTGCTTTTCCGCTACATTTTTCCGAATATCCTCAGTCCGATCATCGTGTCGGCGACGCTCATGGTCGGAAGCGTGATCGTCATCGAATCCGGTCTGAGTTTTATTGGAATGGGCGTTCAGCCGCCGGACGCTAGCTGGGGAACGATCCTGAATCAGGGTTTTCAGGATTTGGCCGGCGCGTGGTGGATTACATTGTTCTCAGGTCTTGCGATCGTCGTAACGGTCATCGGCTTCAACTTGGTCGGCGACGGACTGAGAAATATTCTGGATTCGAAAACAGGAGTGCGGGAATCGTAAGATGGTGATAAATCCCGGCCGGCAAATACTGCTCGAAGTTAAAAATCTTACCGTTCGGTATCGACAGCGAAACGGATTCGGATGGCGGGAAAAAACCGTCGATGCTTTAAATGACGTTTCGTTTTTCATCCATCGCGGAGAGACGCTGGCGCTCGTTGGTGAAACCGGTAGCGGAAAAAGCACGATCGCCATGTCGATCCTGCATTTTGTCTCACCGGATTCCGGAGAAATTTTGTACAGTGGCGAAGATGTTTGGAAGTTCAAGCGCGCCGAATTGAGAGCCTATCACCGAAAAATTCAGCCGGTTTTTCAAAACGCCGATGAATCGCTGAATCCTCGACTAAAAGTTCGGTCAATGCTCGTAGATGCGCTTGTACCGGCACTTTCAACGGAAGAAAAAAATCGCCGCATCCGCGAATATCTATCCGCCGTCCAGTTGGACGAAGATGTGCTGGACTGTTTCCCGCATCAACTAAGCGGTGGCCAGAAACAGCGCGTATGCATCGCCCGCGCTCTGGCGACCGAATCGGAAATGCTGATCCTCGACGAAGCGATTTCTTCGCAGGATTTGTCGCTTCAGGCGCATCTGCTCAAATTATTATCCGAACTGAAGAAGAAATTTTCTCTGACCTATCTCTATATTTCGCACGATCTGGAAACGGTACGCGTGATCGCCGATCGCGTCGGAATCATCAAAGACGGAAGATTGATCGAAATCGGTGAAAAGGACGAAATATTCAATTCCCCGGAGGAGCCGTACACCCAACTTTTATTGGAAAGAAGCCGGTTTTAACGATGGATCGTTTGGCGCTCGATGTTCGCAATTTGTCGCTTTCCATTCAAACTGAAGGCGTCGATAAATCGATCTTTGAAGATGTCAGTTTTTGTCTTGGCGACTCTTCCCTGCTGGCCGTTGTCGGCGAATCCGGAGGCGGAAAAAGTCTGCTGTGCAAATCTTTACTAAGGTTAATTCCGGGAGATGCGCGACTTTCCGGTTCGGCGGTTATTTCCGGCTTGCAAACTCCGGTCGATCTCATTTCATGTCCGGATTTCGAGATGGAATCCGTCCGCGGCAGACGGATCGGTATGGTTTTTCAGGAACCGGCGGCATCGATGAATCCGGTGATGACTTGCGGCGAACAGATTTGCGACGCGCTTCCCAAAACCATTCGCATCGATAGACGTTCGGCACGACGCAGAACCACTGAGCTTTTGGAATTCGTCGGATTCAAAGAGCCAAGCCGAATTGCCCGTTCATATCCGCACGAACTTTCCGGCGGTATGCTCCAGAAAGTCGCCACCGTTTTAGCGATTGCCGGTGAACCGTCAATCCTGATCGCCGATGAACCATCGACCGCGCTTGACGCCGTCAATCGGTTCGAACTGATGGAATTATTTCAGCGACTGCGGAATGAGTTCGGCATGTCGATCCTCTGGGTGACGCACGAACTGCGCTCCGCGTTGACATATGCCGACGAACTGCTTGTCATGTACGCTGGAAATGTGATGGAATCCGGAAGCGCCGCAGAAATCGCCGAACATCCGAAGCATCCATACACAAAAGCCTTGCTAGATGTAGAAAAGTCATTCCGCGAACCCGACGGACCGCGTCCGATTCCGGAAGAAACCTTACCGGTAAAAAAGCGCGATGGCGGATGCGTCTTTGCCGGGCGATGCGAATTCGCCAAACCAATCTGCCGGAATGAAATGCCAAAGTGGGAGTCCGATCAACGCCGCCGCGGCTGGCGTTGTCATTTTCCGCTGAAGTGATTGTAACCGAAACAAAAAAGAACTGGAAGGAATTATTCGTGAAAACCAACCGACCCAACTATCCAAGACGATGCACACTCCTATTTCCGATTTTATTATTAACCATCTTCGCGCAGACGCCGGATGCGAATATCAAAACGATGATCGACCGGAAAGAATATTTCAAGGCGAAAGATAGTTTGGCAGTTTGCGCCGAAATGTTACCGGTTGAAAAAAGTATATACTTTGGAGCGATTCTCGACAACGTGTTCAACCGACCGAACCGAACTTCTGAAGACGAAACTCAACAACGATATTCGCATGAATGATTATAAGTCTGCAACGGTTGTAACGGATACGCTATTGAACCGTTATATCGCTTTTTTAGACAGCGCCACACGCACTGACATCGGGAACGACGGCAAAGCATGGCGCGCGCTGGCGACGACTCCGACGATGACCGCTAACATTTCCCGCGAGGCAACCTTGCCGATGAAAAAAGACATCGTCGGCCTTCTGCGAATTCCTGTCCGGTTCGGAAAAAAGAGCATGAAGTTTGTCTTCGACACCGGTGCGAATCTCTCGGTCGTCAGCGAGAAAACTGCCAGGAAAATCGGCGTCGCGGATGAAATCACGCTGGGAGACATCGCCGTAAAAAACGTCGTCTTTATCGTCATGCCGGACAAGGCGTTGCGGTTTTTTAAGTTTTACAAGATCAACGGGATCATCGGCTTTCCGGTGATCAATCAGTTGAAGGAAATTCGCCTGAACTATGCCGAGAATACGCTGACAATCCCGGCGATTCCGACGAACTCGGAGGAGAAAAATTTCGCCATGGAAGGATTGATGCCGCTGATCGAAATCGGCTACCGGAACGAATCGATGGTTTTCACATTCGATACCGGCGCGAACGCAACCGCGCTTTATCCGAAGTTTTATGAAAAATATGCCGCCGAGATCGATTCGACTTGTGAGTTGGGAACCATCATATCCGGTTCCGCCGGCGGGATGGAGAAAAACCGCGCCTACAAACTTACGAACGTGCAAATGCGCATCGCCGGAAGAGATGTGGTTTTGCCGGAAGTCAGCCTGCTCAAAGATGTTCAGACCGAACACAGCAAATATTTCTTCGGGAATCTTGGACAGGACGCCATTAAGCAGTTCAAGACCGTCATCATCAATTTCGACAAGATGTTTGTGGCGTTTGAATAACCGCGGAGATTTTTTAGCCAAACCAATTTCCGGCTCGCCGAAGGCGGGACTAAATTGGTTTTGGCATCTGTAAACCAGTTTCCGACTTGAGCGCCAGCGAAAGGCTAAACTGGTTTTGATCTTATGACTTGTGAGACAACCCGAAACCAGTTTGTCCCGAAACTTCGGGATGAAAACTGGTTTGGGTTTCGCCGATAACGATTATTCATCCTCAAAAAACAAAAAATCCTTCAAATCTTTCTGATAATCATCATTGATATCATTTACAAATAACCGATAGTCATCCGGATTTTTAAAGAAGGTTCCATAGAATAATGAAACTTCCTGAGAAATATTCCCAGAAATAACATCCCGGTAATTGGAATATTGCCAATCTTCGGGTTCCGCCACAAGCCCACTTTTAACTGGATTAAAATGAATATATTTACAAAGAGAAAAGACATAAGATTCCTTCGTAATTGGCTTCGATTTGAATGGGCCCTCGAAGACATGACCATGAGAATCATACTTTCGATTGAGATATTTAGCATAAGCCAATTCGAGCCGTTGCATGATTCTGGAAATATCGACATCCGATTTTAATTTGAGGTGAAAATGAAAATGTGTCGGCATCAGACAATATGCCGGAATCAGACAAGCATCCGCTAAACCAAGTTTCAAGGTTTTTTCCTCGAACCATTCATAATCGGATTTGGAGCGGAACAGCAGATTTCCTCCATTAGCACGATTGTAAACATGAATCAAGGTGTCTTTCAGAAAATTTATTTCACGATACGGCATTCAACAATCCTCCCATGAAGCTCTGAAACCTGTTTTGGTTTCAAATCTCAAACCAGTTTCCGCCTTGAGCGCCAGCGAAAGGCTAAACTGGTTTTGATCTTATTGTTAAACAACCCCTGTAAACCTGTTTTCAACGGAGCAAAGCGAAGTCAAACAGGTTTTGATCTTATGACTTGTGAGACAACCCGAAACCAGTTTGGCTCC
>JBAZPZ010000098.1:0-7255 GCA_041645495.1 Fidelibacterota bacterium | reverse complement strand
GGTATGAATAACAAGATCAAGGTCATCAAAAGAGTTGCCTTTGGCTTTAGGGATAGTGACTATTTTTTCTTAAAGATAAGGGCGTCTTTTGCTTAGTTCCATACTAATGTCGGAAGAACCTTAAATTCAGGGTCAAAGGCCATAATTACAAAAGCAGTCGGTGTGTTATTTGACATTGGTTACCTCTCAATTATGGGTCAGGCATGCTACTTAATTATTGGCTAAATGTATTTCGTATCCGCCTTCCTCCCGAACGGTCGGGGTTGGCATTTATTTTCTTTTTAGACCTCTGTCCGTTTTGTTTCTTTTCTCCGAATTCACAATCCACGTTCATTCCCTCGATAAAAGATGCCGTTGCGAAAAGCATTTCAAATACGTTGCACTATTATTGTACACAACTTTCCCCAAAAAGCGCAAGCGAAATTTTAAATGCATAAGACGTTCCCCGCCGTTAACGTTTATATGTTCAGGGTTTGGCCTGTTCGTCGCATGCAGATGGTTGGCGTCTCAACGCGGAGCGTAGAGACGAGGATTAAATGTTGAAGGCATAAGACGTTCCCCGCCGTTGGCGCTTATATATTCGAGGTTTGGCCTGTTCGCCGCATGCGGATGGTCGGCGTCTCAACGCGGAGCGTAGAGACGAGGATTATGAAAAATAAGTCATTCGTGTTTATTTGCGTTCATTCGCGGTTAAAAAGTAACCCTCCCGGAGGACGGGAACCCCCCGGGAGGATTTTGGGTTTACAGTTTCACGACAATGATATCCGACGGCTGACCCATCAGTTTATCATGTTTCATGAACTGGAAGTAATATTCCACTCCGCTGACAATCGGCGACGTAATGGAGTACGGCGACTTCAGGTCAACATCGACCTGAGTGAATGTCGCCTCACCCGGATTGCGCCGGAAAACCGCCACCGCAGAGAAAAAATTCATCAGGTTGAATTTGAAATCCCAACCTGTGGCGCTTTTCATTAGCGTAACATACGGAACGGCCGTTGTCGGATCGAAGGTGCTTCCTTCTCCGACGATTCCCAGCAGTTTGCCGAGCGCCTCGGTATAGGTCGGCGACACCTTGATGCGACGTACCATTTCGCGAATCATAGCGGTGTTTAGTTCGACCGTCTTGTTCTTCTGCGAGACCTTTTCCTCGAAGACGATCTTGGCCGTATTCACATCGGAGATGCTGGTGTTGATGCCTGTGCAGGCGCCGGTTATTGTTGTAATATCGCTTTCACTGAATCCAAGTTCGGCGGCATGAGCCGGGAACTGGACTTTGAATCCATCACACCAAAATGTCAATTGCGCTTCACTGCGCGGCAGATACTCTTTGGATTTCATTTTTAACTCCTTCTTTTAGAGGTTCAACGCTTATTCCATCTGCCAAATAGATGTAATTGCAACATCTTTTCATCCGGGAAAAAAGGGCGGCGCCCGATAGTTGCAAAAGTACAGAGTTCCGTGTTTCGAGTTTCGGGTTTGTTCGCCTTCGGCGGAAGAATTCAATATGTATTTGCGAACAACCGCACATGTATTTGTTAATATCCGCGCAGATATCCGATGACCACCGCGCATGTATCTGTTGACATCCCCATAGGTGGTTGCTGGCGCCCGCAAAGGTATCTGCGCCCGGTGACGAGGTACCTGAGAAAGCCTCAAAGGTCTTGCGAATGACCTCAACCATACTTGAGGCCGGTCGCCAAAACATGGCAGGACATCCGCCGATACTACCGCGGACTACCGCTAAGACATCCGTTGCCAACAGCGCAGAGCAATGCGGACAGGCGCATATATGGTTACGGTTTATCGCAAAGGGTATTGCGCATGACCGCACAGATACTTGCGGGCGGGTATAATGGTATCTGTTGACAACCGCAAGTGTGTCGGTTACCAACGAAAAAGGGCTTGGGGAACTATATATTCTGGACGTGAAAATAGTCGGACTGTCCGACGAATGGGCGGAAAATCGAAGGCGAATGGGAGAACGGCGACGCATAAACAGACTTACTTACTAAATTTGTTGGGAATTTATGAGAGGTAAACGACGCTGTCAAGGATTATTTTCAGGGAGCAAGAGCGAGGTAAAATAGATAAGGACAAGAGGAGGAAGTTACGGGAGTTATTTAACCACGGAATACACGGAATACACGGAAAGAATATTTAGGATAAAATCCTGCATAGTCTCTTTATTCGGGGCAGATACTATCTCTTTTCTTATCAAGATTTTTCCGTGTGTTCAGTATGTTCCGTTGTAATTCATGTGGCGCTTGGCGTCTAACATGAAAATACTCTGAGTTTAACCACGGAAAACACGAAAAACACGGAAAGAATATTTAGGATAAAATCCTGCATAGTCTCTTTATTCGGGGCAGATACTATCTCTTTTCTTATCAAGATTTTTCCGTGTGTTCAGTATGTTCCGTTGTAATTCATGTGGCGCTTGGCGTCTAACATGAAAATACTCTGAGTTTAACCACGGAAAACACGAAAAACACGGAAAGAATATTTAGGATAAAATCCTGCATAGTCTCTTTATTCGGGGCAGATACTATCTCTTTTCTTATCAAGATTTTTCCGTGTGTTCAGTGTGTTCCGTGGTTTATGCTTCCTCTTCCCCCCAGATACGGGCGAGGGTGGTTTGGATTTTCTTTTCAAAGCGGGCGATTAGTTCGCGGTTGGCTGCGCCGATCACCGACCGCCGAGTTCCTCTTCCAACTGCCCGACAAAGTCCGCAACGAAATCATGAAATCCCCAGCCGATGCCGTCGGTCATCTGCTCCACGCTCGCCAACCGGTCACGGAACTGCGGATACATCCCTCGCACCTTGCCGCGCAACATCGTCGCCAGTTCGCCCAGCGCCGACTCCATGCTGTTGTAGAAGCGCTCGTCAATGTCCCCATACTCGCGGGTAAATCTCGCGCCGTTTTCCACATAGGTCATCAGCAGGTCCGCCGTGCCGAGGAGGTTGCCCGTAGCCTTGCGGTATTCGCGGATGGCCTTGCGCGCCTCTCCCAACTTCAGATCGCCAAAACCGTGCAAAGGAAAGAACTGCTCCACGATCTTGCCCCGATATTTTTCCAGGGCTTCACCGCCACTTTTTTCGGCCTGACTGTGGGCCTGGATGAAATCGCGGTTATCAGCGGCTGCATCATAGAGGTCTTTCACCAGAGCCAGCAATGCGGGCTTTCCCCAGTCGGCGAGTTGTCGGCGGACTGCGCTCCAGCCGTTAGGTTTCTTGGTTGCGTTTTTCATGGTTTAGACCTCCATTAGGGCAGTTTTATCCTCTCCCCAGACGCGGGCGAGGGTGGTTTGGATTTTCTTTTCAAAGCGAACGATCAGTTCGCGATTGCCAGCCACCAGCGCCTGCTCGGCTTCGATCTCTTTCACAATAACTTGTTGCATGTTAAGATCGTAAGGGATCGGAATTAGAATGCTGTTCAACGCTTGTTGGTTCAGTTTCGGCTGTGCCGCACCTGTGACAAACTCCTCGATAGGAATAGTGTTTAGATAAACCTCCACAAATTTCTGCGTGGCCGGATTCTCGAACTTCAAAACGTGAGCATGGTTGTTGACCCAGCATTTTCCTGTAACAGAAAATGCGATGGGTGTCGAGCGCGCCAGGAGGTTTGCGCCATCCTCGGAAATCAATAGAATGTCTTCGTCAAAGATGTAGCCGGCAACGTGATCAACGATTCCCGAAGCTCCATAGTATGGGTACGGGCCTTCCTTGCGGTCGCCTTTAGTGATGGGTACGCGACGTGAATCCAGATTATCTGCAAGGCTGCCAAGTTCACGTTTCGGCCAGTCGAGCTGGATAGGGATGTGGGGGCGATAGTGGTCGAGGACGGCGCGGGCGCCGTCGATGACTTTCTGGTAGCCGTCGATCTCCACCATGATCTCCTGCTGTACTTCCAGCGGCGGGAGGGGGATTTGGAATCGGTAGAGAAGCCCAGCGCTGAGATTGTTGATGTTTGCCCCGGCAATCTGCTCTCTCAGGAAGTCGTTGAAATGGCCGGTCGTTAATTGCTTCAGCAAGTAGCCCGCATGAAGTCGCCCTGGCTTTACGCGGATTGCTCCCATGAATCCGCCAAAGTAGAAATCGGTGTCCTTCTTGATAAGCGCAACTTTGCCGATGTGATCCTTGCTGCCGCTCGCGAGGCAAATGAAGATGTCGCCCTGCCTCAGCTTCTTTTCGTCGGAGAAATCAACCTTCGGCGACACTTGTTTGATGTCGTCCAAGTTCAGTTCGTAGCGATCCTTGTTGATGTTGTTGGCTCGAAGAACTTTGACGCCACCCGCTGAAACCTCGTCCTCTTTTGAGAAGACGACGCCGCGCACCAGTTCGCAAATCTCGCCAAGTTCCACCGAAGGGAAAGTCGACATGCTGACGCTTCCTACCCGATACCTTTCCCCGCTCAGATTGTAATCCCCGTTCGCCGCAATCTTCTCCTTCGCCACAATCAACCCCAGCGTGGGCTGAAAGTCGGCCACCGATTCCCCCATCCGCAGGCGGCGCAGGTACTCGGCGATCTCGACCTGGGCTTGCGGCAGGTCGTTCTTGCCGATCTCGCGGCGCTGGGCGCCGAGGCCGAAGCCGTCGTTCTCGATCTTGAAGAAAGCAATGGTGTTTACCTTCCTGGCCAGCGACTTGTCGAGAATCAGAATCGAAGTTTTCACGCCGGAATAGGGATTGAACACCCCCGCCGGGAGAGAGACCACGGCGACCAGGTACTCATCCACCAGTATCTTACGCAGTTGTTTGTAGGCGGTCTGGCTCTGGAAGATGATCCCCTCGGGGACGATTATGCCGGCGCGGCCGCCGGGCGTGAGGTGCTCGGCCATGTAGTCCACGAACAGCACTTCACTCCGCTTGCTTTGGACCGAAAAGCGGTTGTGGGGCTTGATGCCGCCCTTCGGCGACATAAAGGGCGGATTGGCGAGGATCACGTCGGCGTATTCGTTCCATTTGTCCAGGCTGGAGAGGGTATCGTACTCAGCAATGTGCGGGTCGGCGAAGCCGTGCAGGTACAGGTTGACCAGCGACAGGCGGACCATGTCGGGCGAGATGTCGTAGCCCGTGAAGTTCTTTGCGAGTCTGCCCTTCTCGTCGGGTGTGAGGTTAATTACGAATTGAGAATTACGAATTACGAATTGTTCGGAAGACACGGCATCATTTGTAATTTGTAATTCGGAATTGTTTTTGAGGATGTGCTTATATGAGGAAATCAGGAATCCGGCGGTGCCGCAGGCCGGGTCAAGCACGGTCTCAGTCTTCTTCGGGTCGATGACTTCGACCATGAAATCAATGATATGGCGCGGGGTGCGGAACTGCCCGGCGTCGCCCTGAGAGCCAAGTACGGAAAGCAGATATTCAAAGGCGTCACCCAGTCGTTCGCTGTGATCGTAGTTGAACTCGTCGATGACCTTGAGGAACATCTTGAGTGTTTCGGGGTCGCGGTAGGGCAGATAGGCGTTCTTGAAGATGTCGCGGAAGAGCAGCGGAATGCCGGGGTTCTCCGGCATCTTGGCGATGGCCTCGGCGTAGAGGTTCAGGGTCTCGTGGCCGCCGAGGCCGGAGCGCATGAGTTTGGCCCAGCCGTAGCGGGCGAACTCGCCGGCGAAGAACTTGCGTTTGCCGCCGAACTCCTCGCTCTCGGCGTCCATGTCGTCCATGAACTTGTAGATCAGGGCGATGGTGATCTGCTCGACCTGAGATTTGGGGTCGGGCACTTTTCCCACGAGGATGTCGCGGGCGGTATCTATGCGGCGTTTGGTATCGGTATCTAACAAAAATTATCCTTTGGTTTAGGGAGTTTGTGGAGATTGACCGGATGAATCCGGCCGGGATGAGCGTTTTTCGGAGCGGGTCCGATACAGACGTTCGGTGAAGCCGCCCTCCGATTCAAAGGCTTTGGCCTGAGCGGCAAGCAGGCGGTCGAGAAGATAGGTAGCCAGATTTATTAGAGAGAGAGCGGCGTTAGCTGCCAGGACAGAAGAAGATAGACTTTCACTAACGGGCACGGACTGGCAGCCTTTTAATTTAATTTCTTCGGTCCGTGCCAGTTGGTGCCGGTTAGTGCTCTGCCTATCCAATTCTTCGGCTATCCAGGTCTGTACCTCTTTTAATGTGGCACACCGCTTTCTTTTGAATCTCATAAGCACATGGTGTTCGGGAGGCAGCACTTCCAGTTCTCTCTGTCTCAAAAAATCCTCATAATCCAACCTTAGTTCTTCGAGGCTGGCGCGGGCGACATTGGTCAGTTTGAGTTCCATTTTTTTGGAGGTGCCGGAGGCCTGACTCCCTTCGGCGATATTCTGTACACCGGAACGCGCCGCCTGAACCATCTGGTCATGAGTACGGCTACGTTTATCGATATACCGATCACAGAAACGCACCGTAATGTCATAGATCAACTGCGCTATCTGAAAACTCTTGAGCTTCCGGTAGCCGCCGTGCTTGGGAATCAACGATTCGTTGTCAGTCATCTTGTTCATGCGGCAAACTGGTTCAAGGAAACATAGTCCTTGACGTATTCCGGGATGAGTGTACGGTACTTCGTCGGCACGGCGCGGAAGTCACGGGTGGAAAATACCGGGTTAGTGGCCAGATCGGTGAACTGGCGGCTTTCGATGATGTGGCGTATCTGGTCACTGGTGACGTATGCCTTGAAGTAGTTCTTGATAGCCGGGATGGCGGTCACTTCTGCGGGCTTGGCATCTACCACGAACTTGGCGAACTCCTCTTCCAGCAGTTCATCCTTAGACTTGAAGCGCGGAATGAGGCCGAATATCTTTTCGAGGATTTCGCGCAGGGTCAGGCGGCGATCCACGGCGGCGGCTTTACGCAGTTTGTCGAGGCTGTAGTATTCCTCGGGTTTGTCAAAGACTTCGCGGTTTACGTAGTCAATGACATGATCCCACCGCCCTTCCTCGACGGCTTTCGCGATGGTTTCATTTTCACGCACGGTTTCCTCAAATTTCTCGAAGAACATGCGGTCGATCTTCATGCCCTCTAAGCCGATAGGCACTTCCTTGATCGTATTGATGATGTCTTTACCGAGGAACTCATAAGTTCCGGAATATACAACCGGACCTGTGTCTTCCCCGTCCTTGCCTTGTGGCCGGGGAAGTTTCAGCACTTCGTCGTAGTTGAACTCTTCCTCAAAGTATTCGCAGTTGGCGAAGAAGTCGAACAGTTTGAAGGCTTTCTTCTGCGGTTCCTTGACGCTATCTCTGATACTGTCATCAAAAAGCT
>JBAZPZ010000097.1:0-7315 GCA_041645495.1 Fidelibacterota bacterium | reverse complement strand
GATTTTTTTCTTTGTCCGTGTGAAGCATAAACGCAACGATCAGATAGAAGATGATAATGCCGATGGCAAGTGAAATCAAACTGGAGACAAAATCGCCGTGTTTCAGCAGGAGCGAAATGAGTCCCATGACGATCGTTAGCAGATAAATTACCAAAACTGTCTGTTTCGGTTTGATACCCATCTGCTGGAGCCGATGATGAAAATGGTCGTTTCCTGCGTAAGCCATCAATTCGCGGAACGACCGTACCTGTTTGCGTGTAGTTCGAATGGCCGTGGTCATCACCATATCCGTGATCGGGACGGCAAGCAACAGAACCGGGATGATCAGATCGACGCTTTTATCCCGCCCCCAATTGCCATAGATCGATAAAGCGGCGATCGTAAAACCAACAAACGTGCTGCCGGTGTCGCCCAGAAAAATCAATCCCTTATTCCGGAAGCGAAAATTATAGGGGAAAAAGCCCAGAATCGAGCCTACTAAAATGATGCTGACAATCATCAAAAAGGAATCTCCAACAGAATAAGCGATCCATGCGAAGAATCCAGAAATGATGATCCCGACCCCCGCCGCCAATCCGTCCATCCCATCCAGACAATTGAAGGCATTGACGATTCCCAGAATCCATATGTAAGTCAATAAAATTTCGACGACATTCCCGATGAACGTGTCCGGCAAAAAGGAAAATGCAAATCCGTACCAGATCAGGACGCTGACCGCGACGATCTGTCCGAGCATCTTCACCACTGCGGGCAAACTCCTGATATCGTCAACGATCCCGATAAAAGCGATGATGCACGATGCCCAGAAAAGCCCCTGAAACTCACGCGGGTGATCGACGACCAAATTCAGTGTGATGATAAAAGTGATGAAAATAGCGATTCCGCCGGTGCGGGGCGTCAAATGTTTGTGCGTATGTCGCCCGCCCGGATGATCCGTAATGTCCATCGCCATTCCTAATTTGTACATCACCGGAATCAATCCGAAACTCATTCCCGACGAAACGAGCAGATAATACAAGATCGAAAAGTTGTGATCGAACATCCATCGTTTCATGGAGTATGGCAATAAGATCGCCGCCAGAAATGGAAGCACCAGAAGTCGGAATACCAATCGTTTACGGTCGTTCATCACTTTGGTCGAAATATAAAATTAATTCCTGAAATTACCACATTAATTTCTGCTTCTGACATCGACGGGAAGATTGGTATGGAAACCTGACGACTCCACGCGGATTCGGTGATTTCCATTTTTTCCGACGAATCGAAGAGATGCAGTGGCTTGAAGACGGGTTTCCGGAGCCGGATGTTGTAAGTTTCCGCTTGCCGGATTGTGGCTTCGGCGTCGGTCGTATCGATGATGCACCGGTAAAAATTGCCGGTGACGCCGGCAAGCGTACTGTTTGGAATGACGACAGCCGTTCCGAAGGCGGTTAGGTAAGTTCGGAATATATTTTTTCGTTTTTCGGTCAATGAAGGGAATTTGTCTATTTGAACCAATGCGATCGCGGCGGTCAGGTCGGTCATCTTGGCGTTGAAACGGGGCGTCAACGTTTCCTGTTCATCGTATTCCCGGAGCGACCGGATCTTTTGGGCGAGTTCCGTATCGTCCGTCAACACGATGCCGCCTTCTCCGGCTCCGATCGGTTTCGTTGCATAGAACGAGGAGATTGCGATGTCTCCGAATGAGCCGACCGGTCGGTCGTCTATTTTACAGCCGACGCCCTGGGCGATATCTTCTATCACCGGTATTCCGCAAGCGGCGAGTTCGTCGATTCTTCCGGGTTGTCCGAACATATGCGGGAAAATTACCGCTTTGGTTTTGGCCGAGATTTTCTTGCGGATTTCCATCGGATCGAGGTTGAATGTGACCGGTTCGATCTCGCTAAAAACAGGCGTCGCACCGACAGCGCGTACCGCGTGCCAGAGCGCCGAACAGGTATAACTGGGAATGATTACTTCGTCGCTTTTTCCGATGTTCAAGGCTAAAAGCGATAACGACAGCGCGGATGTTCCCGAAGAGACGGCGATTGCGTGACGCCGATTTGTCGATTCCGCGAACCGATGTTCGAGAGCGGCTACCATTTCGCCTTGAGCTATCTGTCCTGAGCGGATTACGGACGCCGCCGCGGCGACCTCGTTTTCATCAAAACTGGGTTTATAATGTGGAATCATGCAGATCGGGTATGTTGATGATTAGCCGTACGGATTGAAACGCTTCAGCGAACGGAACGCGCGCCTGAACACCGCGAAAATGAGCCGCCGAACGTGCAACTTCCAAAATCGACATGTTTAAAATATTCGTTCGATCGATCTGCGAGGCATGCGCATTCAGCAGTTTGATCTTCAGATCGAAAAATCGTTGTTCGATGTCCACAAAAATATGTGGTAGAAAATTCTGCGTCGTTGGCGTTTCGTAAAACAGAACGTTCGGAATGTAGCGTGTGGCAGAAATTGTGATTGCAGCGATATGCCTGTGATCCTGATGCGTGTCGTCGTGATAATTGATGAAAATCAGGTCAGGGTGAATTTTTCGGATAACGCCTTCCACCAGATTGATGGTTGTCTGTCCGATGCCGATCTGTGTGTCGGGGAAGTTTCCCCAAACAATTTCTTTGGCTTTCAGAATGGATTTAGAGACTTCCTGTTCCTGGCGACGCATCGTCGAATCGCCGCCCGCCGCGCCGTCCGTGGCGATAAATAAATATACTTCATGGCCGAGGTGCGCATATTTTGCCAGCGTACCGCCGCAACCGATTTCGATATCGTCTGGATGCGCGCCGATTGCCAGAATGCGTAATTTTCTATTCAGATTCAGCATCTTGAATGCCTCCTTTAAAAATTTTACGACTGTCGGGACCCATAAAAAACAGTAAGTCCAGAAACGAGAGATGGCTGACAAACTGATCGCCGAATTGTGGATAAACGGGATGATCGAATTTCTGGAAGATCAGCCCAACGCCTTTTTCGGAAAAATGTGCCAGTTCAAGGTAATTGTGTCCGCCTTCGCCGGAGAGATAGGTTTCGCAAGAAAGAATCTGGGTCGTAAGGATCAGCCTGTCGTCCGGCGTGATGTCCGGAAATTTGGCCAGTTCTTTCATCCCGGATGCAAGGCGCGTCGGAGTCTCAATACCGAGTTTGTCCATTCCCCACCGAACTGTTTGGATATTGAAATCGGACAGATGTGTCCAGTCCGTTTCGTAAAGCGACTGAATTTCCGGGAAATAGTGATCGAAAAAAGGGGCTTTGGCGTAGTTCGTCTGCAACGCCTGCAGATGTTTTTGCCGCCATCTTTCAGTCGGATTGATGAGTGTTTCCTGTATGCTCTGGCCAAAATGATGAATCACCGGAACGGTGAGCCACTGCCAGCCATCTTTCGAAAGGATTTTGTTCCGGTTTTGCCATTCGTTCTTCTTAAACTGAACTGTGTCGAGAAAAACGAAGATGTCCGACTGGCGGATTTTGGAAAAATATCCGAGCCATGGGAATGTTTGCGGCTGGTGAATCGAACAAATCATACTATTTTCTTGACTATCATCTTGCTATAAAGTACCTTGCATCGGAACATTTGAAAATTGCTAAGGGAGTAAAAATGACAACCATCATCAGAACTTGCATCATTCTCGGAATCATTTCGCTCATCATGGGACTGGTTTCCCGCCTGACGTTGCGTCCGTTTTATGTCGAAGCACAGGCATATCTCCAGTTCGGACAGTTCTGCTTTTTGGCGGCAATAACGTTTCTCCTCTATAAAATCGCGTTCAAAGTCAACGACTGATTCGGTTATCGCTTCACGAATATCGGGTTGGTGACCAGCGTTTGCCACGTTTCACCGAGATAGATCTTGTAGTAAAACATCCGGTTTTTCGGCGGATTTTCATCAACGAACCATTCATCCAGCAAGTTAGACAACCGAAACCTGTGAATACATTCATTGCCTCTGAAAAGCAGGACAGTCTGCGTAGAATTCATATCTTGCAGAGTTTTTATGCGAAGGTGCAACACGACTGGCGGTTGCGATAACGGGAGCGTTTCGCCGATGAACGCGTTTTTTCCGGTCCGCATATCATAAGCCGAAAAATCTTCCAAAACGATCTTGTTGCCTGTAAATCCGCGCGTCGAATACATGCGTCCAGCACGGTAAGCGTCGATGACGCCTTTCCGACTCTTCTCTTTGACAAAAATGAACGTATTGGTTTCAGTCACCAGCGAAAGATCGTTTGCCTCTTCAAAATCGAGCTCGCCGATTCCCCAAACCGGCTTTTGCCGAAATCCGTTGCAATATTCTGTCAGCACAAAATCCCAGAGTCCGCCCGGTTTACCGATAATTTTAAATCCTTCCCAAAAAATGGCAAAACCCGTATAATCGGTTGTTTGCGAAATGAGCTGCGGATAAGCTTCCGTCTCGATTACAATCTTTTGCGGAACCAACGGAATATTGACCGTCCGCTCTTCCGTATGACTAACCTCGGGATGCGCCCAAAATACCAAACCGTTTTTCTCGTTCACGTAATCGATCAAACTCTGGAATGGGCCAGCGCCCGGATTTTCATGATATTGATCATATGATCGGGGAAGAAACGGGAATTCGGTTTTCAGAAACAGACCGAAAACGACGGTAAACATCAATGCAATCCATGAAATCCGATAACGGTAACTTTTACGATGAACCCGTGCGATATCCAGCGTCGTCTTTCGGCGAACTATAGAGAAAAACGATATCAGAAAAAGAATGATCGCCAGCAGACAGGTCGAGAAATACATGAAATGCGTGCTGATATATTTAAACAGATGTCCGGATGGCTTTTGATAACCGATACCGTTTGCCAGTGAGGGAAGGCCCTGATAATCCTCTGCGGAATTCATCCCGAAAACCAAAAGATGCGTATGCCAGTTTTCCAGCCTTAGGTTTTCATTCATCGGCGAGCCCTGCCAGAAATAAAACGGTACGGCTTCTACGCCCGGCATAATGATGACATCCTTGTAGGTTGCGTCGATTTGATCGATAAGGTTGAGATATTTTTTAACGCCGAATTTGTTGATCGAATTTTCTTCGATGGAATATTTCAAAAGGTTCTGGAATGGCGCAATGCCGTAACTGACTTTCATGTTGTCGTGATCCGTGATGATCGCGACGTCCAGATCGCTCCGATCGACAATCGCACCAAGTTCGACGAGATCATACTTCCCGCCGCTGACTTTGGAGTCGAAGTGAATGCCGGTTTTCAGGCGAATATATTTGTCGTTGGCCTGTGGAAAAAGGCAGACATTGAGCGAGATGACGAACAGGAAAATTTTAGCAAGGGGTCTCATGCAAGCGCTCCTTCTGTCTTACTAATTCCTGGTAAATGGCACACACTCGGTTAATATAATTGGTCAGCGAGTAATATTCCGCAACTTTTTTGTTGTTCGATCCGATCTGTTTTCGTAACGATTCGTTAATTACGAGTTTTTCAATGGCGTCGGCTAATTGTTTTTCGTCGTCGGATGGAATTAAAAATCCATTGATGCCCTCGTAAATTATTTCCGGAACGCCGCCGACACACGTGGCGATGACCGGCAAACCGGACGCCATTGCTTCGATGATGACGCGACCGAATCCTTCATTCAGTGAGGTAAGAATGAATAGATTGCTGGCGGCAAAAATCTCTGGCAAATCCTGTCGAAAACCAAGAAATTGTATATTGCATAACTGCAAATCAGATGCGAGTTTCCGGCACTCCTTCAACGTTTCGCCGTCGCCTGCAATAACGCATCGAACCGGCACGCGTTTTTCTTGTAAAATTCCAGCGGCTTTGATGAACATCGGCAGGTTCTTTACCAACACCGCCCGACCTGCCCAGCAGACGACGATCTCGTCCGATGAACGCTTTTGGAGCGGCGTCCGATAAAACCGATCGAGTTCGATGCCGCATGACGAAACGATGAATTTTTCCGGTTTCGCAATCCGCTCGCGAATATGATCGTTCATTCCGCGTTCGGTCAGATTCAGGATTCTATCGCAACAATGCGCGGCGAGAATTTCCAGATAAACGAAAACCCGGCTGATTCGTCCGGAATAATAACCGTAAAAAATATGCCCGTGCGTCGAGTGAACGATGATCGGAACGCGCGCCAGCCGACCGGCGAATCGTCCCAGAAAACCGGCTTTGGAAGTGTTTGTGTGAAGGATTGCTGGCCTAAACCGGAGAATTGCCCGGTAAATTTGAAGGAACGCGACAAAGTCCAGAATCGGATTCAACGAACGAACTAACGACGGAATGAATAAAAGGGCAAATCTGTGTTTTTCGGCATATTCTACCGGATCGAAACCTGGCTCGACGGTTTTCCCGAAAATCAACTCGACTTTGTAGCCTTTTTCCACGAGTCCGGTCGCTAACTGTAATGTCACTTCCGCCGAGCCGCCGCGATCAAGGCGCGTGATGAGCAACAGTACTTTCCGGGATTTTCGGTCAGACGGATTCGACGGCATTTCGGATTTTCTCGATGATCGATGGGCAAATTTGCGCGTGCGGCGGAATGAGTAACAAATGTTCCGCAAAATAGGTGGCGTTGGGAAATGCGTCACCGCCGGGATTCAGTTCGGGGAAAAAGTGGTGAAGCGGTTTTTCGTACAAATAAGTCGTTTCGATGCCTCGGGCGAACAGCCGATCAACGAGCGTTTTTCTTCTGTCCGGATCGTGAATGACGACGGGGAATTGATTGAAAGCGACTGCCGCTTTTGCCGGAATCGACGGAATCGTAAAACCGTCTTTGTTTCGGAAAATCGCCGTCAATGCTTCTCCATTCTCCTGACGCCGCCGCGTGAGGTCGTCTGCCCGTTTCCAGAGAGTTTTTCCCAATCCCGCCTGCATTGTCGTGAATTGAAAGGAATCGAAATGCGTGTGTAGCGTCGTGTATTTGAATCGGGAAATAGCGGGTGCGAGCCACGAGTAAAAAAGCGGCCGAACCGCCAGACTCAGCCCGATCATTTTCAGCGTCATGATCGCCTGCGCGTGCGGCGGCAACGTCTGCAAATCCGCGACAAGTTTTTCTATTTTTTCTTTGTACCGGCTCTCTTTCCAGACGATGATTCCGCCCGCCATCGTTGAGATGTTTTTTCCGCGATTTAGCGAATAGAATCCAAACGGCGCGATCGTGCCGGTCTGTTTACCGCCGATAGTCGTTCCCAGCGAAGATGCCGCATCTTCCACGACAAAGAAACCGCGATGTTCAGCAAGAGCGAGGATTGGCTCGACCGCACACGGCAAACCGAACATGTGAATCGGCATGACAGCGAGCGTTCTTTCAGAAATGATCGACGGCAACTGATTGATGT
>JBAZPZ010000096.1:0-7513 GCA_041645495.1 Fidelibacterota bacterium | reverse complement strand
ATGATCCCGGAATCTTTGCATTTCAAAAAAGCGACAGCCAAATTCACGTAGGTCACGATGATGATCGGCGTGTCCGGCCAAACCGATTTCACTTAATTACTACTTCAACCTGCTCGCTCATCGTCGTGATTTTAACCGTAAAAGAAAGAAAAGATGTAGCAAATTTTTCTAAACGGCTTGTTTTTAACACGTTAACTGGCCTGATATACCAACAAAACCGTCACCGTCTGAAAATATTTTTCGTTCCGACGGAAGAAACTCTTGACATTTAAAATTCTGTCTATTAACATTTAGTCAACGAATGATGTTTGTGTAGTTAATCAATAAGGAGGTTTTATCATGGCAGAAAAAGTTGCAAAATGTGGCGTCAAGAAGGAAAAGGGCTACCTCTACTACCTTGACAAGAATGGAGATGTGGCTCGTTCGAAAATGGCGCGCGGTGGCGAAAAAGGCGGCGGCGCAGTCGTTATGGCAAAATGTGGCGTGAAGAGAGAGAAAGGTTATCTCTACTTCGTGGACAAAGCCGGCGACGTTTCCCGTGCGAAAATGGCTCGCGGAAGAAAAGGCTAATTCCCTTTTTTTTATACCGACTATTTTCTTTTAAAAATGTTCAAAGACTCCGTTTTACAACGGAGTCTTTTGTTTTTATCGAAATTCCGATTATTTTACCAAGTGTCGTTATGAAACCCAATTAAACGAGTTATGGAACAGCGCCTGAGCCCTAAAGATCGAATTCTCCTTTTCATCAGCCTCCTCTGTCTGATCGGTGCCGGATTTTTTGAATACAAAAACTACGGCAAGGCGTTCCCAGAGCAGACGATTCGCTTCGATGTGGACAGAAAAGAGTCCCGGCAAGTTGCCGAACAATTCCTGCAGCGGATGGATATTTCAATTTTGGATTATCATCACGCCGTCGCTTTCGACTATGACGATCAGTCAAAGACTTTTCTGGAAAAAGAGGTCGGCATCGAGGAGTCGAGAAGTCTGCTTAACGAGGATTTCAAAATCTGGCGGTGGTCGAACCGATGGTTCAAACCGCTCTCCAAAGAGGAACTGAAAGTCAACATTTCTCCCGACGGAAGCGTTACACTTTTCGAGCATACGATCCCGGAAGAGACGGCCTCGCCGAGCATTTCAATCGATCAAGCCAAACGGCAATGCAACCGGTTTCTGGCAGATATTCTTAAAATCGACCTGAAACGATGGGAATTTCTGGAAGAAAAAACGCAGGTCAAGCCGAACCGCATCGATTACCTGTTCACTTACAAAAAAAGAGGCATCGAAATCCATGATGCAACCTATCGTTTCGATGTCACAGTTCAAGGAAATCAAATCGGCGAGTTCCGCGAGTATCTGAAAGTTTCCGAGCAATGGACACGCGACTATCAGCATCTGCGCTCCCTGAACACGACCACCTCCTTCGCCGCGTTCTTCTTTTACGCGTTGATTCTCATAGCGGCGCTTGTCGCGTTTTTCCGGCAGTTATCGCGAAAGAATTTGCATCTCAAAACCGCTTTTATTTTCGGCGGGATCGCATTCACGCTTCAGTTACTTTCCGTCCTGAATGAAATCCCGGTTTTGATGTTTCAGTTCGACACCAATCAAACGCTGAGCAATTTTTACGGATCGATCGTCTTGAAAGCTTTCTTTCAGGCAATATTTTACGGGATTCTCGTCCTCATCGTGACGGGCGCCGGAGAGGCACTTTACAGAAGCCGCTACCCGAAAAAACTTTCACTGACCGGCACCTTTACTCTCCCGGGAATTCGGAGTAAATCGTTTCTGATGAGCGCCGTTATCGGCATTTCACTCGCCATCGTTTTTATGGCGTTTCAGACGATTTTTTACCTGATCGGTAAAGATCATGGCGTCTGGGCGCCGGCCGATATTTCGTATTCGGACGTCCTGAATACCGTTTTTCCGTGGTTTTTTGTGCTATTGACCGGCTTCCTTCCAGCCGTGACCGAGGAATTTTCATTCCGAATGTTCTCGATCCCGTTTTTCGAAAAAATCCTGAAATCCCGGACGCTGGCCGTTTTGATTCCGGCGGTGATCTGGGGTTTTGCGCACGCCAATTATCCCAACCAACCTTTCTGGATTCGCGGATTTGAAGTCGGATTGTTCGGTATTTTCATCGGGATCATCTTTCTTAAATTCGATATTCTGACCGTCCTGATCTGGCATTACACGGTTGACGCGCTTTACACCTCATTCATCCTGATCAAGACAAGCGATCCGTATTTGATCGTCACTGCGATCGCCTCCGCGTTCATCATTCTCGTTCCGGTGATTTACAACCTGATCTCATACTTTCGCCGACGCACTTTTTCCGACATCACGCCTTTACTGAATGAGACACAAAATCCGGAGCCGGAACCACACAAGACGGAAAGCATCGAAATTCATCTGCCGCCGCATATCTACGAATCTTTATCCGTCAAACGGAAAAAGACCGGTCTGTTTCTCATTTTTCTTTTCGTTCTGGTTCTTTTTGTGCCGGTCGAGCGCATCGGAGAATTTTACCGTTATTCGGTTTCACCCGCCGAAGCCGTCAACACCGCGAAAATTTTCTTAACAAAACGCGGCGTCGATCCGGAGAGTTTTCAGTACGCCGCCGGATTGGATAGTTACTACGAATCCCTTCAAGGTCAGTATGTTCTGGAAAAATCCTCCACCCAAAAACTGAACACGATTCTTGCCCAAAATCTAAAAAACGTATCCGTCTGGAGCATTCGCTTTTTCAAGCCGCTCCAAAAAGAGGAATACCAGATTTATATTCATCCGATGGACAATGCGGTCGTCGGTTTCGATCATGCGCTGGACGAAGATGCGTCCGATTTCTCGCTGAGTCTGGAAAGCGCCCGATTCCGAGCCGAGGAATATCTGACCCAGCAAGATTACCGTTTGGGTGATTTCAATCTCGTCGAATCTTCATCCGTGAAATTGAAAAACCGAACGGATTTCACGTTCGTCTGGGAATCCAATAAAGATCACCCCGCCGACGTCGAAGATGCGCATCTCCGGCTCAAATGCGTGGTCAAGGGCGATGATGTCTCGACTTTTGAAATTCTGTATAAACTCCCCGAAGAGTGGGTTCGCACCGAAACGCAGCAAACGACGGCACAAACGATCCGGCTATGGCTCATGATATTAACCGGTGTCGGCGTTGTTTTCGCGGCGGTATCTGTCATCTTGAAAAAAGTCGATCGTTTCAGGATCCGCTGGAAAACGCCACTTATCGTCGCAACGATTCTCGCGGCATTGATTTTCATCAATCAGATGACCTCTTTACGTTACGCCGCTCTCGACTACGATACCAGCTGGTCGTTTGGCGTGTGGAAGATCGCGTACGCCGTCATTTCTATTTTCAAAGCCATGGGATTCGGAGGCGGATTGATTCTGATAATGGCTTCGTTTCTCGTCTTGTATCCAACCACCGGTAACTCTTTCAAAAAGGAACAGCGCGTTTTGAATTCCGAAGATGCGGTTTGGGGAGCGGTTGTCGTAATCGCGGGAATTCTCGGCGTGATGCAAATCCGCTACTGGCTCATTGCGAACTATGTGCCTCAGGAATTCGCCTCGACTTTTTCGATACCACATTATCTATCTTATTCTCTGCCATTCATATCCGCCGTCGTCTCGCCGATCGTCCGGGGAATTGCGCTGGGCGGATTTCTGGCAATCGTCGTCTGGCTGGTGACGAACGGCTTGTCAAAACCGATTTACCGGATTTTTATGCTCGGCGCATTGACACTCATTTTTCAACCGACAGGAATTCAGACGGTGACGGGATATCTGGCGAATGCGCTTTCATTCGGACTGATTATCATCTGGATTTCAATCGGAGTCATCTATTTTCTCCGAGACAATATTCCATCCTATTTTTATACGGGAATCGGTTTTTGCGGCATTCAGACCATCATCGAACTCATCGAATCCGGATCGTCTCAAGCGCGAGCGATCGCTTTACTGATGGCGGTTTTCATCGGCATGGGCACGATCTGGCTATTGACGGAAAAGAAAGATTCAGGATGGATGAAATATGCGAGACGTTTCATCGATAAATCTCACTCAAATAAAAATCAATGATAAACAAAGAAAAAAAGAGTGACATAGCCAATCCGATCTGCGAGTTTTCCGACGATCCGCGCCTGTCCGTAGCGATGGCCGCGAGTCCGGATGAAATCCGGTCCTACGTCGCACAGCTCTGCAAAACGGTTCGGGATTTATCCAAAATCGGCGCGGCGCTTTCCGCCGAACACGACCTGCCGAAACTTCTTCAGATGATTCTTGAGCAAGCCATGTTGTTCACCAACGCCGACGCCGGAACGCTGTACATGATGAACGACGATCAAAAAAACCTGCGGTTCGAGATCGTCAAAACGAACTCACTGAAGATCAGCATGGGCGGAACATCGGCGAATCCGATCAACTGGTATCCGGTCAAACTGTACCTCGAAAACGGCGCACCGAATCATGCGATGGTCTGCGCGCATGTCGCCCTGACCGGCCAGACCGTCAACATTCCCGACGTGTACGACGTGAAAGGTTTCGATTTTACCGGCACGCGCGCCTTCGACAGCAAAACCGGCTATCGCTCCAAATCCATGCTCGTCGTTCCGATGCGAAATCATGAGAACGAGATCATCGGTGTCGTGCAGATTCTCAACGCCATCGATCATCTCTCGGGCGAGGTCATTCCCTTTTCGCACGCCGCGGAGGAACTCATCGTTTCGCTCGCTTCTCAGGCGGCGGTTTCCATCACCAATACGCGCCTGATTCACGACCTCGAAAAATTGTTCGAATCGTTCATTCAGGTCATCGCGTCCGCCATCGACGAAAAATCGCCCTACACGGCCGGTCATATTCAGCGCGTCGCCGAACTGACGATGATGATCGCACAGGAAATCAATACCATCGATACCGGAAAATACGCCGACGTCCGGTTCGACGCCGACAACCTCAAAGAATTGCGGATCGCCTCGTGGATGCACGACGTCGGCAAGATTACCACACCCGAATATGTCGTCGATAAATCCACCAAACTCGAAACGATTTACGATCGGTTGAACACCGTTCAGGCCAGATTCGAAATCCTCAAGCGCGACGCGACGATCGCCTTTCTCAAAGAAAAACTCAAAGCCGCCGGAATAGGCGATTTCAGTCAGATCGATAACGAATTACAGGAACGAATCCGGCAAATCGAGGCTGACTACCAGTTCGTCAAGACCGCGAACACGGGCGGCGAATTCATGGCGCCGGAAAAAATCGCCAAAATCCGGCAAATTTCAGAGAACCGAATCGCGGTTGAGAATTCGGTCGAACCGATCCTGAACGACGACGAAGTGACGAATCTCAGCATCCAGCGCGGAACGTTGACCGAAAAGGAGCGCCAGATCATCAACAACCACGTCGTCGTGACGATTAAAATGCTTGAAAAATTACCTTATCCTAAAAAACTCCGCCGTATTCCGGAGATCGCCGGCGCACATCATGAAAAACTCGACGGCACCGGCTATCCGAATCATTTGACCGAAGAAACGCTGACGCCGCAGTCCAAGATCATGGCGCTGGCTGACATTTTCGAGGCGCTGACCGCGAAAGACCGTCCATACAAAAAAGGCAAAACGCTGTCGGAAGCGATGAAGATCATGATGTTCATGGCCAAAGACCGCCACATCGATCCGGAACTTTTCAGGATTTTCGTCGAGAAGAAAATCTATCTCGCCTACGCACAAAAATTCATGGATTCTTCCCAGATCGACGACGTGAATATTACTTTTTAACGGTCTTCCGATTCGCATGAACACTCCTACATCCGCCAATTCAAATTCAACCGATCGCTATGATACGCGTCCCGTTCGTAAAAATCAAATTATCGAGTTGAAGATCGATCGGCTGGCTTTCGGCGGCGCGGGCATTGCCAGCGTTGACGATTATATCATTTTCGTCGGCAACGAAGCGGTTCCGGGACAGATCGTGAGCGCTCAGATCACGCAGGCGAAATCGACTTTTGCCGAAGCCAAAATACGCGAGGTCATCAAACCGGGCGAGCAGGAAATTCCGGCGCTTTGCCCGTATTTTCATCATTGCGGCGGCTGTAAACATCAGAACATTTCTTATCAAGCGCAAACCGAATATTTCCATCGGCAGATCGTCGAAATCTACCAGCATCTCGGACAATTTGCGGACGTCGAAGTTCGGCCGACAATTCCTTCGGAAAAGACATTTCGCTATCGCAATAAAATGGAATTTGCATTTTCCAACCGACGATGGCGAATCGGACAGACCGACGCCGAAAAACCGGAAGATTTTGCACTCGGCCTGCGCGTTCCGGGCAACTACATGAAAGCCATCGACATCGACGATTGTCTGATTGCCCCGGAAGAGACGCCGACGGTTCTCCGGTTGGTTCGCGCTTTCGCCCTCGAAAACCGCCTCCCCGCTTTCGACGCCATCCGACACGACGGTTTCTTAAGGCATCTGGTTCTCCGGAAAGGCGAACACACCGGCAATTTGATGATCAATATCGTCACACGCGACGATTTGCCCAAAATCTTTGAACCTTTGATCGCCGGGTTGAGCAAGGCTCTTCCCAATCTTGTCTCCGTCGTCAATACGGTCACGCGGGCGGTTTCCGGAACGACGATCGGCGAGAAAACGAATCTGCTTTTCGGACAGGATTCCATCGAAGAAAAACTCGGCAGTTTATCATTCAAGATTTCTCCCGCTTCGTTCTTCCAGACGAATACCGGGATGGCGGAAAAATTATACGAAACCATTCGAGACGCCACCGATATCCGGAAGACTGAAACGGTCTGGGATTTGTACTGCGGAACGGGAAGTATCGCGCTCTTTTTAGCAAGCGCCGCTAAACAGGTCGTCGGCTTCGAGATCGTACCGTCGGCGATTCAAGACGCGATGGAAAACGCCTCGCGAAACAACATCGACAACGCCCGGTTCATTCTGGGCGATCTCGATCAGTTGTTCCGGAAATCCCCGGAACTGCTTCATGATTTGCCGACACCGGACGTGTTGGTCATCGACCCGCCGCGCGTCGGTATGCATCCCAAACTTGTTCAGGACATTTTGCCGCTGAATCCATCCCGCATCATCTACGTTTCCTGCAATCCGTCCACGCAGGTTCGCGACCTCAAAACCATAAATCAACTGGGCGGTTACCGCATCGAATCCGTTCAACCGATCGATCTTTTTCCTCATACGCCGCATATCGAGGTTGTAACCAGGTTGACCCGACTTTAAATCTTCGTCTTGAATCTTTTCCGTCTGAAATCGAAAAAATACATATTGAATATTCCCTCACTTTTTCTTAGAATCTGCGGGCGCTTGGTTAATCGATAGAAAGAATATGAATAGAATTCGATCGTTCCCGACAGTGGTTTTAAGTAGTTGCAGTTACTCGCTCCAGTGGTTATTCACCGGCATTATGGTTCCGGTGGGCCTCCTGCTGGCCGTCATCAAATGGGAACCGCTCCTGAAGTTTGGGCATTGG
>JBAZPZ010000095.1:0-7528 GCA_041645495.1 Fidelibacterota bacterium | reverse complement strand
TCCCGTTTTCCTGTCGAAAATTCCGAAAGACGGCAAAATATCCGGCAAGATCGAGGTTAAGAATCGAATGGATGCGCCGGTGATCGATTATGATCTAACTGTCGCCGATCCGGTTTTTGACAAAATGCGGGGAGAAGAATTGGCGATAAAAGGGCAATATCAAAAGTCGCGGTTCGTTTTTTCCGATCTCACACTCAAGGAGGAAGCGGGCACGACGAAAGGAAAAGGCTTTTTGCCATTCACGATCCAGTTCGTTCCACCTGTGTTTACATACAACGCGGATTCATCGATGAGTTTGAATATTTCACAGCATTCGAATTCGCTCACATTTCTGACAAACTATCTTGAAGACGTCGAAAACATGACGGGCGATTTCAACATTGCCTTGAGTTTTGCGGGCACGCCCAAACATCCGGTTCGCTCCGGCAACGTCAGCGTTAAAAACGGCGTTCTGAAAATTTCGATGTTGGAGAATCCGATTACAGGAATCGAAGGAAGCGCGCTGATGAGCAACGATGTTTTGGACATTGTTTCGATGAATGCACACATGTTCAAACCTGTGTCCCGCAATAAACTCGATCAGGCGAAATCGAAACTGAAGACCATGACATTGGACGTTTTCTTTCCACCGAAAGTCACCGATCGCGAACCCAATCTGACCATTTCGGGGCAAATCGATTTTACACGATTTTTCCGGCCTGATTATAAACTGAAAGCCGTCGGGAAAGGGCTGTACATACGGACGCTGTTAGCCGAACAGGAAGGCATCATCGATGGCGAGTTTAGCATATCCGGACGCGATACGATCGATATCGAGGGTGATGTGGATGTCACAGATTTCATCATTCGGAATGAGTTTCAGGCGGCCGAACCGATTCTGGAAAAGGTTAAACCCAGTTCCACCTATACGAATATTAATATTCACTCGATCATCCCGGGCAATTTGTACTTCAGAAACAGCCAGTTGGACACCGACCTATCGGGCGAGATGTGGATCATCCGAAACGGTTCCGAACCGTTCCGATTTTCCGGGACGCTGGATGTCCGCAAGGGCAAATTTTTCTATTACGGATGGGAATTCGACATTGTCCGCGGTTCGATCATTTTTGACCCGATCGAATTTAATCCGACTCTGGATATCGAGGCGCGGGTCGATCTTGCTTCCTATACCAAAACCGATTCAACGAAAAGTATTTCAAGCGACAAAAATGAATATGCCACCGTCTATCTGACCGGCGATCTGGAACAACCGCTTCTCGCTTTTGAGTCCTCAAACTACTCCCAAAGCGACATTTTGATGTTTCTGACGCTAACCGGCAGTACTAGCGAGGACAATGGCGGTCAGGACAGGTTCTCATCCGATGCGTTGAACTTTATCGGAACGTATTTTGAGCGACAACTCGAAAAAAGTATCAGCCGTTTCAGCGGATTGGATGAGTTCGAATTGCGTACGAAGGGCAACTTGTTTACTAACCAATCGACGGATCAATGGAGCGTCATGCTGGGCCAAAAGCTGGCTCCGAATCTGTTCGTCACCTATGAACGAAATTTTTCGCTAATCGAACCGAACCAGCAATACGGTCTGGAATATCGCATTAACCGATATACATCGCTTGTCGGCGACGTGGATCAGAACGGCCTTGTACGTATCAATTATCAATATAAATACCATTATTGAGATCGTCAGTTTCTAACCGAATAGTTTACTTCATCCTTCTCTGTCTTTTATTATCGGGGCAGGGACTTGCGCTTCCGGCGAAAAACAGCTTTACGCCGACCGAATACGTCGTCCGAAAAATATACATTGACGGGAATAAAAAATATTCCAAACGCTATCTGAAGCGAAAAATGAACCTGAAAGACAAACAGTTTACTCGGACTAAAACCTTTACCCGGCGGCTCATCGAATTGGACCGGTTATTGATCGAGTCTCTGTACGTTAAAGAAGGGTATCTCTGTTGTTCGGTGAAAGATTCTTTTAAGGTTTTCGAGAACGGCAATGTCGATCTCTATTATTCGATTCGGGAGGGAGATCAGTATTTTTTAAAGGACATCACAGTCCGGGGCGCAAAATCACTCGAGGAGGAAAAAATCCTGTTGTTACTTCAACATAAGACCGGCAAACCGTACAATCCGATCCAGATCCGCGCGGGAATCAAGGCGATCGCCTACGAGTATGCCAATATCGGGAAACCGCTGGTCGTCATCTCCGATTCGCTGACCATCAACGACGGCATTCATCTGACGATTTCGATCACGGAGAATCAGTCGATGAGGATCGGCGAAATAAAAATCGTCAATAACCAAAAGGTCAAGACAAAACCTATCCGGCGGGAGATCGTTTTCCAACCCGGAGATTTCTATTCTCAGGAGAAATTGGAACTGTCGAAGCGGCACATTTTTGAAACTGGCCTGTTTTCCAGTGCGAATATTCGTCTGTCGGACATCGACACGGTCAAACAAACGCTGAATTTGATTGCCGACGTGCGGGAACTTGATATGCACTACCTCGGACTGGATTTCGGTCTCGGTCAGGATCGCGGTATTTCGCCCGGAAGTGAACCCTACACATCGGTCGAACTGACCGGCGAATGGTTACACCGGAACATGTTTGGCAGAGGAAGCCGCTTGAGCACTTCAGTCACCACCACCACGTCACTGAATCTGACAAATATTCTTTCCCGCCCGATGACAGAGGCGGAGGTGCTCTGGGTTGAACCGTGGTTGCTCGGATTTCGGTCGTCCAACACATTTCGGCTTTTTGTAGAAAACCAGCTGCTCGAAGAGCAGGAAAAGACGAGCTTCGGTGGTGAAGCCGCCGTAATCTATCAACCGAATAAGCGTTTTTATCTGAAGACTACTCTCCAAATGCAAGGCATTCGCTGGAAATACGATCCCGCGCCGGGTGACTATTCCGAGTCCGAATTGGAACGGGCGATCTCATTCAACCTGCGCCGGGATTACCGGGACAATTTTCTCTTTCCGAAAAACGGCACGCTGACGACTTTTACCGGAAAAATTGTCGGTCTGGCGTTGGGTGGAACGCAGGATTATTTCAAATTGGAGACCGCCTTCAGCCAATATTTCAACCTGTTTGGACCTTTTGTCGTGGCCGGTCGCGCAAAGGTTGGATGGATGACCTCTTTTACTAAAAAAGAGACGCCGGTTTATGAAAAATTTTATCTCGGCGGAGAAACGAGTCTCCGCGGCTGGCCTGAACGCAAGCTGATCACCGACGACGGCACGTTGGACGGAACCGCGATTGGCAAAGACATCAAAGTGCTGACCAACGCCGAAATTCGCTTTCCGCTCTTCTGGCTGATCGGCGGTGAAGTGTTTATCGACGGTGGTAATCTGGCTGACAGTTTTTCCGCTCTCAAATCTCAAACCTATTGCTGGAACACAGGATTTGGCTTGACTATTGCTTCTCCCTTGGGTCCGATTCGGATTGACTATGCGAAGAGACTCAATCCGAAAACGCTCTCTAAAAAGAAAAATTTGTGGCAAATCCAATTCGGGATTCCCTACTCATTTTAGAAAAAGGAGGAATAACATGATTTCGTATGATAAACTGACGATTAAAGCACAGGAGATCGTCAAAAATGCCTTTGAACTGGCGATCAATTTGAATAATCAGGAAATCCAGCCGGAGCATTTTTTTTCAGCCGTTTTAACGACGCCCGACAACATCGGCTACGTCGTCCTGCAAAAAATTGTCGGAAATACCAATCCGATCAAGGAAGAAGTCGAGCGCATGACCGAGCGCTTTCCCAAAATCACCGGCGCCGTCGGTCAACCGTATATCAGCACGCTGTCGGATCAGATGTTTCGATCAGCCGAGGCGTTCGCCAAACAATTACAGGACGAATACATCAGCGTCGAACATCTTATTTTGGCGTTGCAGGAAACCGCCAAAGACGAACTGAAGGTGCTGTTTAAGAAAAACGGCATCACACAAGAAACGCTGTTGTCCGCCTTGAAGGAAATCCGCGGCAGTCAACAGGTTAAAGACCAGACGCCGGAGGACAAATATCAGGCGCTGAAACGCTATTGCCGGGATTTGAACGATCTGGCGAGAAAGGGAAAACTCGATCCGGTCATCGGCAGAGAAGACGAAATCCGCCGTGTGCTTCAGGTCTTGACGCGTCGCACGAAAAATAATCCGGTTCTCATCGGCGATCCGGGCGTCGGCAAGACGGCGATCGCTGAAGGATTGGCGTTAAGGATTGTCGTTCAGGACGTCCCGGAAGGGATTAAAAACAAGCGCGTGATGGCATTGGACATGGGCGCATTGATCGCCGGCGCGAAATACCGAGGCGAATTTGAAGACCGTCTGAAATCGGTGATCCGCGAGATAACTGAGGCAGAAGGACAAATTATTCTTTTTATCGATGAAATTCATACTGTTGTCGGAGCAGGAGCGGCGGAAGGTTCCGTCGATGCGTCGAATCTGCTAAAACCGGCGCTGGCGCGCGGCGAGATGCGTTGCATCGGCGCCACGACGCTGGACGAATACCGCAAATATATCGAGAAGGACAAGGCGCTGGAACGTCGGTTTCAACCGGTTCTCGTCGATGAACCTTCCGTCGAGGATTCCATCTCCATTTTGCGCGGCATCAAGGACAAGTACGAAATTCATCATGGAATCCGAATCAAGGACGCGGCATTGATCGCGGCGGTAGAACTCTCGCATCGGTACATCACTGACCGTTTTTTGCCGGACAAGGCGATCGATTTGATCGACGAAGCGGCCAGCCGTCTGCGCCTGGAAATCGATTCACTTCCCGCTGAATTGGATGAAGTCGAGCGGAAGATCAGTCAGATGGAAATCGAGAGTCGTGCGCTGGCGAAGGAAAAAGATATCCCGGAGTCGCAGGAACGTTATCAGAAAATCCAGAAGGAACTGGCGCAACAGAAAGAAATTTCAACCACGTTGAGAGGTCGTTGGGAAGAAGAAAAGCGCCACATCGGACAAATCAACGAACTCAAGAAAAAAATTGACACGTTGAAACTCGAAGGCGACAAGGCGGAGCGCGAAGGTAATTGGGAACGTGCGGCTCAGATCAAACACTCGGAACTGCCGTCACTGAACCGCGATCTGGAGAACGAAAAGGCGTTGTTGGTTCAAAAGCAGAGCGGTCGCGCCTTGCTGAGAGAAGAGGTGACCGAAGAAGACATTGCCGAAATCATTTCCAAATGGACGCATATTCCGGTTTCCCGTTTGGTGGAAAGCGAACGCCGGAAACTGCTTCACATCGAAGACGAAATCCATCGGCGGGTCGTCGGGCAGAATGAAGCGGTGACCGCTGTCGCCAACGCAGTTCGACGCGCACGCGCCGGATTGCAGGACGAGAATCGCCCGCTGGCGACGTTTATTTTCACCGGCTCGACCGGCGTCGGCAAGACCGAAACGGCGAAAGCATTAGCGGAAGTTCTGTTCAACGATGAAAACGCCATCATCCGAATCGACATGTCCGAATATATGGAAAAACATTCGGTGTCCCGGCTGATCGGCGCGCCTCCCGGCTATGTCGGTTATGATGAAGGCGGACAACTGACGGAAGCGATTCGTCGGAAACCGTACTCGGTCATTCTGCTTGATGAAATCGAAAAAGCGCACCCAGACGTTTTCAATATTCTGCTTCAGGTTCTGGAAGACGGCAGACTGACCGACAATAAAGGACGAGTCGCTAATTTTAAAAATTCCATCATCATCATGACTTCCAACCTTGGCTCGCAGACGATCATGGGACAAACTGCCGGCGTAACCGAAGAGAATATCGGCGTAATTTATGCAACTATCCAGGAAACGGTTTTGAGCCAACTGAAGCAATATCTCAAGCCGGAATTTCTGAATCGTGTGGACGAAATCATCGTCTTCATGCCGCTGTTGCCGTCGGAAATCGACCAGATCGTTCAGCGCCAGTTCGATCGACTCTCGGCAAGAATGAAAGCGATGGGCATCGAGACGGTTTTGTCAAAATCAGCGCGGTCAATGATCGCCCAAGCCAGTTGGGATCCGATCTACGGCGCACGACCGGTGAAACGGACTCTGCAGAAGCATCTTCTCGATCCGCTGGCGTCGATGATTTTGGAAGAAAAATTCGGCGCGGGAGATACCGTTCACATCGACCTGAAAGATGGGAACATCGTTTTCAAAAAAAGTGGTCGGAACAAAGCCGGAGAGTCGCCGGTATAAGCCGCAGATTCGTTTTTGGGAATTGACCGAAAAGGACGAATTGATTAACTTAGGCGCAGTTATTTATCATCGGAAATGTACTTAAATTTTCAGGGAGGAAAACAACAATGAGTAGAAAAGCAATCATAATTCTGACGGCGTTGATGGTTTTAGTCGTGATCGGATGCGGAAAACCGGATAAGAGCGCGCAAGGATTCTGGGACGCGGGCATCGCCTGTTATCAGGATCAGGATTTTAAAGGATGCGTCAAAGAATACGAGAATCTGATCAAATTCTATCCGGAAGACACACTTGCCGTCCCGACGCTGTTTGCGCTGTCGGAAATCTATAAAAACAACCTGAACGATCTTCCCAGGGCGATCAAAACTTATGAGAGAATTATTGAGAAATATCCGACATCGGAAAAGGCTCCCAATGCACTGTTTATGATCGGTTACATGTATGCCAACGAAATGAAAGATCTTGCCAAAGCCAGGGAAACGTACACCGAATTTATCCAAAAATATCCGGATAACATTCTGGTTCCGTCGGCACAATGGGAACTCGAAAACCTGGGAAAATCGTTGGACGAAATTCCTGAACTGAAAAACATCAAGAAAAAATAGACGAGGCACGATCTATGAGTTTTAATCTGACTGAAATGAATGAAAGAATCCGGCAGGAAAGTTCGTTTATTTCCGGAATCCGGCAGGAAGTCGGCAAAGTGATCGTCGGTCAAAACCATATGGTTGACCGGCTTATTATCGGGATGCTCTGCAACGGACACATTCTGCTGGAAGGCGTCCCCGGTCTTGCCAAATCCCTGACCGTCAGCACGCTGGCTAAAGTCATTCATACTTCTTTCCGGAGAATCCAGTTTACGCCCGATCTGTTGCCGGCCGATCTGATCGGAACGATGATTTACAACCAAAAATCCGGCGCATTTGAGACGAAAAAGGGACCGATTTTCAGCAATATTATCCTTGCCGACGAAATCAACCGCTCGCCCGCCAAAGTGCAATCGGCGCTTCTCGAAGCGATGCAGGAACGGCAGGTAACCATCGGCGAAAATACGCATCGACTCGACGATCCGTTTCTCGTTCTGGCGACGCAAAATCCGATCGAGCAGGAAGGCACTTATCCGTTGCCGGAAGCGCAGGTTGACCGATTCATGCTGAAAGTCGTCATTTCCTATCCGAGTAAAGAAGAAGAATTGGAAATCATGAAGCGAATGGCGACGACGAACGGAGAGATCGTCGTCAATCCGGTCATCTCGCCCGAAGACCTGAAACGCGCCCGGAAAGTCGTCAACGATATTTACATCGATGAAAAAATAAACCGGTACATTCT
>JBAZPZ010000094.1:0-7573 GCA_041645495.1 Fidelibacterota bacterium | reverse complement strand
CAAATAAAAAAATGATTGAAAGACAAACAGTTTTCATTTTAGGTGCGGGAGCGAGTGTTCCTTATAAATTTCCGACAGCCGACCAACTAAACAAGGATATCATAGAGCATTTCGAGAATAATTTAAAAAACTGGGCAACTGAGAATTATAGACAATCACCCTTAGATAGAAATCGTATTAATTGGGCGATTAAAAAAATCGTTGATGATACCGAAAAGTTCCGTGGGAATTTTCGAAAAGGACCGGGGCTTTCAATAGATAGATATCTTACTGACAATCCCAGTTTTTTATCTCCAGGTAAGAAAGCTATTTTACTGTCAATTGCACTTAAAGAACATTTAAGCAGATTTCTTTACGAAGTTGATATCGAATATAGAAAACAGGATTGGTACAAAGATTTATTTAACGAACTGATAAAAGATTTCAGAGGGCCAAAGAATTGTCAGATAAATAAAAACCATGTTAGTTTTGTCACCTTTAATTACGATCGCTCTCTAGAGCATTTTTTACATATGTCTTTGACCAGTCATTATACCGAAATGAGTACTGATATTTTGACTGAGGAAATTTTATCGATTCCAATTATTCATGTGTATGGTACAATTGGGAATTTGCCATGGCAAAACTCAAATAGTGTTGAATACGGTTCCCGACTAAATGAGTACGACATAAATCAGTTAGTCGATAATCTTTTTGTCATTAAAGAAGAGCGTGAAAACCCAAATGCGGAACTGGCAAAAGCCGAAATACAAAAGGCAAAAAGAATCTTTTTTCTGGGTTTTGGTTTTGCAGAAGATAATCTTCAGGTATTAGATATTCCCAAAATTCTACCCGATGATGTTGAAATATATGCCACAAATATGGGGTTAACTAACCGAAAAAAAGATGAAATTGACAAGTTATTACGAAAACCCAGCCGCCAGGTTCATATTGGAGAAAATCCAACGGATTGTGTCAAATTGCTTGAAGAGCATTTTTTGTCATATCGCTAAGCGAGTGATTTTTAGATTTCTATAGTTGCAAAGAAAGCGGTGGTGAAAAATGTCTGAACCGGGATTTTTCAGATTAAATGATGGACAGGATTAAAATCGTGAAAAGTTATGAGTCTGTTTCTTTAATCCAGGTAATCCGTAAATCCTATGAATCGTGGTTCAGACAATTAAAGGATGGACAGGATTAAGATTGTGAACAAGTTGAGAGTTTGTTTCTTTAATCGTGGTAATCCGGGAATCCAGAAAATCCCGGTGTCGGACGGTTATAGACTTCATCATCAATTATGATATTAAGTACAGGATGGGGAAGGAAATAGGGGACTGACTATGCGAGTATTCAATATTTACTGCGACGAGAGTTGTCACCTGGAGCATGATCACATTGACGTGATGGCGCTCGGTGCGGTATGGTGTCCAGCGATTCGGAAGGATGAAATTTTCGAAGAAATTAGAGGTATAAAAGAGAAACATGATCTATCAAGACAATTTGAGATCAAATGGATCAAAGTTTCAGATTCAAAAGTCGGATTCTATCAAGATTTGATAGATTACTTTTTCGCAAAAAATGATCTGCATTTTAGAGGTCTGGTGATTCTGAATAAGCCTCGACTGAATCATGAGAAATTCAATCAGGATCATGACAAATGGTACTATAAAATGTATTTCGAAATGTTAAAAGAAATCATTAACAAACGAAATAAATACCGGATTTACCTTGATTATAAAGATACCCGGGGAGGCCAGAAAATCGAAAAATTGCATGAGGTGTTATGCAATGATCAATATGACTTCTCAAGAGAAATTATTACCAAAATTCAATTGGTAAGGTCTCACGAAGTCGAAATACTTCAATTGACCGACCTGTTAATTGGCGCGTTGGCATACCTTCATCGCGGGCTTAACGCAAACCGAGGGAAGATAAAGGTAATTAATCAAATCGCTAAGCAATCAGGATTTTCTCTTCTAAAAAGCACCCTGCCATCCGAAGATAAATTTAATATTTTTATCTGGAGACCCCGACCATGTGCGTGATCACAGAAAAACCAATATGGCTGCCGGAAATGGTTGATTGCAGCGGTGATATAGATGAAGTATTTGCCCATTTATATGAAATATTTTGTAGAGATTTTAAACAAGGTCCGGTAAGACTTAACAACCTACAGGTATGGTATAATCGAAAAATTGGAGAAAAAGGATTCGAAGAGGGATTCTGGCATCTTATCGAACGTGAAGAAAAATCTCAACGTGTCAGGTATTTTGACCCAAGAAGAGCAGAAAGACTTCCCTGGTTGAGACCCTCAATTGACTATTATTTAGATACTGAAGTACGATTCTTTGAATATCGAGAATTCAATAAGATATTCGCATATGTTTGGCTTTATAACTTTGACTATTTAGCGGTGTTTATCAAAAGGGAACATAATTTTGGAAATGTTTATTTTCTTATTTCAGCACATTATATTGATGGCAATAGGAAAAGGAGACAATTACTAGATAAATATCGGGAAGTCAGCCGATGAAAATGCAATCGCCGCCTTTCGGCGGCGAAGTTCTCTTTTTACACATGGCAAATGAGACTGGATAAGAGTATGGAATATTTTTGATTAATGCAATAGTTATTTTAACGACATTTTCAACTAAGAATAAGATAACACTGAGAGGCAAGAAAAAGAGTCTTGAACTATGATTATGGGAGTAAGTGATATTAAAATCAGAGTCAATCAGAAAATCAGAAAAATCACAGTGCAGACGGTGTACGGGTTGACGGATGAGGAGATCACGGTGGTGGAGGGGAAAAATGTCTGAATCGCTGATTAAGCGGATTACGCTGATTTCGCTGATTGTGGAAAATGAGATTGGAAAAGGAAATCTGTGAAATCCTTAAATCAGTGTAATCTGTGATTCTGACGATTTTATGAGTGAAGAGTACAAATATTCAGATATTACCCGCAAGATTATCGGTTGCGCAGAAGATCACGTTGATTACATGAATTGCGCTGATGGAGCAGAAAAATGTCTGAATCGCTGATTAAGCGGATTACGCTGATTTCGCTGATTGTGGAAAATGAGATTGGAAAAGGAAATCTGTGAAATCCATAAATCAGCGTAATCTGTGATTCTGACGATGTTATGAATGAAGCGTACAAATATTCAGATATGACGTTTGTGGAAATATTCAATTGTCATTTGGTCAAAGCGTGGGTGAAAGAATAAATATTTGTTGCAGGTTGTTAATGTATAGATTAACATATGGGCGTTAATTGAGTTCGGTTAAGAATAGGATGAGATTTGAAGAAGTACTCGATTTTTTGGAGGCCGGTGATGTACCGCTATTTCGGGTATTTTTTATTTATGAAGGTAAGCGATGCAGGATTGCGGATATTTTAGAGAATTTACCCGCTGAAAAACGGAAACAGATCAGACGTTTAATCCGATATATGATGATTGTAGAAAATTTTAAAAGTCCTCATTTAACGTGGCGAATCAAGGCTTATCCGTATGGAGAGGTTAAGCCGCCTCCGCATCGTTTTTTCTTTTTCATCAGATGTGGGAAAAACATCGTGTTTTTTGATTACCGTGAAAAGAAAACGGATTCATTGCCAGATAATGTTTACAAGAGTATCGATAGAAAAAGGGAGAGATATGTCCGAGAGTTCGAAAGATTCTGTGCAGAGACTTCATGAGTTTTTTGCTACAAAACCAGATGCGGAAGAAAAAGCCTGGGGACTGATTTATGAATTCTATCATCATGTCCTAACTTATATGGAAGAAAAGAACATTACGAGGGCGGATTTGGCGAAAAAATTAGGAAAGTCGCGCGCGGCGATTACTCAGATGTTCAATAAGAATCCAAATATCTCGGTTTTGAAAATGGTCGAAATAGCTGAGGCCATTGGAATGGACATTGTGATCATTTCCCGCGATCAACTCCAAGATATGAAGAGTAGACCGAAAGTGGTTTATGTAAATCCTCCCATGAATGTTTATCCGGGCCAATATTTTCACCCGGAAATTACCCCAAATTCAGGATGCATAACAATCAGAGAACCTAAAGCCAAATATTCCATTATAGGTAAGTCTTAATCATGAGCGAAGACCGCAAAACCAGTCCATCCATTGAGCCGATACAATTCAAATTAGTCGAGATACGGAAAAACAACTTTGTTCAAAACGATTATCGCGAATTTGGATTTAGTGAAAATGATGTTCTGCACGGGCAGGGCAGATTAAATGTCAAATTTGAATTGGTGCCGAATGAGGAGTTTTTTTCAATCATCCTAAATATGGATTACCTAAAAAACGATCACGTGTTATTTGGGATCGAAACGCTTCATAAGTACGGGGTCAAGAATTTTCGAAGTGCACTGAATTTTAAAGAAAGCGGGCAATTTACCGTTAGCGATGATGTAATGAAATTATGGCTTCAAATCGCCATCAACGATACGAGAGGAATGTTAGTCATTTTAAACTCCGATCATGAGTACTCTAAAATCATCATGCCTTTGATTGATTTAAACGCTTTTATCCAGTCCTTAAAAGGAAATAAATCAGAAGACGTTAAACAGAGTGATTCTGAAATCAAGTGAATACTGATTTAGACGATTAAGGTAGCAGAAATTTTTACCGCGTTCCGAATGGTCACGGTAAACAATCTCCGTTTTTCTTTTCCGAATCTGAAATAACTATTGATTTTCATCTTTTAAGGCAGTAAAATGGAAACGTATGAAACAAAAATCGTTTCCATCGGAGTTAGAAAATATAAGCGGGAAGATGACATCCGTCATCGAATATGCCCGGAGCCAGATCCTCGCGTCCGGATTCCGCAATCTGTCTGTCGAGAAAATCGCTGCCGACCTGCATATCAGCAAGAAGACGCTTTATAAGCATTTTCCGACAAAAGACAAATTCATCGAATCCGTCCTGATTTACCATTATGATAAAATCTTTGAAACCGTCCGCGCCATTCAACCGGATGATAAACAGCCGCTGAACGCCGTCGTTCTCGTCGTCAAAGCAGTTTATAAACATTTCTGCGCGATGAACCCACAAACGATGTACGACGTCAAGATTCACTATCCGCAAGTCTGGAAAAAAGTCGGTGCGTTCAGTGAAGAGGTCGTTACCATGTTACTCGATTCTTTCAAGAAAGCCCAGCAATTAGGATTCGTCCGGAAAGACATCGACATCCGGTTTGTGACCGCGCTCATCCTGAAATCAGTCGAGTCCGTCTTCCAGCCGGAATTTTTTCTCAATTCTTCCTATTCGATTGCCGACACGATCGGTTTGTATATTGATCTGACCATGAACGGTATTCTAAATAAAGATATGAATTTTAACATCGACAAATTGGTGAAAGATGGGACAAATTAATCATGTAGTTCGATCGGCTGTGTGCCATCGATTTCTAAACGGGGACGACGAATGATCCGGGCGATCGTCGAATTCGACCTGAAATATCCGCGAACGATCATCGCCGTGAGCATTCTGATGACATTGCTGATGGGCTGGAACATTCCGCAATTACAACTCGAGCCAGACGTCAAGGCGCTGATGCCGCAGGATTTCGAGATCATTCGTTCCATGAAAGAAATAGAAGAGACGTTCGGCGGTTCCGATCTGGTTGTCGTTTCCCTCACATCGGAAAATATCTTTTCGCCGGGAACGCTTGAAAAAATCGAAGCCATGACGGCGGAAATCGAAACACTCGCCACGGTCAATCAGGTGACCTCGATTACCAACGTTCCCGATGTTCAGGCGACGGCGGACGGATTCGAGGTGCGCGAACTCATTGAAGATTTTCCGTTGAACGAATCGCAAATCGACTCGCTGAAGAAGCGAATTTCCGATAACAAAATGATTTACGGCACTCTGGTATCGACGGACTTCAAGAAAGCGGGAATCGTCGCGTTTCTCAACGTCGCCAGTCACGAAAACTCGGACGAGGAAATTTATCAGACTTTCATGACGATCAAGCATAAATACAAAGGTCCGGAGCAGATTCATATTGCCGGATTGCCGTTGACCCGCCGGGAAGTCTCGGCGACCATGACGTCAGACATGAAAAAACTCTTTCCGTACGGCATTATTCTGATGATCCTGTTGCTGGTTTTCAGTTTTCGGAGCTGGACGGGCGCATTTTTACCATTCGTCGTCGTCATCATGAGCATCGTATTCACGCTGGGACTGATGGTTCTATTTCATGTGAAAATGACATTCGTCGAGATGATGATTCCGGTGATGCTGATTGCTATCGCCAACAGTTACAGCATTCAGATCGTGACGTAGTATTTCGTCGAATATATTCGGGATACAAAAGCGGACAAGGACAGCCTCATCCGACTGATTCTCTCATATTTGACGACGCCGGTTTCTCACGGTTTGGGGACATTTTTTCATTCGATTCCGGAAACCGTTTTTAGTGATTTGTTTGCTGGCGATCGTCGCCGTTTCCACCGGCATCGCGCGAATCGTCGTCGATACAAATCCGATTGCTTATTGGAGGAAATCCTCCGAAATCCGGCGGAGCAACGCGGCACCGGACTGCTGATGCTGACTTATTCCGATCCGAAAAAAGACGACGACCGCTGGCTTTATCTGCCCGCGCTGAAGAAAGTCCGGCGGATTGCGGGTGAGAGCAAGAATGAATACTTCATGGGGACCGATTTTACTTATGACGATATGGGCGGCAGAGGCATCGATCAGGATACGCACAAGTTGCTCGGTGAAGAGACAATCGACGGCGTGAAATGCTACAAGATCGAATCTATTCCCGTCGATAAAAACGACATGTACAGCAAGAAAATCGGCTGGGTGATTCCTGATAAATGGGTGCATCTCAAGGTCGATTTCTACGACCGGAAAGGTCAACTCATCAAGACGCTGAAAGCCGAAGACATCCGAAACGTTTCCGGCGTCTGGATGCAGTTCAATCTGGAGATGACCAATTTTTCCGCGAATCATAAGACCGTTCTGAAAATCATCGAAGCAAAAAACGACGTTCTGATCGACGACCAGATTTTCACGACGTCGGTTTTGGAGCGCGGAGGCGTCAAATGAAACGGGCGACGATTTGGCTGGCGGCAATTCTCGCGATCTGTTTTGACTGTTCGGCGTGGGCGCAGATGACATTCCGCGGATTTGTCCTCAATCAGGACATGTTTCGGACGAATGAATCGCTGGACGCCATGTTGATCCGCAACCGGCTGAGGCTGAACACGGAAATCTCCGGAGAAAATGTTTCCGGTTTTGCGTAGTTGGACATCACCAACGACATCGGCGACAGCGCGACGACTATTCCGAATCTGCGGGAAGCCTATATCGATATTTACGGCAATTGGCTCGATCTCAGGCTCGGCAAGCAGCAGGTCGTCTGGGGCAAGACCGACGGATATTTCATCAACGACATCGTGAATCCGCTGGATTTGTCGTATTTCATTTTGCAGGATTTTGACGACATCCGGATGTACGACTACGATGCTCAACGCGAAGTTGCACCACGGCAACCACTCGCTCGAGATGCTGTTCATCCCGGAATTCAAGCCGATGAAACTGCTTTTTGAAGGCGACTGGGGATATGAACG
>JBAZPZ010000093.1:0-7754 GCA_041645495.1 Fidelibacterota bacterium | reverse complement strand
TGAAAGCGGGCAAATAATGTTCGTTTTTGATTTTGTCGAACGCCGGAGTCTCGAACGGCGTACCGAATTCGCTGAAAAAGGGATTTTCGTTTTTATGACTGCAAGACATAAATAGCAGAAAAACTCCACTCAGGATACATACGGCTTTTCTCATTTGAAGGCTCCTTTGAATGTTTCGAGTTTTTTATCGTTGACAAGGTCAATACAATACCTTTAAAATCGTGCTAAATATACACGCCAGGGGACTAAACCCGGAATAAAATTCTTTAAGCGGTTATAAAAGTCGATTTCAGGTCGATGCTGGCTCTGGAATATCCCGGATGCTCGAAGTCGCCGGTCTCGGGATTTAGCCGGTAATCGCGACCCCAATCGGCTTGGTTTTGCATGATGGCATTGACGGCCGCCGCGATATAGCGGACTTCGGATTCGGTCATCGTCGGATGCAGGGAAATGCGCACCCAACCCGGCTTGCCGCTGAGGTCGCCTTTGTCAATGCGGTTAGTGATTTCCTTCGACTGTTTATCGTCGATGTGCAGTAAAACGTGGCCATAAGTTCCCGCGCACTGACAGCCGCCGCGCGTCTGAATACCGAAGCGGTCATTGAGCAAACGCTGAAATTTGTTGATCACGGCTGTCATGCCGAATCCGGCGAACAACAGAATATCGTCAGTTCCAGCGTTGATATGTTGCTTGATGATGTGATGCGCCTGATGGTAGGCGTCGGTCATGATGGTGCCTGTTAGCGTGGTTTCGGTATGGGTATTAGCTACGTACGGACCAAGCGTGTTGGCGATGTAATCTTCGATCGGGCACTCCTCGGTAATTCATTATTTTAGACACAATAAATTACCACAAGAAATGGGGGGGTGCCAGTGTTTTTAAACTTTTTACCGGACACTAATGGGTAGAATTATATAATAAAACACCTGCCAGCCGGAACATAGTCAGCAGGTGTTTTAAAGTGCATATTATTATGGACTTTAATCATGTGTTATCAAGGAATCAGTGACATTAAATTGATAATTATACCAAATCATTTCATCATCAAAATGATCACGATCAGCGTTCCATTGACTCATATCAGTTGGATTCTGAGAATAGACCAATGTGTCGTTTACGAAGATCTTGAAATATTTTAAATAAGATGAAAATTCATCAATAGTAGGTTTATCTTGATGACCTTCTAATTCATGTGTATAGATTCTGCTTTCAATATGGCTAAACACAATAATACTATCAATACCTTCTGATTTGATAGTTGAAAATACAACCAGAATATCTGCTGAACTATGGTTATAAAGATCATATTCTATAAACGTTTTTTCATTGAAAATTGGAAAAAAGCAAGAAGATAGAAGAATTATGGACAACAAAGGTAAACAAAAACCTTGAAATAGTGGCTTTACTATTAATTTTTTCTTGTACATGCTAATTCTCCAATCCTGCATTACCGGTAGGTTGAGAATCGAAATAAATAAATTTCCAACTTGAGACATTGTCTGAACGATCTTTTGCTTGTGATTCGGTTGGAGCTACATAATCTGGTTTATCATGTTGACGTGTAGCTTCATTATAGGAGTCCCATTCTTGGATATACTCTCTATTATTTTGATTTTTGATATAATCTCTTACTCGACGTCCCCATTTCTCCCAATCATATATATCCCAAAACCAATGAGCCCGAAAATGGCTGTATTTCTCTGTCCTGCCAAGATAATTGTTATGCAAATCCATTTCATAGGCTGCATAATTGTCATCCAAAAACCACCATTCCCGACCATCCATAATGAGCCAAGACATAAATTGAGTCAAATATCTTCTCAATTGCATACTTACAAATGTATGTCTGAAGGCATCGCCCCTTGTGTCATATGTGTTGTCACCATCGAAGTAACTTCGCTCTCTACTATAAGCTCTATCGGCGCATAGATTTACGCGCCAATACACATAAGTGGCTACCCCACAGGCAATTAAGGCAGGCGTGAGCCAGCTGTTTGTTTTGGCAAGGATAAATCTATCAATGTCTGCTTTTTTTGCTAATCCGCCGGTGGTATCATTAACAAAGTTTTCAATATCCAACCATAATTGAATCTCTTCATCTACCATCTGAAGCGAATCTGTTTCCTGCTCAAGAGTTGGGATATAATCCATATTTGAACCCATTTCATCATTATAATCTTCCGGCCATTCTTCATCATCACCGGTTGAATCATCCACAGTTTTAAATAGATTGATAGGGATGGATTTATTATACTGTTCAAGATCACTTGAGTATTTTTCATAATCAGCTTTCAAGGCTTCAAGTTCTGATTTTCCTTCTTCTACCATCCCTATATATGCATCTTCTGGATACAATTCAATTAAACGATCTTCAAGATAAGATGGAAATTGTTCATCGAGTTCGTTCAAAGTTTTTATTTCTGGATGCCTGCTAATGAATTCCCGATAAACAATATGCATTGCTAAAGCCGGGAACTTGGGTTGCGTTAATTCTCTACTTGGAGTTTGTGGTATTCCGACTACTTCTTTATTTGAAGAAATATCTTCACAACCTGTCATTGTAATTATTGCAATAGCCATAACAACAATCCCTGTCATAAGGATTGATATTTTCAGTATATTCCTAACGTATTTCATCTCGCGTTTTCCTTTCAGTTTTGTTTAAAAATAATTGTACACTATCGGACTTGTCCGGTTAAATTTTCAAACACATCCCGAACGGTCGCTCTTTCCCGATTCCAGAGAATCTCCATGATTTGCCATTCGAACGCCGACAGTGAATTTTCTTTTTTTGCCATTTTAAATACTCCTATTACTACAACGGTAGTAAAATAACTACACACATAGTTCAACGCAAGTATTTTGTTGAAAAAAATTACGAACTGGTCCGATGCAATCATCAGGCGGTATATTTCAAACGGTTTTAAAAGTCGATTTCAGGTCGATGCTCGCTCTGGAATAACCCGGATGCTCGAAGTCGCCGGTCTCGGGATTTAGCCGGTAATCGCGACCCCAATCGGCTTGGTTTTGCATAATGGCATTGACGGCCGCCGCGATATAGCGAACTTCGGATTCGGTCATCGTCGGATGCAGGGAAATGCGCACCCAACCCGGCTTGCCGCTCAGGTCGCCTTTGTCAATGCGGTTAGTGATTTCCTTCGACTGTTTATCGTCGATGTGCAGTAAAACATGGCCGTAAGTTCCGGCACACTGACAGCCGCCGCGCGTCTGGATTCCGAAGCGGTCATTGAGCAGACGGACGATCAGATTGTAATGCACCGACCGGCTGTAAAACGAGACAAAGCCGATGCGGTTATGGTTCTGCGCCTCCAGAACGGTTATTTCCGGAATTTGGGCGAGTTCCACCAACAGCAGTTCGGTCAGAGCATGTTCCCGTGTAACGAGATTGGCTATGCCCATTTCCTCTTTTAATAAAATGGCCAGCGCGGCGCGGATGGCTTGAAGAAAACCGGGAGTTCCACCATCCTCGCGCACTTCAATATTGGAATAAAAATGATGTTCGCCCCATGGATTCGTCCACAGTACGGTTCCGCCGCCCGGATGATCCGGAATGCGGTTGTCGTACAGTTTTTTATCGAACAGGATCACGCCGGATGAACCCGGGCCGCCCAGAAATTTATGCGGCGAAAAGAAGATCGCGTCTAATTTCTGCTCCGGTTTGGCCGGATGCATATTCATCTCGACATACGGCGCCGAGGCCGAGTAATCGACGAAGCAGAGTCGCCCGAATTCATGCAGAATCTCTGCCATCTCATGAATCGGCGTGATCAGACCGGTGACATTCGAGCAGGCCGTAAACGAACCGATGATTAGTTTGCGGTCGCGGTTCGATTCCAGGATGTTACGCAGGTGACCCAGATTGGGCAGGCCGTCTGTTTTTTTACAGAGTAGAATCGTATCACAACAACATTCCTCCCAGGTCGTCTGGTTGGAATGATGCTCCATATGCGTCAGAATGACGAGCGCCTTTTCGTCGTTCGGGATCGTGATTTTCTGCCGGAATTTGTCCGGCAGACGCAAACCGAGCAGTCGCTGGAATTTGTTGATGACCGCCGTCATACCAAATCCGGCGAACAGCAGAATGTCGTCCGGGTCAGCGTTGACATGCTGTTTGATGATGCGGTGCGCCTGATGATAAGCGTCGGTCATGATCGTGCCGGTCAGAGTCGTTTCGGTATGGGTATTGGCCACGTACGGCCCAAGAACGTTGGCCATATAATCTTCGATCGGACGGTAAAGCCGCCCGCTGGCCGCCCAATCGGCATACAGGATCGGCAAATGCCCTCCGGGAAAATCGTATTCCTGATCGATACCGATTATTCCGCGGCGATATTTTGCGAAATAGGTCTCTAAATTGGTCATTGATTCCCGGATCATTAGTTATGTTTTAAAAATCTACTGCCGAATAATTTTTCCCATCCGAAGAACATGTTGCTTCCTATTCCCAGGGATTGAATATTTCCACGCCCGCTGATTCGAAATCGGCGGTATTTCTGGTAACCAGAACTAATTCGTGGCTGATTGCGGTCGCGGCAATCAGAGAATCGATTGCCGGCAGGATTCGACCTTTTAGTTCAAGAGCGGCCAATTGCCTACCCCAAGAAATCATCACACTAATATCAAGCGGTAAAATGCGTTACAGATTGTCTTCATCTATGCTTTCAAGCCATTGAACGACATTTGGAGCCGGTTGTTTGCGTACAATTTCGGAAATGACACAAGTATCTAAAAGGTACTTCACAATTCTGCCGATCGTGGATTATCTGACATGCGTTCAATTTCCAAATCCAGACCGGCCAAAGGTGAAGAACTAAAAAACTCGGTGATCCGCGAGCGTTTCTGTTGCATTTTTTTAAAGTCCTGGATAGATAAAATCACAGCCGTGGCTTCGCCATGTTTAGTGACAATCTGCGGACCATTTTTCAACGCCTCGCCAATCACCTCGCTGAACTTGTTTTTCGCATCCTGGATTTGCCATGTTCCTTTCATTTCTCACCTTCTGGCTATTCTGTCCAGAATTTATTACTTCAGACAACCGGATGCAATTATTAATTATGCTGAGTTAAAAATCGTTAACCACATTTAGAACAGCACTCCAAATTTCAGTAAACATTCCTTGTAAAACTACGCCGGATTTTCTACTTTCCGACGGAATGTGGAAACAGCGATGGTCAGGGAAAATTGGTGGTACTCTGCTGAGCCTGATTTTTCTGGCGGTTTTTCCACTTTTCGCCGCTGAGCCGATTCCGCCGGACATGCCGGAATTCTATTTTCGCTTCAGGATCGAAAACCGAACCGAACTCGAGCGACTGACGCGGGTAATTTCCATCGATGACGTTCGCGACCTGACGGTTTATGCCTACGCCGACCGGAAAGAATTTGCGGCATTCTCCACGCTGGGATACACTTACGAGATTTTACCGCATCCCGGAAAACTCATCGAACCGAAAACGGCGAAGTCCGCCGCGGAAATGCTGGGCTGGACATTCTATCCGACATATGAAACTTATCTCGAACTGATGAATCAATTTGCGGCAAATCATCCCGACCTCTGTAAAATCGTTTCCGCCGGCGCTTCGGTACAGGGCAGGCAAATCCTGTTCGCGAAAATCTCGGATCATGTCGATACCGAAGAATCCGAGCCGGAAGTGATGTTGACGTCCACAATGCACGGCGACGAGATTGTCGGCTACGTTCTCATGCTTCGCCTGATCGACTATTTACTGACGAATTATGCAGCCGATCCGCGCATCGCGAACCTGCTCGACAGCACCGAAATCTGGATCAATCCGCTCGCCAATCCGGACGGAACCTATGCTAACGGCAACTCGACGGTTTTCGGCGCGACGCGATATAATGCCAACAGCGTCGATCTGAATCGCAATTTTCCCGATCCGGCATACGGTGCGCACCCGGACGGAGAAATCTATCAGCCGGAAACGTCGGCAATGATAAATTTTGCAAAAGCGCATCGTTTTGTCCTGTCTGCAAATTTTCACTGCGGCGCCGAGGTCGTGAATTATCCGTGGGAAACCTGGGCGCGGCTTCATACCGACGATGAATGGTTTCAGGCGCTCGCCCATCAATATGCCGACACAGCCCAGCAATTCGGCGGAAGCGGCTATTTCGATGACGAAGAGTTCGACGACGGCATCACAAACGGCTATTGCTGGTATCCCGTTCACGGCGGCAGACAGGATTTTATGACCTATTTTCAAAACGGCCGGGAAGTCACCATTGAAATTTCCGATATCAAAATGCCTGCCGCTTCGACTCTGGATTATTACTGGGAGGCGAATGTATGCTCGCTCATCCATTTTCTCGAAAATGCGCAATCCGGGATTCACGGGATCGTCACCGATCCGTTTGGAACGCCGTTTAATGCAACGATCACGCTGATTGGCCACGATGCCGACAATTCAGAAGTCGTTACCGATCCGGATCTCGGCGATTATTATCGTCTCTGTTCGCCCGGAACTTACCGGATGAAAATCGTGTCGGATGGATTTCTTGCCGCGGAGATCGATTCGGTGGTTGTTACAACGAATGGTTCGACGATTCAAAACATCCGTCTGAAAAAAGATTGTCTGGCAGGCGATGTAAATCGGGACGGTTTTATCGACGTGACCGATCTGTTACGCGTCGTTCGCTTTTCACTCAATCGCGTTCAGCCGGACGAACAGGAGAAATTTCCCGCCGATTGGAACGCGGACGGTCATATTGACCGGCAGGATATTCTGGGAATCGTAAATGTCATTTTGAATTCGTCGAAATGATTGATATTTTATGCACGATGAATTTTTCATACAAAAACATCAGAATGAATAGATTTGCATGGCTCCTGCTGACGATTCTATTTCTTGGCGGATGCGCCGCGCACCCGACGATCAGTCCGATCCCGCTAAAAAAAGGCGAAGTCTTTACCGGCATCACGCTTTCGATGGAAAACGTTCTGCCGATGTTCGTCTATCGGAAAGGCTTGTCGGAAAGCAGTGACTTCGGCGTCCGCATCGGGCTTCCGATCTACGGCACCGGCATCGATTATTCCCGCGTCGTTTATTTCCGGAAAAATGCCTATGACATCCTGAATTTCGCCTTTTCCATCACACCGAATTCCAACTTCGACATGACCTATTACTCGGTAAAAAGGCTTTCCGGAAAACCACAAAATTCCTACTACACCGGCTTCCGCGCGATGGTCATTCCTCACGGCATCAACGATCAGCGTTCCGTACGCGTCGGATTTTTGGTGGGACTGAATTTTTCCCGAAAAGTCGGCATCGAAATGGGCTATTTCCACGATCTCGACAAGGGTCAGCCGATCGAATATCTGTTCAGCCCGAAACCGCACAACGATCCGAAATATCCGGCGGTGACGGAGTACGGTTTTCCGACGGAGAATTCGCGGCTGGCAGGACTCTCCTTCCAGCTTTCTTTCAACACCAAAGTCTTCCAGAAAAAAAGTAAAACGAAGTAATTGGATTTCCATCACACCACACGACCGGGTCGAAGGGTAAATTGGACGCGGAAGTTTGCCAGATGAAACGAATAATTTTAAACATTGCCGTTCTCCTGCTCATCGCCGCCACGGCAGAAATGGCGACGGCAGATGTTCGATTGGTTGAACCGACTCAGACCTTGGCGCCTTCCCGGCTTTCAATCTCTCGTCCAAAAACAGACGAATTGACGATTACACTTCGGACGGGCGATTTAGCCAAAGATGTAGTTCATGA
>JBAZPZ010000092.1:0-7888 GCA_041645495.1 Fidelibacterota bacterium | reverse complement strand
TTTTCCGTGAGTTCGTCGTCGTATGCGCGAACGCCGGACAGACTTTCAATCAGCATATATCTCCTGTAAAATATCGCCTGTCCCAACACTCGAAACAGGCGATAAGGTTCGTACGGTTACAAAGCCAATCCCGAAGTTTCGGGATCTGTTTCTTCAGGTTTGCGGAATTTCCTGATAATACATGGTCCGAATCTGACGCTTGGCGGCTTTGGCACGGCGCATCCGTCTTTCCGCACTGGGCTTGACATAGAATTCGTTTTTCTTGAGGTCTTTTAGAATGCCCGCTTTTTCGTATTTTCTCTTAAAACGGCGAAGTGCACGTTCTAGCGGTTCACGTGAACCAATGATGACTTCTATCATGAGTTACTTGTTTCACCTCTCTTTCGTTTTAACCTAAATAGGGTTTCAATTCGGTACTTCGGGACTTGTGGCGCAAACGACGGATGGCATTTTCCTTGATCTGCCGTACCCGTTCGCGTGTGAGATTAAATACCTCGCCGATCTCGTTCAGCGTCAAGGCATATTCCCTATCGATGCCGAAGTACATTTTGATCACGTCGCGCTCGCGGTCTTTGAGCGTGTTCAGCGAATCACGGATTTCCTGCTTGAGCGACTCCGTCATCAAAAGGGAATCAGGTGGTTTTTGCCCGTGGTCATGCAGAACGTCGATGAGCGTATTCTCCTCGCCTTCGCGAAACGGCGTATCCAGTGAATGATGCCGCTTGGATATTTTAATCGCATCCGTTACATCGTTAGTATTTAAGCCGAGCTCGGTGGCGATTTCATCCTGCATAGGCGTCCGCTCATACTGATGTTCGAGAATTTCCGCTTCTCTCGTGATTTTACTGATCATGCCGACCCGGTTTTGAGGAAGACGAATGATGCGGGAATGTTCAGCCAACGCCTGAAGAATGGATTGGCGAATCCACCAAACGGCATAGGAAATGAATTTGAATCCGCGCGTCTCGTCGAACCGTGCGGCGGCTTTAATCAAGCCCAGATTTCCTTCGTTGATTAGGTCGGTCAGCGGCAATCCCTGACCCTGATAGTCTTTGGCGACGCTGACGACAAAACGCAGATTCGCCTCGGCTAATTCTTTCAGAGCGCCGTGTTCTCCCTTTCGGATTCTCTGAGCCAGCTCGATTTCCTTGTCTGGCTTGAGCGGACTATACTTTCCGATCTCTTCGAGGTACCTGCTCAACGCCCGGTTCGAATCTTTTACCGTCTTCTTTCCCAACATCTCTGGAATCAACCACTCTTTCTTTTAAATTCTCCGTTTTTCAAAGCAACTCAAGATACGATTTATTTTCTATTTTGTCAACTCCGATTCGGTGATTGAGAATATGATTAACCTTGACTTATGTCTCGATAAGTCGATAAGTTTGCGGGTTATTTGGTAGTGTGACGATATATCAATCAAGAGGACGAGAGCGCCTATAAATTGGATTTGGAAAGCCGGCAATCTTTCCCAGCAAATCTCCTGAATTTGGTAATTGTTATCTGGCAATTGAAAATTAATCCGCGGGGTGTAGCGCAGCCCGGTTAGCGCGCCTGCTTTGGGAGCAGGAGGCCCTGAGTTCAAATCTCAGCACCCCGACTCGGACATCTTTGATTTACTTTTCCCTTTTGCCCCGATAGCTCAAGTGGATAGAGCATCTGCCTTCTAAGCAGGTGGTTACAGGTTCGAGTCCTGTTCGGGGTACAAATCTTACTAAAATGTTAACTCTCAATCTATCAGCGCCGTCACTGTTTATGCCGTTTTTCCAGAACATTCATTATATCATCCAGCGCCACATCCTGCGCGGCCAATAGCACCAGCAAATGGTAAAACAAATCCGCCACCTCTTCCTGCATGCGCGGCACATTGCCGGTCACGGCGTCAATGACGACTTCCGTCGCCTCTTCGCCGATTTTCTGAGCGATGCGATTGACCCCGGCGTCGAATAATTTATTGGTGTAGGAACCATTCTGCGGATGAATCCGGCGGTCGCGGATGACTTTTTCCAGTTCATAGATAAACGGCCGCGGCGCGATATTCTCCTCGTTGAAACAGGTATCGGTGCCGGTGTGACAGGTCGGGCCGGTCGGTTTGACTTTGATTAAAAGCGTATCGCCGTCGCAATCGAGGCGGATGTCTTTGACGTCCAGAAAATTCCCGGAGGTCTCGCCCTTGGTCCAGAGCGTTTGGCGACTTCGACTGAAGAAAGTGACCCGGCCGGTAGCCAGGGTCTGCTCGTACGACGCGTGATTCATGTAACCGAGCATCAACACTTTTCCGGTTTTGGCATCCTGAATGATGGCCGGAACCAACCCGCCGTTTTTATCGAAATCAATTTTCATAATCGCACCTCGATTCCATTGTCTTTTAAATAACGTTTCAAAGCCGGGATCGGAATTTCACCGAAATGAAAAACGCTGGCCGCGAGCGCCGCATCGGCCTTTCCTTCCCGGAAGACTTCCGCAAAATGCGCCATCGTGCCAGCTCCGCCTGAAGCGATCACCGGGATCGGCAATTTTTCAGATAGTTCACGTGTGATTTCCAGCGCAAAGCCGTTTTTCGTGCCGTCGTGATCCATCGAAGTCAGCAGAATTTCACCGGCACCGAGTTCGGTAACCTGCCGCGCCCATTCCTGCGTAATTCTATCAGTCGGCGTGCGCCCGCCGTGAATGTAAACTATGTCGCCGTGCGCCGTGTGTTTGGTGTCGATCGCCACCACGACGCACTGACTGCCAAAGCGACCGGCTAATTTTTCGATCAGATCCGGCTGGTTAACGGCGGCAGTATTGATCGTGATTTTATCGGCGCCGGCATTCAGCAGGCGGGCGACGTCATCCGCGTCACGCACCCCGCCGCCCACGGTAAACGGGATGTTCAACTGCCGTGCGATTTCTTTCACAAGCGCGACGAACGTGCCGCGTTTCTCGACGGAAGCCGTAATATCGAGAAAAACCAGTTCATCGGCACCCTGCTCGGCGTAAGCGGCACCGAGTTCGACCGGATCGCCGGCATGCCGGATATTAACAAAATTCACACCCTTCACCGTCTGGCCGTCTTTGATATCAAGGCACGGAATGATACGCTTGGCTAACATAAAAATCCTTTCAGTTCCGGCAAGTGAATCCGTCCTTCATACAGCGCCTTGCCGATGATAACACCGTCGATTCCGTCGTCTTGTAGTTGATAAACGTCGTCGATCCGGCTGACGCCGCCGCTGGCGATCAGTGCTAAATCTGGAAATTTCTGCTTGATTTCGCAGTAAAGTTCAAAGGCCGGGCCGTTCAGCATCCCGTCGCGCGCGATGTCGGTGCAGATCGTTTGCCGGACGCCTTGTTTTTGATAATCTTCCAGAAACGGCATCAAATCTAATTGAGCGTTTTCCTGCCAGCCGTGAATGGCGAGTTTGCGTTCGTTGACGTCCGCGCCCAGGATGATTTTATCGCCGCCGAAAACGGACAGCCAATCGACCACTTTTGCTCGGTCGATAACGGCGATGCTCCCGACCGTGATTTGCCGGGCGCCGCTCTCGAAGGCAATTCGCAAGTCCTCGTCTGTGCGGATGCCGCCGCCGAAATCAATTAGCAAGGACGTCCCGGACGTTATGCCTTCCAGCACTTTCCAGTTGACGACCCGTTTCTGGCGGGCGCCGTCCAGATCGACGAGATGCAGGCGCGTAATTCCGGCGTCTGCGAATTGCCGGGCGACCTCCAGCGGATTTTCGTTGTAAATTTTCTGCGTGTTAAAATCGCCCCGGCTGAGGCGCACGCATCTGCCATCGATAATATCGATTGCCGGTATAATCGTAATCATAATTCCAGGAAATTCCTCAATATTTGCGCGCCGGTCACGCCGCTTTTCTCCGGATGAAACTGCACCGCGTAGAAATTATCCTTCTGCAAAGCCGCCGAAAACGGAACGATGTAGCCGGTTTCCGCCGTTGTGAATGCACTCAATTCGGCGTAATAGCTGTGCACGAAATAGACATATGCCTGCTTTGGGACATTCCGGAACAGATCGCCCTTCAAATTGCCCAGCGTGTTCCAACCAATGTGCGGCACTTTGTCGCGCGGCGGAAATTTGTTAACCGCGACGTTGAAAATGCCGAGACATTGCGTATCATTCTCGGCGGAAGCGCGGCACATCAACTGCAAGCCGAGGCAAATACCGAGCGTCGGTTGACGCAAAGTCGGTAACAGATCGGCGACGCCGTTCGCCCGGATAAATTGCATCGCCGAGGAAGCTTCACCTACGCCCGGAAAAATGACTTTATCGGCGGCGCGAATGACCGCCGGATCGCCGCTGACGACCGGATCGACGCCCAACCGTTGAAGCGCCAACCTTACCGAGTGAATGTTCCCAGCATTGTACTCGACGATCACGACATTCATAGAACGCCTTTCGTGCTCGGAATTTGCCGGTTGGCCGGATCGCGCCGCACGGCCATTTTCACTGAGCGGCCGACGGCTTTGAAAATCGCTTCGATCTTGTGATGTTCGTTCTCGCCGGTGGCCTTAATGTGCAGATTGCAGGCGGCCGCGTCGGCAAACGACTTGAAAAAGTGACGCACTAATTCGGTCGGCATTTGTCCGACGTATTCCCGCTTGAATTTGCACTCCCAGACAAATTCCCGCCGCCCGGAAAAATCCAGTGCCACCTGCGCCAGCGATTCGTCCATCGGCAGGAGAAAACCGTAGCGTTCGATGCCCTTTTTATCGCCCAGCGCCTGTAAAATTCCGGTGCCCAGAACCAGCGCGATGTCCTCGACCGTATGATGTTCGTCCACCGTCAGATCGCCCTTTGCCGTCAGTTCGAGATCGCAACCGGAATGAGCGGCGAACAGGTTCAGCATGTGATCGAGGAAACCGATTCCGGTGTCGATTTGCGTCACGCCACGGCTATTCAGCCGGATTTGCAGGCGAATGTCTGTTTCGTTGGTCTTACGCTCGATTGTCGCCGTGCGATCGGCATCAGCCAGAAATTCATAGATTTCCTGCCAATTGCAGGCCGAGAAATCGGCCGCGACTGCTACGTCCGCTCCAAGATAAATCGCCTTTGCACCAAGATTTCTGGCTAATTGCACGTCGGCGGCGCGGTCGCCGATCACCCAGGAATTCGCCAGGTCGTAATCGCCTTTCAGATATTCGGTCAGCAATCCGATACGCGGTTTGCGGGTCGGCGCATTGTCCGCCGGGAGGCTCCGGTCGATCAAAATCTCGTCGAATACTACGCCTTCGCCCGCCAATATCTTCAGCATTTTATTGTGCGCCGGCCAGAAATCTTTTTCCGGGAACGCCGACGTCCCGAGCCCATCCTGGTTCGTCACCATGACCAATTTGAAATCCAGTTCGACGGCGATCTTTTGCATGGCCGTGATCGCGCCGGGCACAAACTCCAATTTCTCCAGCGAATCCACCTGCTCATCGGGCGGCTCGACGATCAGCGTGCCGTCCCGGTCGATAAATAAAACTTTTTTCACTGCGTAAATTCCTTCAGTTTCGCAATTAAAATATCATTCTCCGGCGGTGCACCGACCGTGATCCGCAGGCAGTTTTCGCAATGGGTGGCCTGCGAGCGATCGCGCACGATAATTTTTTGGGCGATCAAATATTCAAACACGCGGCGCGCCTCCCGAAATTTAACCAATAAAAAATTGGCGTCGGAAGCGTAAACATTTTCGACAATTTTCAGATCGCTGAGTTCTCTGACAAGTCGCACTTTTTCGCTCAGGATGATGTTCACCATTTGGTCTTTCCGATCAATGCGTTCCAGTGCCGCCAGCGCCAGTTCCTGAGTGACACCATTGACATTGTATGGGTATTTGATGCGCGACAGCCAATCGATGATCTGCGGATCGGCAAAGGCCATGCCCAGACGCAGATTTGCCAGCCCCCAGGCTTTCGAAAAGGTCTGCATGACGACTAAGTTGTTAAATTCCGTCAGCCGCGGCAGAAAACTTTTCTCTGGTGCGAAATCGACATAGGCTTCATCGATCACGACGATGCCGTTGAAATTTTCGAGCAGTCGGAAAACATTCTCCGGCCGCAGGCAATTGCCTGTCGGATTGTTCGGCGAACAGAGAAAAATCATCTTGACGGCCACAGTCTGATTCAGCACTACGGGAACGTCGATTTCAAATTCCGGCGTCAACGGCACGCGCATCACGGCAATGTCATTCGCGGCCGCGCTGACGGCGTACATGCCGTAAGTCGGCGGCAGAATCATCAGCCGATCCCGACCCGGCGTGGCGAAGACGCGGATCAGCAGGTCGATGACTTCGTCACTGCCGTTACCCAGGAAAACCTGTTCGGGACGCACATTTTTTAATTCCGCGATGCGCTGTTTCAATTGTCGCTGATGCGGATCGGGATAGCGGTTGAATGCCCTTTCGGTGGCACTACCGAGCGAATTTTCATTGGCGTCGAGAAAAATACCGATCTCGCCGCTGTAATCGTCGCGGGCGGTGGAATACGGTTCCAGGTTAATGACATTGCGGCGGGCGTATCGAGTCAGATCAATCACGGCTCGCTCCTTTTTCGATTGCACTCAGGCGAATGTGGACAGCATAGCGGTGTGCTTGCAATTTTTCCTCGGTAGCCATGCGTTCGATGGCCGGGCCGATGCCGCGCAGACCGTCGGCGGAAATCGACTGAAAGGTAACTTTCTTGACAAAACTGTCAACCGAGACGCCGCTATAGTTGCGGGCGTAGCCGTTGGTCGGCAGAGTATGATTGGTGCCGGAAGCGTAATCGCCGGCTGACTCAGGCGTAAATGCGCCGAGAAAAACCGATCCGGCGTTAAGTACTTTTTCCGCCAATTGCTCCGAATTCTGCGTCTGGAGGATCAGATGCTCCGGCGCGTAACAATTCACGAATTCCAGCGCCTCGTCCAGATCGTTCATCAGGATCATCCGGCTGTTGGATAGAGACTTTTCGGCGATTGCGCGGCGCGGCAATTCCGCCAATTGATTCACGACGGCTTGCATAATTTTCGTAATTAATTCGGCGTCATCCGTCAGGCAGATCACCTGGCTGTCGGCGCCATGTTCGGCCTGCGAAAGCAGGTCGGCCGCCACGAATTCCGGATTGGCGAAACGATCTGCCACGACCGCCACTTCCGAAGGGCCGGCGGGCATATCGATCGCCACGCCCTGCGTGCCGACCATTTGCTTGGCGAGCGTAACGTACTGGTTACCGGGACCGAAAATTTTATCGACGCGCGGAATGCTCTGCGTCCCGTAAGCCATAGCCGCAATCGCCTGCGCTCCGCCGACCTTGAAAATCCGTTCGATACCGAGAATCTGCGCGGTGTACAGGATCACCGGATGAATGTGCCCGTCTTTAGCGGGCGGCGTGCACAATACGATCTCCCGGCAACCGGCGAGACGCGCCGGAATTCCCAGCATCAGCACTGTTGAAAAAAGCGGCGCCGATCCGCCCGGAATATATAACCCGACCTTTTCGATCGGCAGACTTTTACGCCAGCAAACGACGCCCGGCATCGTCTCGATCCGTTTGACATTTTCCATCTGCGCCGCATGAAATTTTGTGATATTTTCCCGCGCGGTTTCAATAGCCTGCCTGAGTTCGTTGTCGATTTCCGTCAGAATGGTTTCGAACTCGCGGCGGTTGACTGCGATCTCATCCAGCCGGACATTATCGTATTTGCGGGAAAACTGCCTGAGCGCAGTGTCGCCGTTGACTTTGACAGCATCCAGGATTTCCTGCACCGTATTTAACAGGATTTTACTGGCAATTGCCGGCCGTTCGGCGAGTTCCGGCCATTGATTGCGCGGTGGATATTTAATGATCTTCATTGTGCATCCTACATTATCATTTTTTCAATCGGAATGACCAAAATGCCTTGCGCACCGGCGGCTTTCAAAGCCGAAAT